>CATKYY010000078.1 GCA_949841225.1 uncultured Acetivibrio sp.
TTGGATGAGGATGTTATAAAAAAGGCTATTTATTATATTTCTGAAGCAGATATTCTGATTATTGGAGGAACTTCTCTTTCTGTTTATCTAGCTGCAGGGCTAATTCGATATTATGAGGGTAACAAACTGGTTTTAATTAATAAGACTCCTACGCCTTATGATAAAAATGCAGACTTGCTTTTACCTTATGGCTTGGGAGAGGTATTTTCTCAGATATAAGACGTTTTTCTGTCCTTGAGGATAAATTAGGAGAAAATTGGTTATCCTATACCTTGAAGAACTCAGGTTAGGAGACATAGAATTATGGCGAACCAATTTGTAACAGATATAGATGGAAATATAAGTATGATAAATGAACTTCTCAGAGTAAATGAAAATTTTGACCTGATGTACCGGGTAGTTGATGTGGGAGATCACAGGTTTTGTTTTTATTTTATTGATGGGCTGAGTAAAGATGAAATTATGGAAAAAATAATGGAATTTTTCTATAGAATGAAGCCGGAGGATTTTCCATCAGATGCTTATGGATTTTCAAAAAAATATCTTCCCTATGGAGAAGTAGATCTTATAAAGGATACAGATTCTTTAATAAAATATGTAATGTCAGGCGTTCCGTGCTTATTTATTGACGGATATAATCAGGGATTAGCGGTTGATTTCCGAACATATCCTTCCAGAAGCGTAGGCGAGCCGGAAAAGGATAAGGTTATGCGCGGCTCCAGGGACGGCTTTGTGGAAACCCTGGTATTTAATACCGCTTTAATTCGACGGCGTATTCGTGATCCTCAGCTTACAATGGAAATATTTACTGTGGGACGCAGTTCAAAAACAGACGTAGTAGTCAGTTACATGGGAAAAAGAGTTGACAACCGGATATTAGCTGAAATAAGACAAAGAATAGAAGCGATAGACATTGATTCTCTCACTATGAATGGAGAAAGTTTGGCAGAATGTCTGTACCAGCATAAATGGTATAATCCTTTTCCAAAATTTAAATTTTCAGAACGGCCAGATGCGGCTGCAGCTGCTATTCTAGAAGGAAATATTGTTATTTTAGTAGATAATTCCCCAGCGGCAATTATTGTTCCTACTTCTGTATTTGATATTATAGAGGATGCGGACGATTATTATTTTCCGCCGGTAACAGGCACATATCTTCGCCTTAGCCGTTTTATTATTGATGTTGTGGCCGTAGTATTTACTCCTGTTTTTCTTCTATTAATGCATCATCCTCAATGGATTCCAGAAGGATATGAATTTATATATATCACAGATCCTATTAATATACCGATTTTATGGCAGTTTCTTTTGCTAGAATTTGCTGTGGATGGTATGAGACTTGCTTCTCTTAATACGCCAAGTATGCTGAGTACTCCTTTAAGTGTGATGGCGGGTATTGTACTGGGAGATTTTACGGTAAGCTCAGGATGGTTTAATTCAGAAATTATGCTTTATATGGCATTTATAGCCGTTGCAAATTATACGCAGTCCAGCTTTGAATTGGGTTATGCTTTAAAATTTATGAGAATTATTACTCTTATCTTAACAGGGTTTTTTGACCTGCCAGGTTTTATTATAGGGCTTGCTATTACGGCTATAGCTATTGTGCGGAATAAAACAATTTCTGGAAAAAGTTATATTTATCCGTTGATTCCGTTCAATGGAAAACAGCTTCTCCGCAGATTTTTCCGTATCAGTCTGCCAAGCAGTGAAGGTAAATAGATAGCTTTGATTAAAAACAGCTTTTCATTTTGAAGAGCTGTTTTTTATTTTATAGGAAATTCCTTCGGATTTCCTATAAAATAAAAAACAATTATCGCACTGCGGCGGAAAAGAAATATGCCGCTAAAGCGACCCGCCGTAGGCGGAGAATCCTGCAAAGCAGGATTCTTTATTCTTGAGAACACAATGAAAGTGCGTTATACTAATACTACAGCAGATATTTTGAGATTAAAAAGGCAGTTCTGCCTAAGCTGCCGTTTTTTAATTTTAAGCTATTTATTATAGTAACAGAGGGTGTTTAAAAAATCATTCGAGGTGATATTGTGCAAAAAATTTTAGTGGTAGAGGATGATTTAGCTCTCAATTCAGGGCTTTGTTTTGAATTAGACGTTAGCGGTTATCTTACAATGGCGGCTTATAACTGTCAGAAAGCGCGGAAGTTGTTAAAAACGGAATGTTTTGATTTGGTAATCCTGGATGTAAATTTGCCGGATGGAAATGGATTTAGTCTTTGTCAGGAAATGAAAAAAGATTTTCCAGAGCTTCCTGTTATTTTTCTAACTGCAAATGATTTGGAACAGGATGTTTTAAATGGTTTTGATCTTGGCGCAGATGATTACATTACAAAACCATTTAGTATTCAAATTTTAAAGCGCCGTATGGAGGTTATATTGCGCCGGAGCGCTTCTGTTTCAAAAGCGTTGGAAAATTATTATGACGATGGTTATTTACAATTAGATTTTGGCGCTTTGACTGCTATAAAAAATGGTGAAAAGCTGGCTATTACTCCTAATGAATATAAACTTTTGCTTCTTTTAACCAGCAATGCCGGAAATATTGTGACGCGTCAAATACTGTTAGAAAAACTGTGGGACTGCGATGGTAACTATATTGACGACCATACGCTGACTGTAACTATGAACCGTCTGCGGGTAAAAATTGAAGATACAGGCCATTCTTATATCCAGACGGTGAGAGGGATGGGCTATATTTGGACAGGTGTAAGGGTATGAAAAAGGGGAGGCTTATATCATTTAAAATTATATTATCAGTAATAGGGGTTTTAGTTATCCTTACAGGCGTATTTTGGAACTATGTTACCTTATTTAGTATTCAGTTGATAGTTATTGCGTCAGGTATTGTAATTCTTCTTCTTACATTTTTATGGGATTGGCGCCAGAGACGGAAGGAGGCGGATTTTGCAAATGATATTTGTGAAACGGTAGATATGCTTATGGAGGGACGCGAGCCTGAAAATTACATACCATATGAGGATTCGCAGGTTTCTAAGGTGCAGGGAAAGCTATTACAATATTATGAGCATATGCGGGAGGGACAAAGGCAAAGTAAGCAGGATAAACAGATTATTCAAGAATTAGTCAGCGATATATCTCATCAGGTGAAAACACCGATTGCAAATATTCAGATGTTTACAGATATTTTACAACAGCATTCATTAACAGATGAAAAACGGGCTGAGTTTCTTGCTACTATGACGGTGCAAATCAATAAGCTGGATTTTTTAATGCAATCCCTTATTAAGATGTCTCGTCTAGAAACGGGCACTTTTACCCTGCATATGGAAGTGGAAAGCTTATATAATACCATTGCATATGCTGTTAATAGTATCTGGGTAAAAGCAAGGCAGAAAAATATTCAGATTGATGTGAAGTGCGATAGCAAGGTGATGGTAAAGCATGATGTAAAATGGACTGCCGAAGCATTAGGCAATATATTGGATAATGCCGTAAAATATACGCCGGAAGGCGGAAGTATTTGCGTGCAGGTTCGTCCATGGCAGTTTTACACGCGGATAGATATTTCAGATACAGGAATCGGTATTGCTTCTGAGCATTATAATGACGTGTTTAAGAGGTTTTACCGGACCCAGAAGGCGGTCTCTATGGATGGAGTAGGTCTTGGCTTGTATTTAGCCCGCGGCATTGTTACTCGGCAAAATGGCTATATCAGCGTGAAATCAGAAATAGGAAAAGGCACTGTTTTTTCGGTTTTTTTATTAAGCTGATACTGCCTGAATTCTTAATTTTATAAAGAAAGGATTGAATAATGGATATAATAACCGTGCATAATCTGAAAAAATATTTTGGGGAGGGTTTCTGCCAGGTAAAGGCTTTAGATGGTATTAACCTTTCTATTGAAAAGGGTAAATTTACCGCTATTGTTGGAGCTTCCGGCTCTGGAAAGACAACTTTAATGAATACAATAGGCGGATTATATGAGCCGACGGAGGGAGAGGTTTTCGTTGATGGTATCAATTTAGCAGAACTATCGGAAAAACAGTTGACTATTTTTAGAAGAAGAAAAGTGGGATATGTTTTCCAGGACTACAATTTGGTTCCTGAGCTGACAATACAGGAAAATATCTTATTTCCTCTTATGTTGGATGATTCCCGGCCGGATAAAATGTTTTTTTCTGAAATTACAAAGCTTTTAGGACTAAGTGATAAATTAAATAGATTTCCCCATATGCTTTCTGGCGGCGGACAGCAATGTACTGCAATTGCAAGAGCCTTGATTACGAAACCATCTATTATTCTAGCCGACGAGCCGACAGGAAGTTTTGATGCAAAAACAAGTCAGAATGTAGCGGGACTTTTGAAAATAATAACAGAAACATTTCATCAGACCCTCATTATGATAACGCATAATTTGGAATTGGCCCAGCTTGCAGATCGGGTAATAAAATTGCAGGACGGGCGAATTGTTGAATGAAATCCTATAGTCTCCGATAAAAAATCAGAGCTTTTTTTATTTTATAGGAAATTCCTTCGGATTCCCTATAAAATAAACAACAATTATCGCACTGCGGCGGAAAAGAAATAGGTCGCTAAAGCGACCCGCCGCAGGCGGAGAATCCTGCAGAGCAGGATTCTTTATTCTAAAGGTACAAAATTGTAACTTTTATGTACCCTGATTGTAACTTTGAAATGATATTCTAATATCAGCAAGAAACCAAAGGGATAAGAAGTTTATTGAAATGAGGCTGATTATGGGAATATCACTTAAAACGCTTGCTGGACGTAGTTTTCGCACCAGTAAAATAAGAAACTTAGTTGCAGTTTTGGCAATTATATTGACGGCCGTGTTATTTACAACGGTAACAACGATTGGCATAGGGGCGACAGAGTCTTTGACCTTAACCCAGCAGATGGCGAAAGGAAGTAAATCAGATGGAGATTTCCACTATATGACGGCGGAACAATTCAAACAACTGGAAAACGCTGATTTTATACAAAGCTATGGGCTTCGGATGCCAGTTGGCTTCCTTACGAATATTACCCGTCATAACATCGAATTTGATGTAATGGACGAGATAGAAGCGGAGTTGACTTTTTGTAATCCCAGTCATGGAACTGTACCGCAGGCTGAAAATGAGGTAGTAGCTTCTGACATAGCTTTACGCGAACTGGGTGTGGAGCCAAAGGTAGGAGCTGTTGTTCCAATAGAATTTTCTGTAAGAAACAAAAAATATACCTTTAATATGGTAGTGGCCGGATGGTATAAGGCATCCAATGAACAGATAAGTATGATGTGGGCGGGAACTGCTTTCCGAGAAGCGAATCCTGATATTTTTCAGTATACATATGAGACGGATCGAACGACTGCCGGTACTTATTTTTCAGATTTTATAGCAGTCAATGCCTGGGGATTGCAGGATAAAATGAATGATTGGGTATATAGCGTAGGAGGAAATCCAGAAGATATAAATGCGGACAATTATTTAGGAGCATTGGTTAATCGGGCAACAAACGACCAAATAGATCCGCAGACTATATGGATGAGCATGGTCATTGTATTGCTGTTTATTTTTTGCGGTTATCTTCTAATCTATAACGTATTTGATATTGCAGTTATGCAGGAAATACGCCGTTATGGTCTGTATCGTACTATTGGAATGAGTAAAAAACAGGTTAAGAAATTAATTAATCTGCAGGCATTTTGGCTGTCTTGCGTAGGAATTCCTTTGGGATTATTGATTGGCTTTTTAATCGGAAAAAAATCTCTGCCTGTTATAATGGGCACTTTCTCCTTAGAGTACGAAAATTTGGTGGTAAATGTTGCTCCTTCTCCGTTTATTTTTTTAGGCGCGGCATTTTTAACAGCGCTGACCGTATTTATTTCTACAAGAAAACCGGTCCGGGTAGCGGCGAATACTCCTCCGATTGAGGCGTTTCATTTTGTAGAAACAGGCTTGGGAAAACGAAAGAAAAAACGTAAATCTACAGAAGCCCGTTTAACGCAAATGGCATGGTCAAATTTAGGACGTAACAAACGACGTTCTTTATCTATTATGGTATCTTTAATGCTTTGCATTGTTCTTTTGAACAGCGTTGGAATTGTTGCAGACAGCATAGATGTAGAGAAACAGGTGGATTATATTATCCGTACGGATTTTGCAGTTGTAAATAACGCAAGCGCAAGCAATATGGCTGGTTTTACACGACGGGAGCAAGGGCTGAAGGAAGAAACAATAAAAGATATTTCTAAACAATCTGGCGTTAAAAATGCTTCTGTTATTTATAAAAATACCTTGGACGATATGAATGTAACCTATGATTTTGGAGCTGAGATTGCTGAAAGGAAAGAATGGCCGGATAAAAGTAAGGTTAGTGGTTTGACAAACGACGGATATTCCTTTAATCTTGGAAATGACGGACGGCCCCTTTGCAATGTATATGGTATGAGCGTTGATTCGGTATCCCGTATGAATATACAAGAAGGCGAGATGGATGCAACGAAGCTTTACCAACGGATGCAAAACGGCGAAGGTGTTTTGGTGGGAGTACAAATGGACCGTTATACTATGTGTATAGATGAATTATTTAGTTTTGCAGAGATTGGAGACATAGTTACAGTTTACAAAGACGGAGAAGCCATAATGGAGCTTCCTGTGTTAGCAAGAGCCGCGCTTAATGGCGATGATCAAGAAATTGGATACACAACTAACGGGCCTTTTGAAGTTGGAGGAGACGGTATATATCTCTATCTTCCTTATGAAATTTATCAGAAAATTTATGATGAACCTGTTATTTATAAATATGCCTTTGATGTGGAAGCAGATGCACAGGCTGGTATCGCTGAATTTCTTGAAACTTATATGGATACGACGGACACTTCTATTACCTGTGTATCGGCAAATATTGCCAGGCAAAATGCGGAAGGAAATCGTACTATGATTACTTTTGTAGGAGGGGTGATTGGAATTATTTTTGGTATTATAGGTATTTTAAATTTAATTAATACAATTATTACAACAATTATCACCCGAAGGCATGAGTTTGCTACAATGCAGAGTATTGGTATGACAAAAAAGCAGCTTACATGGATGATTACCTATGAGGGAATTTACTATGCCGCTGGCGGCTGTATTCTCGGATTACTGGTTTCCATGCTAATTGGTTTTACGGTTATACGCGGTTTAACAGAGAGTATGTGGTATTTTTCTTTCCATTTTACATTAGTTCCAGCTATTATTGTCTGTATCACGTTATTAGTTGTGGGAGCGTGTATTCCTTCAATATCGTTGCGCTTGTTCCATAGGGGAAGCGTTGTAGAAAAACTTCATGTTGCAGAATAAAACCAGAAATCAGAATGTGAGGAGGCCTTTTTATGGAAAGCATTTTGAAGACGTCAGGTCTTAAAAAATATTATGGCAAAGGTGAAACAATGGTAAAGGCTTTGGACGGCATAGATTTGGAAATTGAGCGTGGGAAATTTACCGCTATTATCGGTACTTCTGGAAGTGGGAAATCTACGCTGCTTAATATGCTGGGCGGATTGGATACGCCTACAGACGGGAGTATTAAAATCGGCAACACGGAGCTTGCAAAGTTAAATAGCGAACAGGCTACGATTTTTCGTCGGAAGCAGATTGGGTTTATATTCCAAAATTACAATTTAGTGCCTGTTTTAACAGTATGGGAAAATATAATATTTCCCATTTCACTAGATGGGCAAAAACCGGATAAAGAATTTATTATGCAGGTCGTGAAACTTTTGGGTCTGGAAAGTAAGCTGGACAATCTGCCAAATAATCTTTCTGGCGGTCAGCAGCAGCGGGTAGCCATTGCCCGGGCGCTGGCTTCTAAGCCCAGCATTATCTTAGCAGATGAACCAACCGGAAATCTGGATAGTAAGACCAGCGATGATGTTATAGGACTTCTTAAAATGACCAGTAAGGAATTTCATCAAACTATTGTTATGATTACGCATAATCCAGAGATTGCGCAGATGGCAGACCGAATCGTGCGAATTGAGGATGGAAGGATTGCTGCAACGCTTTGTGGTAAAAGCGCGTAGCAATACCCATCTGGAAAGAGAAATAGACAAATGGAAGAAACAATAAAGCATAAAAAAGAAGAGTATTTTTTAAAAGCCTGTGAAAAGGTTTTGAATAAAAAAGATAAAGAAGAAAAGAAGGGTATTGGAACTTTAGGTGAAAAGACGGTTCATGCTGTATTGAAGGGCTATATAGAGCCAAGGGACGAATATCAGGAAATAAAAATAGGTAATTTTTATGCAGATGTAAAAAATGAAAATGGGATTTTTGAAATACAAACCCGGAGTTTTCGGAATTTGAGAAGAAAGCTGGATTATTTTTTGAATACAGGGCCTGTTACGATTGTATATCCGGTTCCTTATATAAAGCAGATTCGGTGGATGGACGAGCAAACGGGAGAACTGTCGGAGCCAAGAAGGTCTCCTAAAAAAGGAAGCCCATACCTTATTTTATATGAGTTGTATCAAATAAAGGATTATCTTTTAAGGCCCGGACTTTCTTTTCAAATTGTATTAATGAATATGGAAGAGACGAAGCTTTTAAATGGCTGGAGCTATAACAAAAAGAGGGGAGCCAGCCGTCTTGACAGGATACCTACTGCTTTTGTGGATGAAATACAAATAGAAGGAACAGACGATTATATAAAGCTTTTGCCGGAAGGTCTTGCGGATGTTTTTACGGTAAAGGATTTTAAAAAGGCGGCAAAGCTATCAAGCTCCGCCGCCTCTGTAGGCGTAAACGTCCTTTTTTATGTAGGAGTAATTAAACGCGTTGGAAAAAAGGGCAATGCGTATTTATACAGCAGAACATAATTCTACAAGGCATTTATCGCATCCTTAAGCTGAATCAAAGCCTTTTCTATAACAGAACGGGGACAGGCAATGTTGACCCTTTGGAAGCAGCTTCCTTCTGCGCCGAACATACTGCCGCCGTCCAGCCAGAGCTTTGCTTTTTCTCCGATAAAGCCGTCCAAATCGCTGCCCTCTAATTTTAGAGCTGAAAAATCCAGCCAGACCAGATAGGTGCCCTGAGGCTCTACCAGCTTAATTTGCGGAAGATGTTCGGTAAGGAAGGCTCTTATTGTAGATAAATTTCCAGCCAGATAATTTTTAAGCTCTCTCAGCCACTCCTCTCCGTAAGTATAGGCTGCCTGGCAGGCTAAAAGTCCGGCTAGGTTAATTTCCATAACTCCCATTCGGTCAAGCTCTTCTTGAAAGGCCTGTCGGAAAGCCTTGTTTGGAATAAAGATATTGGAGGCCTGAAGACCTGCCAGGTTGAAGGTTTTACTTGGGGCGGTGCAAAGGATTAGATTTTCAAGGTATTCCTCGCCCAAGGTAGAAAACATGGTATGCTTCGCGCCCTCATAAGTAAAATCACAGTGAATTTCATCGGAAACTACAATGACGTTATGTCTTTTACAGATTTCTGCCATGGTAAGCAGTTCTTCTTTTTCCCATACCCGGCCGACCGGATTGTGAGGGCTGCAAAGAATAAACATTTTTACCTTATTTTCTATAATTTTTTTCTCAAAATCTTCAAAATTGATAGTATAGGAAGCATCTTTGTAAATCAGAGGACTATTTATCAACTTTCTATGATTTTTTTCAATCATTAAGGAAAAAGGATAGTAAACCGGACGCTGTATTAAAATAGCGTCGTTTTCTTTTGTAAGGGCGCGGATAGCAGTTCCGATAGCAAATACAACGCCAGGGGTTTTTACTAGCCATTCTTTTTTTGCGTCCCATCCAAAATGGTTGAAAAACCAGTTATGGACAGCCTGAAAATATTCTTCATTATTATCTGAGTAGCCAAAAATGCCATGCTCAGCCATACCATGAAGAGTTTCTCTTACTTCTTTTGGAATTTGAAAATCCATATCTGCTACCCAGAGGGGAATAGCATCCTCCGGTAGATTATGTAGGGTTGGATCATCATATTTTATAGAATTGGTTTTCCAGCGGTTTATTACCTTATCAAAATCGTATGTCATCAGAATCCTCCATTTTTTTGTTTTATAAAAGAACACCTGTTATAAAACCCGGTACTTTTTTCCGGCTTTTGTTTTTAAAAATTTACAGACTTGTACAATTTCCTCTTTATCCAAATCCTTTTTTCTAAGAAGATTTGCCGTTGTATCGGTGAAATAAAAGATAATATAATCTTTTGTTTCTGTAATAGCGAGAAAATCATTGTATTTAAGGCGGGTACTGCCCTCCGCATTCCGGTTGGAAGCTACCAGCTCCTCTTCATAAAAGGATAGAATAGAAGGGTATTCAAAAAGCTGTTCGGAATGGTTTTTCACCTGTTTCTTTGTCAGCCGCTCTATCTTGAAGGAAAGCGCGACAATGCAGGACAGCAACATAAATATCCAGATACTAAAAAAGACGACGGGGCTAAAGACTCCCAGAATAAATAAAAGCATAAGACTTCCCAATGCAGAAAGAAATATTAGAGGAACAGCCACGGTTGGCGTCTTTCTAAAGGTAGCAAAATACAAAAATTTTCGGTAATCTTCTTTGTCCATAAAGGTAGTTATTGTAAAGCGCGCTTTATCTGCCATGGCATAAGCTCCTCTCATAAGTAATGGACATTTGAATTCTCTCCCAGAATTAAGATAATTATAGTTTATTTTTTTAAAAAGGGCAATGGCAATCTTGAATTCATGGACAAAATAAAATATAATGACATTGCTGAAAGGGGTAACGGGAAGCTATAAAAAAGCATCGCAGAAATGAGGAGTGGTATGGAATTAGATGA
>CATKYY010000079.1 GCA_949841225.1 uncultured Acetivibrio sp.
CAATGCCGCCTTTATCAATGACAAAAATCCGGTCGGCCTTTTGTATGGTAGATAGCCGGTGAGCAATTACAAAAGAGGTTCTTCCTGACAGAAGCGCTTCGATACCCTTCTGTACCAAAAGCTCTGTATGGGTATCAATACTGGAGGTCGCCTCATCCAATATCAGGATTTTAGGCATGGAAACCATAGTCCTGGCAAAAGCAATCAACTGTCTCTGGCCGATGGACAAACCTGCCCCCCGCTCCTTTAGCTCTGTATCATAGCCCTTTTCCAGCTTTTCAATAAATTCATGGGCGTTTACCGCCTTTGCCGCCCCAATAATTTCCTCGTCTGTTGCCTCCTGCCTTCCGTAACGGATATTTTCCCTTACCGTCCCAGAAAAAATAAAGTTATCCTGGGTCATAACTCCCATTTGCTGGCGCAGGCTTTCTACTGTAACCTTGGAAAGATCATACCCGTCAATATAAATATGTCCCTTCTGTATTTCATAAAACCGGCTGATAAGATTTACAATCGTTGTTTTTCCGGCTCCAGTAGGTCCTACCAAAGCAATCGTCTCTCCCGGCTGAATCTGAAAGCTCACGTCTTCTAAAACCCTGGTTTCATTCGGCGTTCCTTCATCATAACAAAAGCTGACATTCTCAAAGGCTACCTTTCCTTTTATTTCTGGAAGCTCGCAGGCGCCTTCTGCATCAAAGATTTCCGGCTTCGTGTCCATAATCTCAAATATCCGCTCTGCTCCGGCAATATTTGTAATTAGCTGATTGTAAAAATTACTCAGATTCATAACCGGACTCCAAAACATCCAAATATAGGAACCAAAGGCCACCAGAGTTCCTACTGTAATGTTTGCGGCTCCTACCAGGCGTATACCTGTCAGATACAGCATCATAGCGCCAATACCCCAGCATAAATCAATCACAGGTCCAAACATATCCGCCAACCGAACGCATTTTGCAAAGCTCTGCTGGTAATCCTCTACTAGACCGCTGAACGTATCCTTTGTTTCCTGCTCTGCATAAAAGCTCTGAATAACGCTCATTCCAGAAAGCCCTTCATGAACATAAGCATTTACGTTGGAACCCTTTTTCCGGTATATCTGCCACTGTTTATGAGAACGGATTTCAATAAACCATATCCCGGCAATCATAAGAGGAAGGCTGGAAAGAGCTGCCGCCGCTAACCTGACGTTCTTTACAAACATAATTACAATAACGCCAATAATTGTAATAAAATCAGGAATCAAGGTGGTAACGCTGTTCGTCAATACATTTTTTAAAGAATTTACATCCCCAATAATCCGGGCCAGTATTTTCCCTGTCGGCCGGCTGTCAAAAAACTGGAAGGACAGCGTCTGTATATGCTCGTACAGCTCCTGCCTGATTTCCAATAGAATCTTATTGGTAATAGAAGCCATTACATACATCCTTATCTTAACTAATATTACAAAAATAATATTTATCCCTACAGCAAAGGCTCCCAGCCGCAAAAGCCCGTTTAAATCTCCTTTTTTAATATGTATGTCTATGGCGCGTTCAATCAAAATCGGATTTAATAAAGAAATCAGGATAGCTCCGCCCATGGCCAGCAACACGCCGATAATAGGCAGCGTATAATGAAATAAATATCCAAATAACCGCAAAAGCGTATCCTTTTTCCCCGCTGCATTTAAGGCCTCGTCTTTACGAAAAGAATTTACTGCCATTGTTCTATCACCTCCTGATACTCCCCATATTGGGCGACATAGGTTTTATAATAAAGTCCTTTTTTAGAAAGCAGCTCCTCGTGGGTTCCCCGTTCTGCAATCCGCCCATTCTCTAAAAACAGAATTTCATCGGCCTGACGGACCGCTGAAATACGATGGGCAATAATAATTTTCGTAGTATCTTTAAGCTCTGTTAAGGCCTTCTGGATTAAATGCTCTGTTTCCATATCCAGAGCGGAGGTAGAATCGTCCAAAATCAATACCGGAGCCTTTTTTGCCACAGCCCTGGCAATACTAATCCGCTGCTTTTGACCTCCCGACAGGCCTACGCCCCGTTCTCCTACTACTGTGCCGTACTGCTCCTCCATGCCCTCAATAAAGCTGTCTGCCTGAGCAAACCAAGCCGCTTCCCTGATTCTCCTGGTATCTACTTCATGCCTCTTTCCCATTTTAATATTTTCCTCAATAGAATCAGAAAAAAGAAACACATCTTGCATAACCAGCGCCATATTTCCCCGGAGGCTTTCAAAGGAGAGCCTTCTTACATCCGTCTCATCCAGCAAAACCGCCCCTTCTGTCACATCGTAAAACCGTTCCAAAAGGTTGATAATTGAAGTTTTCCCGGACCCTGTCGCGCCCATAATCCCAAGGGTTCTTCCCGGAGCCACGTGAAAGCTTATATTTTCTAATACCTTTTTATTTCCAAATTCAAAGCTGACGCCGTCAAAAACTACGTCTCCCGCCGCCTCCTTTAAAACAACCGGATTCTCTGGTTCCTTCACTTCCGGTTCCTCCTGGAAAATCTTCTTTATTTTTTTATAGGAAGCCACAGCGGCAGAAAAGTCATTTGCAACCCATCCGATGGTCTCCATTGGCCACACAATATTTCGGGAATATTCCTGAAAAGCAATCAAACCGCCCAAGGTAATTTCTCCACGAACCACTAAAATTCCGCCAATTACGACAGAAATCATCGGCATAAGCTTTCCCACAAACTGAAAATACGGATGGTACTTTGCCAAAACCCTGGACTGCTGCATATTCAGCTCATAATAGCGATTGTTATGGGATAAAAATTTCTGTATCTCAAATTTCTCTCTGGCAAAGGCCTTCACGGTACGGACTCCCGCCAGGTTTTCCTCCGCTACATTATTCAGCCGCGCATTTTCTTCACTGATGTCTTCATATACCTTATTAAGCTTCCGCTCCATAAAAATAGCCGTGCTGCCCATAACGGGCATTACAAGCAACGGAATCACTGTAAGCTTCGGACTGATTTGCAGCATGCAGTACAAAACGATCACTGTATGGATTATGATTTCCAACACCAGCATTCCCACATAGCCCAGAGCGGACCAGACCGCATCTACATCATCCTTTACCCTCGCCATTAAAATTCCTGTATTCGTATTGTCAAAATAGCTCATAGAAAGTCTCTGGATATGGGCGAATAAATCCTTTCTGAGCTCCCTTGCAATTTTAGAGCTAACAATATCAAAGGTGTACTCCTTACCATAGCCCGCCGCGCAACGGCCCACTCCAATCATCAAAATCCCCAGAAGGCAGCCGTTTAAAAGCTCCATTCTCCCTTTCTTCAGCACATCATCCACAATGCTCTTCGTAATCAAGGGAAACAGCATATCCAGTCCGATTGCCGTCACCATGCATACAACAGCAAAAACATAAGACAGCCAATACTTTTTCATATAATCCGTCAGTTTCTTCAAGACAATCCCCCTTTCTTCCAAATATGCCTGAATTTCCAAACATACTTTCCGCAGCCTTCGGCAGCATAACCTGTAATCCTCTTTTTTGCACGCAAAAAAGCCCGCGGCAACAATACCACGGGCCTAAAATTACGTTTGCAAAACTACTATTTGCCTGCCGCCGAGGTAAACTTACACAAAGAATTCCATATGCGATTTACTGCATTCTCCATTTTCTTATTCATCATTATATTTACCTCCTTTTCTTTTATACTTCACAACAAGTATACTCATCCCTTATCAAAATGTCAAGAAATTTCCATATTATTTTTATTTATCCTTGTATCCCTACTCTTGGAATAGCGCGATTACTTTCTGCAACCTGATCGGTCCATTCCAAAATATTATTTAAAACCTCCCGGTTAATAGATACGTCCTCCTGGATAGTATCCAGCTTTTCATCCATTCCATTCACCCGGTTTTCCAATAGCTTTATATCCTGCCGCAGCTGTCCTTCCATTTCCTTCATATCCTGCCGCAGCTGCTCTTCCATTTCCTTCATATCCTGCCGCAGCGCCGCTAATTCCGATAAAATTAATTGCGTATCTGTCATATTTTCTCCATTCCTGCGCTGCCTTCTGCGCCTTAACGAGTTTGAGCCAAGCAGCGCGCAGGCGCAAATCCCGCGATTGAAAATTTTAATTTTCAATCTTTCTCCTCCCCATGCTCCATACAGCTTTTCGTAAATTATCAGCCCTTTTTTACAAATTTATTATACATAGCCAGCCTGTATTTTTCAAGTAAAACCTCTCCTTGAGTTTCCGCATTTTGCAAATAGTAGGGCTGCCAGAGTGGAGCGAATGGTTATTTTGCATTGATATGCACCGTTAAAAGCACAAATTTGTGATTTTGTGTGCCGGAGGCGGACATTTATGTCCAAAACTGGCATACAAAACCGCAGATTTGTACTTTGCTTCAGTGTGTGAGAGCAAAATAACCATTCGCTCCGCTCTGGCAGCCTCACCATTTGCAAAATGCAGAAACTCAAGAAACCTCTCCTCTACGGCTGCAAAATGTCAGAAATTCTTCATATTATCTTCACACTATAAACACATTTTATGATTATAATCTACTACAGAAAGTAAATATTGTTACTTTCTACTCCCACCCTATTATACGCTTTGGCGTCGGTTCTCCCTACAATACCGACGACCAAAAAAAGCAGCGGACAACTAGTTGTCTGCTGCTTTTTTATCTTCTTTTACATCTCTTACTACCTTTACATTACGGATCATATTATTTTTTGCATCAATAATTTGAAACCGGCAGCCTCCTGCCGTAATGACTGATTTTTCCTTGTCCCCTGGTAAATGTCCCAAAAGAGAAATCAGCCAGCCGTTCAACGTATCAAAATCATCCTGCTCAAGTTCTATGCCAAGAGCCTCTTCCACCTCATCCATCGGCGTCAGGCCCTTCATTATGTAACGGTTTGCTCCCTGCTTTAAAATCATTCTCTCATCAACGTCATATTCATCAAAAATATTTCCGACGATTTCCTCTAATATGTCCTCCATTGCAACAATGCCTGCCATCTGTCCATACTCGTCCACGGCAATCGCCATATGAATCTTTTTCTTCTGCATATCGTCAAACAGGGTATCCAAAGCCTTTGTGTCCGGTACAAAATACGGCTCTCTTGCTATTTCCTTCAAAGACAGCTCTTTATCCTGTCCCATAACATAATATCTGGCCAAATCCTTTAAATGCAGGATTCCTACAATATTATCCTTTTCCTCCTCATAAACCGGATACCTGGAATAGCTTTCATCCAGCATGAATTTTAAGGCCTCCTCTACTGTCATTTCCGTACTGACAGAGATTACCTTTCTCCGATGCGTCATCACATCCCTGGCTTCCTTTTCATCCAGCTCAATGATATTAGCGATCATTTCCACCTCATTATCTTCCAGCACTCCCTGCCGGGAGCCTTCATTTACAATGGAAATAATCTCCTCTTCTGTTACATTGTCTTCCAGCTCCTCCGGTTTAATCCGAAGAAAAAACAGAATTCCTCTTGTTCCTGCCTCCAATAAATAGGTAAACGGCAGTATTATATTAGACAACACTACAAGCGGCTTTTCATACCGCTTCCGCGCCCTTTGTGTATTTCTCCTTGTAAGCTTTACCGGGAGAACAACACCTACAAACATAACAGCAAATATCAGCAACGCGCCTCCCGCTATTTTTTCCCAAAGCTCCATGTCGCTGATATGGACAGCCAAAACGCCAATTCCCATATTCAAAAGGGTCAAAATTATAGAAAGCGTATTCAGATACCTTTCATTTTCATCGTTGCTGTCCTCAAATGCTGCCTTTGCACTGGACACTGCGGCTTCAATTAAAATAAACGCCACTAAAAGCCCAATATACAAGGGGTTCCCATCTTCCATTTTTATCCTCATTTCTGCGCTGCCTTCTGCGCCTCAACGAGTTTGAGCCAAGCAGCGCGCAGGCTCAAATCTCGCGATTGAAAATTTTAATTTTCAACCCGGAATCCAGACCTATGTAGCTATGTCAAAGCTGACCATCAACGCCCTGTCTATTTTTTTCAAAGCATCGGAATCCAGATGGCATACTCTTTCCCTAAGCCTGGACTTATCAATTGTTCTTACCTGCTCCAGCAATATTACCGAATCTTTTACAATGGCGTATTTCTCCGCCTCAATTTCCACATGGGTAGGAAGCTTTGCCTTATTCATCTTCGATGTGATTGCCGCGCAAATAACCGTTGGGCTGTGCCGGTTGCCCATATCATTTTGTATAATCAGCACTGGTCGTACTCCGCCCTGTTCTGAGCCCACGACCGGCCTTAAATCTGCATAAAAAATATCTCCTCGTTTTATTATCAAGCTCTTTCACACTCCGTTTATGGATTTGACGTCGGCTATAGTATCGCCATAATTTCCCTTTCGTATTCCATAAACTGTAAAAGTAATTTAAAATTCTAACGAAAAAGCTTCTTTTGCCGTATGATAGTAATCGCAGGTACCAGCTGCTTTCCCCTGATAATAATAAATCCGCGGAATTCTCTTTCCCACATCGCAGGCCGCCTCATAATTAAAAGACGCGCTCATGGCGCCAATCTCCTCCAGCGTAATCTCCTCGTTTCCATCCTTTCCCAAAAGGAGAACCGCATCGCCGGGCTTTACCTCTGAAAGCTCTGTTACATCTACCATAAACTGATCCATGCAGACTCTTCCAATAACCGGGCAGGCTTTGCCCTTTATTAAAACCCTTCCCTGATTGGATAAGGCTCTTGGATAACCATCGCCGTAGCCTACGGGTATCGTTGCTATCCGGGTAGCTCTTTTTGTTATATAAGTCCCGCCATAGCCCACAAGGGTTCCCTCCGGCACTTCCTTTACGAAGGCCACCCAGGAACGGATTGCCATTGCCGGTTCCAAAGCGAGCCGCTCCTTCTTTACATCCTCAGAAGGATACAGACCATAAGTAGAAATACCGCTTCGCACCATATCAAGCCCGGCTTCCGGCAAATCTATAATAGCGGCGCTATTGGCAATATGCTTCACCGGAATTTGAACTCCCGCCCTTTCCAGCCCCCCGATCATCTGCAAAAAACCTTCCAGCTGCTTTTTCGCATAAGTCTTATCTGTTTCATCTGCCTTAGAAAAATGGCTGAAGCATCCCTCTATCCTGATTCCTGGTAAAAGGCTTATTTTCTTTATTACAGCTATACTTTCTGCATTTAAAGGAAAACCAATCCGGCTCATGCCTGTGTCCAGCTTAATATGGACCTTTACCGCCTTTTTTTGCCTTATTGCCTCTTCTGATACAAGTCTTGCCGACTCATAGTCTGTAATCGTAGGCATAAGATCATAGGCGGCCAGCTCATGGATAAGTCCCGGCTGGGTATAGCCCAAAACCAGTACGGGTTTTGTAATTCCGGCTTCTCTAAGCTCCGCTCCCTCCTGTACAATGGCTACTCCATAAGCATCCACCAAAGGCTCCAGCGACCTGGCTACCGGAACAGCTCCATGCCCGTAGCTGTCTGCTTTCACAACAGCCATAAGCTTTGTTTCCGGTTTCATAAGCTCCTTTGTTTTTTCAATATTACGGCAGACGGCATCCAGGTTAATTTCTGCCTGGACCCGATAGTACTCCTTCATGTTCCATCTCTTCCTTTCCGCTTTTGGGTATAACTTAAATGCGCTTTATGGCATTATCCATTTTATTTCCTCTGTAAGCTCGCCGGCCATAAGGGAATACGCGCTTTTTCTCTCTACAAAGGAATCCGCCGCCAGGCCGTGTATAAAAGCGCCCAGACACGCCGCCGAAAAAAGCCCGGCCCCCTGTACGGTAATCCCCCCAATAATGCCAGACAGCACCTCTCCAGAACCGCCCTTTGCCAAAGCATGGTTTCCTGACGCATTAATATACAATCTCTCTCCATCTGAGACAAGGCTTCTTGCGTCCTTCAACACCAAAATGCTTTCTTTTTTTCCGTATTTCTTTGCTGTATTCAGCATATCCTCTCTGATCCTTGCTGTGGGAAGGCCTGTAAGCCGCTCCATTTCCTTTAAATGAGGCGTAAATACTACGTTCTTTCTTTGGCAGCTTCCAATCCCTCCCCGTCTTGCAAGCAGGTTCAAACCATCCGCATCCAAAATCAGCGGCTTATCCTCTCTTTCCCAAATTCTCCCAAACAGCTCCTCGCTCTTTTCTCCCTGTGAAAGCCCAGGCCCCAGTACAACGGCATCCGCCCAGGAAAGCCCGGCATCCGCCTCCTCCCAGGGCGAAAACATAGCCTCTGGCAGGCTGCCTTGAATAATATTTCGATTCTCTTCTGCAGCTACAATTTTTACAAGCCCCGCGCCGCAGCGCAGAGCCGCTCTTGCTGCCAGAATACAGGCCCCTGCCATTCCGGCAGCCCCTCCGGCAACCAAAAGCTTTCCATAGGTTCCTTTATTGGAATAGCTCTTTCTGGCCGGCAGCCCCGCCAAATCTTCTTTTTCGTATAAAAAACAGCTCGGCCTTACCTGTTCCTCTGCTTTTTTAGGAAACCCAATATCCTTTACCAGTACTTTTCCGGCATATTCACAGCCCGGATATAAATAAAGCCCAATTTTTCCATAACCAAAGGAAACCGTAGCATCCGCCCGCACAGCAGCTCCTAAAATCCTGCCGTCCTCCCCGCTAACGCCGGACGGCACATCTGCCGCCACAACCCAGTGCTTCCCCTGATTTATCCTTTCTATGGTTTCCCGGTATTCTCCCTGTACCTCCCGTGAAAGCCCAATTCCAAAAATCCCATCAATAATAATATTATATTCATCCAAAGCCTCTTTGCCCCGCATCGGAACCCCGGAATTCCTGGCAATAAAAAGCTGCTGTTTCATTTCCTTCGTCGCCCGTTCTTCCTCCCCTACAAGAAGAATAGCTGCATCTCTTCCCTTTTCATAAAGAATCCTGGCCGCAGCCGCAGCATCGCCTCCATTGTTTCCCATACCGCAGACTGCCAGAACCTTATCCTGCTCTCCAGTTGCTTCACAAATCAGCTTTGCTATCTCTTCGGCTGCTCTTTCCATCAATACAAGAGCAGGTATCCCAATTTCCTCTATGGAATACCTGTCAATTTCTTTCATCTGCTTTACATTCATAAGATATTTCATTCTATCGTTTCACCCACTACATACGCCGCCGAAAGCTCTCTTGTATTCGTAATCGTCACATGTATTCTTTTAATAGAAAGCTCTCCTGCATACTCCTTTGCTTTTCCATACAGATTTACGTACGGTTTTCCAAGACTATCCCTGAGACACTCAATGTCAATAGGCATAATTTCCCGAAATCCCGTCCCAAACATTTTAGAAACGGCCTCCTTTACCGCAAAATTATCCGCCGCCTTTTTTAAATCCTTCTCTATCAGCTCTCTTTCCGCCTCAGTAAAATATTTTATTAGAAAGGTTTCTCTTTCACAGGCTTTTTTTACCCTGCCGATTTCTATCATATCCATTCCGATTCCGGCAATCATAGCTTTCCTTCTTCTCTTTCCAGATTCCTTAAGCTATAAGACAGCTGCATAAGACTTTCAGCCAGATGTACATTTTGGGATACTACCCCTTCTGGAAGATGGAGGTCCGTTGAAGCAAAATTCCAGATTGCCTTTACTCCCAGGCCCGCCAAATCCTGCGCCACCTGAAGAGCTTTTGTTTTCGGTATAGTCAGCGCTGCGATATGAACCGGATTATTCTGTATAAATTCCTCCAGCTCATCCATCATCCGTACCGGAATTCCACGGATAGCAACCCCTTCCAGTCTTGGATTTACATCAAAAATCCCACTTAATACAAAGCCCCTTCTTTCAAAATCCCCATAATTTGCCAGCGCCTGGCCCAAATTTCCCGCGCCAACAATAATCATATTATACTGCTGATCCAGTCCTAATATTTTTCCAATCTCAGTATATAAATATTCTACATTATATCCATAACCCTGCTGCCCAAATCCTCCAAAATTATTCAAATCCTGCCGTATCTGAGAAGCAGTCACATGCATCCTTTCGCTTAATTCCTTGGAAGAAATCCTGACCACATCATTTTCCAGTAATTCTCCAAGATACCGGTAATATCGCGGAAGCCTCCGGATCACTGCTAAAGATATAACTTTGTCACCCACTTATATGCCCCCCAACTAATCTGCCTAAACTATCAAGCTATTTTTCAAATACAAATAAATACTCTATTCTATTATATTATATAGTTTAAATATCTGTCAACTTGCGTTTTCTGTATTTGTTACATAGAAATCTATAGAAAACACAAGTTGACACTTCTTTCCCTTCTCATTATAATCATTTTATATGCAGAAAACGGAACAAAATACCAATACAAATTAAGAAATGAGAGAACTATTATGATACTTACTTGTAAAAACATCAATAAATCCTATGGAACAGATGAAATCCTGACCGATGTTTCCTTCCATATAAATGAGCACGAAAAAGCCGCCATCGTAGGCAGCAATGGCGCCGGCAAATCTACGCTGTTAAAAATTATTATGGGCGAGCTGTCCTGTGACTCCGGGGAAATCATTACCGCCAAGGATACCTCTATCGGCTATCTGTCCCAGCATCAGGGGCTTTCCTCTGAAAGCACTATTTACGAAGAAATGAAAAAGGTGAAGCAGCATATTTTTGATCTGCAGGATGAAATCCGTAGCACGGAGCTTAAAATGAAACAGGCCTCCGGCGAAAAGCTGGAGCAGCTTCTCTCTGCTTATACCCGCTTAAACCACGAATTTGAAATAAAAAACGGATATTCCTGCGAAAGCGAGATTATTGGCGTTC
>CATKYY010000080.1 GCA_949841225.1 uncultured Acetivibrio sp.
TATTCAGCCTAGATAAAAGCCATTTATCCATTACTGGCAGCTTATCATATTCTAAGCTGTATTTTGTTGCATCAAATTCGTCAATATTTGCATACAGCACAAAGAAAGCATAGGTATTCCACAGAGTGCCCATGAATTTTCTCTGCCCCTCTACTACCGCCTTGCCATGAAAACGGTTTGGAAGCCATGGCGCGCTGTTAATATAGAAATACCACCGAATCGCATCTGCTCCATACTCTTTCAGCGCATCAAAAGGATCTACCGCATTTCCCTTGGACTTACTCATCTTTTGTCCATTTTCATCCTGTACATGGCCTAAAACAATTACATTCTTATATGGAGCCTTATTAAATAACAAGGTAGATTCTGCCAAAAGAGAATAAAACCATCCTCTCGTCTGGTCTACTGCCTCAGAAATAAAGTCCGCCGGAAACTGCTTTTCAAATAACTCCTTATTTTCAAACGGATAGTGGTACTGTGCAAAAGGCATAGCCCCTGAATCAAACCAGCAATCGATTACCTCCGGCACCCGATGCATTGGTTTTCCACATTTCGGGCATTTGATTGTCACAGCATCAATAAACGGGCGATGCAGTTCAATCTTCTCTGGACAATCGTCGGACATTTCCTTTAATTCCGCAATGCTTCCGATAGAATGCATATGGCCGCACTGGCATTCCCAAATATTAAGAGGAGTCCCCCAATAACGGTTACGGGAAATTCCCCAATCCTGGATATTTTCCAGCCAATCTCCAAAACGGCCCTTTCCAATGCTTTCTGGAATCCAGTTAATTGTATTATTATTTTTAATCAGATCCTCTTTTACCGCCGTCATCTTAATAAACCAGGACTCTCTTGCATAATAGATTAACGGAGTATCGCATCTCCAGCAAAATGGATAGCTGTGTTCAAACTTCAACGACTTAAACAGGAGCTTTTTCTCTCCCAGTATACGGAACACAACCTCATCCGCCTTTTTACAGAACAATCCGGCCATTTCCTGGGTCTCCGGCTTCATTTGCCCTTTTTCGTCTACCAACTGTAAAAATGGCAAATCATACTTACGCCCTACATTGGCGTCGTCCTCACCAAAGGCAGGCGCAATATGGACAACTCCTGTACCATCAGTCAGAGTTACATAGCCGTCGCATACCACATAAAAAGCCTTTTTGCCATTTACAGTATCTCTTTCCCCTGGATCCCCAACTGTTCCATCCGGTTGATTAAAGGCATAATCAAAAAGAGGCACATACTCCTTATACTCTAAATCCTTTCCGGTATAGCTTTCTACAACTTCATAGCCGCCCTCAATAACAGAAAGGAGCGCCTCTGCCAAAATATAATATTCTTCACCGATGGCAGCGTCCTCTTCTCCCTCTTTTACCACATCATTTTTACTATTTACCCGAACCTTAACCTTTACATAGGTTTCCTCCGGGTTTACGCAAAGAGCCACATTGGAAGGCAGCGTCCACGGCGTTGTGGTCCACGCCAGAATATATTCGTTTTCTGCGCCCTTTACCTTAAACTTTGCAATCGCAGATTTTTCTTTTACATCTTTATATCCCTGAGCCACCTCGTGGGAAGACAAAGGCGTTCCGCACCGCGGGCAATAAGGTACGATTTTATGTCCCTTATATAAAAGTCCCTTATCCCATATCTGCTTCAGCGCCCACCATTCTGATTCAATAAAATCATCATGATAGGTAACATAAGGATTCTCCATATCCGCCCAAAAGCCTACCGTGCCTGAGAAATCCTCCCACATGCCCTTATATTTCCATACAGACTCTTTGCACTTATCAATAAAAGGCTCCAGGCCATACTGTTCAATCTGCTCCTTACCATCCAGCCCCAAAAGCTTTTCTACCTCCAGCTCTACCGGAAGTCCGTGGGTATCCCAGCCAGCCTTTCTCGGAACCATATAGCCCTTCATGGTACGGTATCTCGGAATCATATCCTTGATAGCGCGGGTAAATACATGGCCGATATGGGGTTTTCCATTTGCCGTTGGAGGCCCGTCGTAAAAGGTATAGGTTTCTCCCTGTTTCCTGGCTTCCATACTTTTCTCGAAAATCTTATTTTCCTTCCAGAAGTTTTCCGTGTTCTTCTCACGCTCGACAAAGTTGAGATTTGTAGATACTTTCTCGTACATGCTTTTCTCCGTTTCTGCGGCGCCATTTCCTGCTTCCAAGCCTGCTGCGCGCCGCTTCACAGGCTTTTATGGTATACAGAACAAAGAATCCTGCTCTGCAGGATTCTCCGCCTGCGGCGGGTCGCTTTAGCGGCGTATTTCTTTTCCGCCGCAGTGCGATAATTGTTTCTTATTTTATAGGGAATCCGAAGGAATTTCCTATAAAATAAGAAAAAGCTTCCGTCCACAACAGGACGAAAGCTCTGCCTTCGCTATACCACCTCGTCGTGTACACAGGCAGTAATATTCTGCCCTTTATACCGCTCCATATAACGGTGGACACCGGCTCAGCCTAATCTGCCGGGCATTTTTCTTTTCTCATGCCCGCCCTTTCAGCCTGCAGCTCCAGAGTGATATTCAAAATCCGCTACTCGCGCCAGGTTCCCACCCTCCCCGGCTCTCTTTCCCTTTCACAGACTCCTACTGTCTCTATCACAGCCTTTTGTTTACTTTTCATAATAGTATAAAAGTCACAGATTGTCAATTCAGAAATTTAACAAAAATTTTTACGCCTGCTGGTAATATTCCTCCATAGTAATGCCTCTGTTATAAAGCTCCTCAGCCATAGGTCTTCCTACATATCTAATATGCCAAGGCTCATAAGCATAGCCGGTAATATCCGATTTTCCTTCTGGATAGCGGATAATAAATCCATACTCATGAGCATGATCCGCCAGAAATTTTCCCTCCGGCGTTCCTGCAAATTCTCTATCCAGCCGATAATGGATAGAATTGGTAGACACGTCCATTGCAAGCCCCGACTGATGTTCGCTGTGCCCCGGCCTGGCAGAAAACTGGTCGGTCCTTTCTGCTCCATACCTTTCTACATTGCTATTATAAATTTCCTCCTGCCTCTCATAAGAACGGTATCCCGAAACAGCATATAAAGACAAGCCTTCTTCCTCTGCGGCTGCAAACAGCTCTTCTAAAGCCGCCGCTGCTTCCTCTCTCATAAGCTTCTTTTCCTTATACTCTGGAAAGCTAAAAATCACTTGCGGAACTACCAGATCTTCCGGCACATAATTCTCTGGAAGCGCCACCTCCTTATTAACCAGCGCTGTTATGCTATAATCCGCCATTTTCCCAACCTTTTTCATTTTCCTTACTATAATCTTATTCCTTTATCCCAGGATTATTACCAGCCTGCAAGCTGCTTCAAGTTTCTCCTCTCTGAAAGATAATTTTATTTACTTGATTTTCCGCATTCTGCAAATAGCAGGGCTGCCAGGGCGGCGAGAATGGTTATCTTGCATTGATATGCACCGTTAAAAGCACAAATTTGTAGTTTTGTGTGCCGGAGGCGGACATTTATGTCCGAATCTGGCATACAAAACCGCAGATTTTTACTTTGCTTCGGGGTGTGAGAGCAAGATAACCATTCTCGCCGTCCTGGCAGCCTTGCTATTTGCAGAATGCGGAAAATCAATCTTATTTATAATTGCGTAAAAGCTCCTGCTTCATATCCCACAGCTTCTGGGAAAGATCTACATATACCTCCTGAGGATTTACCAGACGTCTCGTCTCATCCCAAAGTGTATTTAGCTCCTTCTGGCAATAGCTGCGGATTTCCATAACACCCGGCTCCTCATATACGCACTGGCCATTTTGGAATATCGGCTTCAAAATTTCCCTTACCTCATAGCTGCCTGCCGGAAGCAAGGTTCTCTTCCAGGTAGCAATCGGATCAAACAAAAGAAGCTCCTCTTCCTCTGAAAATTCCTCTCCCACTAAAGCAATCACGTCCGCCCTGATTTTTTTCGTCTCCTTATCATAAATACGGAATATGGTTTTATTTCCCGGATTCGTAATTTTCCAGGTATTCTCAGAAAGCTTAATCTTAGGCGCAAGCTCCCCATCCCTTTCAATAGCCGCCAGCTTATATACCCCGCCAAAGGACGGGCAGTCTTTTGATGTAATCAGGTTCGTACCAACGCCCCATGAGTTAATAGCCGCTCCCTGTGTTTTTAAAGAATCAATCAAATACTCGTCCAAATCGCTGGAAGCGCAAATAGAAGCGTCTTTAAAACCTGCCTCATCCAGCATTCTGCGCGCCCGCTTTGATAAATATGCCAGATCCCCGCTGTCTAAACGGATACCATACATTTTCGGCATATTTCCAGCTTCCTGAAGCTCCTTAAACACTTTAATCGCATTCGGCACGCCGGAACGCAGGGTGTCGTAAGTATCTACCAACAGAGTCGTATTATTCGGATAAAGCTCGGCATATTTCCGAAAGGCCTCTATCTCGCTTTCAAAACTCATAATCCAGCTATGGGCATGCGTTCCTAAAGCCGGAATTCCAAACTCCTTCGCGCACAATACATTGCTGGTGCCAATACAGCCTCCAATCACAGCGGCCCTTGCTCCTAAAATCCCAGCGTCCGGTCCCTGAGCCCTTCTTAAACCAAACTCCATTACCGGCTCTCCTTTAGCAGCGTAGCATACCCTGGAAGCCTTAGTCGCTATAAGACTCTGATGATTAACAATATTCAAAATAGCCGTCTCTACCAACTGCGCCTCCATAATCGGCGCAACCACCTTTACTAACGGCTCCATTGGAAATACAACCGTTCCTTCCGGCACTGCATAAATATCGCCGCTAAAATGAAAGCCCGCCAAATAGCTCAAAAAATCCTCATCAAATATCTCAAGACTTCTTAAATAACTAATGTCGTCATAATCAAAATGCAGGCTCTTAATATAATTAATCACCTGAGACAGCCCCGTACAAATAGCATATCCATTTCCAGAAGGATTGTTTCTGTAAAACGCATCAAAAACTACCGTCCCATTGGTCTGGTTTTTAAAATAGCCCTGCATCATAGTAAGTTCATAAAAATCTGTTAAAAGTGTTAAATTACCTGTCATAACGATGTCCTCTCCTTAGCTTAAAAAACCTTTCAGCCTTTTCTTATACCAATAATGCCCCTTGACATCTGTCTTGTCAAGAGAAATTTTCTTGTCACCCTTCCTTTAAGATGGTATAATCTCTCTATCAGATTACACAGGAGGGTACTATGCGTACAATTTTAGTTGTTATTTATTTTACTTTTGTGACAATTGTCAGTTTTCCTCTTTATTTTATGGTCTACCTTATTGGAAAAAAAGATCCTATGAAGATGCATAAAACCAGTCAGAAAATTATCAGCCACTTTCTTCGGGTTATTCTTTTCCTGGCAGGAGCCAAGGTCACAGTTTCCGGCCTGGAAAACGTCCCAAAAGACAAGGCTGTTCTTTATGTCAGCAACCACAGAAGCTATTTTGACATTCTTGTGGCTTACACCACCGTCCCTACTCCAACCAGCTTTGTAGCTAAAAAAGAAATGCTTAAATTTCCATGCGCCAGGCATTGGATGAAGTTTTTAAGCTGCCTGTTTTTGGACCGGGAAAATGTTAGAGAAGGTTTAAAAACCATTTTGCAGGGTATTGAGCAAATAAAAGCCGGCTATTCTATCTTTGTCATGCCGGAAGGCACCAGAAATCACGAAGCTAAAATGCTTCCTTTCCACGAAGGCAGCTTTAA
This sequence comes from uncultured Acetivibrio sp., assembly GCA_949841225.1. Lineage (GTDB taxonomy): Bacteria > Bacillota > Clostridia > Lachnospirales > Lachnospiraceae > Velocimicrobium. Next base: position 5,718 of record CATKYY010000080.1, read on the forward strand.
GCTGGCTGAAAAATCCGGCTGCGCCATTATCCCTGTAGCCTTAACCCACACCGATGACCTATGGGAAAACCATTTTCCCTGGATGCGCCGCGCCAACGTCTCTATCACTTACGGAAAGCCTGTATATATTAAGGATTTAGAAAAACCTCAGCGGAAATTTATCGGTACGCATATACAAAATATTGTAGAGCAAATGCTCCAATCCTGACAAGTTTTTCAATTTGCTCTTGGCATTTTATTTTTTTAATGGTACAATAGATAAGCTAGAATATTTTAAGGGGGTTCATTGCCATGAACATAAATTCCATGCCTCTTTTGGCATTTTCATTACATCCGGTCACGATTGTTCTTATTGTAGTTACCGTCGTCCTCGCTATCGCCTTGGCCGTCCTGTGGTTCTACGGAAACAAGCTCCAAAAAAAGCAAGCGGCTGCAGAAGAACAGCTGCAAGCTATGGCTCAAACCGTTTCTATGCTGGTGATTGATAAAAAAAGGATGAAGCTAACAGAAGCCGGGCTTCCTCAAATCGTTATTGACCAAACTCCGAAAATGCTGCGCCGTTCCAAGGTTCCGATTGTAAAGGCAAAGGTCGGTCCAAAGATTACTTCCTTCATGTGCGATGATAAGGTCTTTGACATTATTCCCGTAAAAACAGAGGTTAAAGTTGTATTAAGCGGCATTTACATCAAGGATGTAAAAAGCGCCCGGGGCGGTTTAGAAAAGCGGCCTGAAAAGCAGGGCTTCTTTAAACGCCATTTTGGAAAAAAAGATAAATAATCACCATAAAAGCCAGCGAATTATTTCAGTTGTTTTCTAAAATAATTCACTGGCCTTTGTTTATTTTAAATATCAGCCATTACCCCATATCCATGCTTTTCTGCCTCTTTTAAAATAACGGCGGCGCTTGCAAGATCCTGCAATGCAATTCCTGTAGAATCAAATATAGTGATTTCCTCTTCCGAGTTTCTTCCTATAATATTCCCGGAAATCACTTCTCCAATTTCACCATCCAGATGTGTAAAAACTCCCTCTTTATAAGGCTTTTCACACTCTCCGACGCAAAGGCACTGACTGACGTCATCACCAAATATTCTGGCATTTTTAAAAATAGAAGAATCTATTTCCTGTTTTCCCGTCATATCTGAACCAACGCAGGAAAAGTGCGTACCAGGCTGTACCCATTCCTCCTTAATCAACGGCTCATAAGACGGCGTTGCTGTTAAAATTACATCGCTCGCTCTTACCGCTTCCTCTGCGGCTGTTTCCGCTGTAATAGCGGCATGTCTTTCCACTCCCGCTTCATTTAAAAGATTTTCTACCTTAGTAACAAGCTCTTCCAGCTTTTCCACAGCTAATTCCGGTTTCCACGGATTAATAATCACGGTCTTTTCTATCTGCGGTAATGTAATAAGCGTTGCTGCGATTAGAAAAGTTGCTATTTCACCGCAGCCTACTACTAAAAGCTGCTTTGCATCCTTTCTCGCTAAATATTTCGCTCCGATAGCTCCTGCCGCTCCGGTTCTGTACGCCGTAATCGGCCCTGCGTTTAAAACTGCCTTCGGCGCTCCGGTCTTTATATCGAAAATAAGAGATGTACCAAACAAAGCAGGTAATTTTTTCTCTGGATTAGCGCCATACCATGAAACCACTTTAAGGCCAAAAACCTCCTCCTGATTTAAATTTCCTGACTTTATATCCAAATCCGCGCGGCCTGGTTCAAATTCATGAAATATCATAGGCCAAATTTCGCCGCTCCCTGCTTGTTTCTGCAAATACGCCTTTTCCACTGCTTCAATTGCCATTGGAAGAGTAAATAATTTCTCAATATCGCTTTCGCTAAGAATTCTGATTTTCTGCATAATTAACCTCTTTTCTAATCCAGACTTTTAATAAATTTGCTTGCCGCTGCTAACCCGTCAATTAAAACCTGCGTATCGCTGGCATACCCAATCCGCATACTGCGAGGCTGTTCAAAGCAGTCTCCCGGCGTTACAAAAGCTCCGCTTTCATGGTACATCCTCTCGCAAAATTCATAAGAAGGTATGTCAAAATCATAATACACAAGAGCCGTTGTACCTGCTTGCGGTTTTATGTAATGCAGATGAGGCTCTTTTTCCACCCAGGCATCCAGAATTGCCAAATTATCTCGTACAAGCTTCCTGTTCCGCTCTAACAGTTTATCGCTATGCTTTAAAGCAAGCCCTGCAACCGCCTCGTCAAACATCCCGCAGCTTATCATGTCATAATCCCGGTGAGAAATACAAGCCTTCATCACCTCCGAATCCTTTGTGGCAATCCAGCCCAAACGCAAACCTGCCAAAGAAAACACTTTAGACATGCTGCTGACAGAAATACCCTTTTCATACAAATCAACAATAGATTCGCTCCACCTGTCTTCCTGAACTAAATGGCGGTAAACCTCGTCGCATAAAATATAAGCGTCAACCTTTCGGGCTATTTTTACAATTTCCTCCAGCATTTCCCGCGTCATTAAAGCTCCTGTCGGATTATTCGGGTTATTAATACATATCATTTTTGTCCCTGGCACAGCCAGCCTTTTCAGCTCCTCTAAATCTGGAAAAAAATGGTTTTCATTTTTTAAATACATCATTTTCACATCGGCTCCAAAAGAAAGCGGAATCGAATATAATTGCTGGTAGGTAGGCATAATACTGATAATGCGGTCTCCTGGAGAAATTAAGGAATAAAAAACATGATGGTTCGCCCCAGCCGCTCCATGAGTTGTTACTATCTCCTCTGGACTGATATTTTTATAAAGCTTACAAATACCCTCTTTAAACAAAGGCGCTCCTTCAATATCTCCATAAGTCAGCCTTCGCCCGCAAAATTCCTCTAAAAAGCTTTCCTTATCCTCGCCGGTCAGAGCAAACAATTCATCTAAAGAAACCGAATCTACGCAAGTTTCTGCAATATTATACTTTGCGCCCACCTCGTACTTGTTCATCCACTCCTCAACCGCAAAAGACTTAATATCCATAAAGTTTCCTCCTTTTCCACCTGTAGCAAAGCTCTCTTTGCAAACACCCCATTAAAAACATTATCTTTCATAAGATTAAAAAAGGCATTTAAATCTTGCTTTGTAACGTACAAATCTGTACGCCGTACCTACAGCAAAATTTAAATGCCCTATAACGTTCTTATCCGGTGACAAAAACAGGTGCTTTTATTTTATTTTCCTTTACTTTATCATAGATTCTAAAAAAAATCAACGATTTTTTTAATTCAAATATAGCACTATCCCTGCAGCCCTCTGGACTGCCGTTCCATGTCCTCAATAACAATATCATAAATTTCCCCCAGGGAAGCGCAGTACTCAAGCACCTTCCACGGCTCGTTGGTATGGTAATGAATTTTAATCAGTTCTTCATCCCCTACCGCTAAAAGACAATCGCCCTGAAAATTCTCCGTAAAATAATCGTTAACAGCATCCTCATCCAAATTCTCGCCTTCAATCAAAAGCTGGGTATCATACTTAAATTCTAGCATCTCATCTCTCCACAATCTTTATTTTAATTATACACTCCGACACATGGCTGTAATTAATATCCAGCGTATATCGGATGTCCACCACTATGCCCTCGGAAAACTCCTGTACCAGAATGCTATTGGTATCAATGCCAATCATCAGATTTCCTACGGGAGTCTGGTAGCATGTTACTGTCTTTTTCCCTGTTTCAAAAGTCATCACCACATTATGGAAGCCTCTTTTCCTAATTTCCACAGAATCTTCGGAAAATTTCAGAGTACTTTTTGTAATACCTCCCTTAATTCCATTTTCATCCTCCTGAAGCTCCTCGTATAAAACATAATGTTTTCCATTTTTATAATAATATTCTCCTGGAGAAATTACCTCCAGAGCCTCATCCTCCGCTATTTCAAACTGAAGACCGGCAATCGCAATCAAAACCTCTTTTTTCATTAATAGCTCCATCAGTATTTTTCAATATTAATATCTGTCGTTTCAATTACCCTGCATGGAAGAATCGTATTTGCAAAGGACTGGAACCTTTCAGCGCCATCGCTGACATAAAACTGATGCTCCGGCAGGGCATCCTTTCGCAAAGCGTTATTTTCCTGTAATACCCGTTTCAGAGAAATTGCCGTTTCATAAGCCGGATTCACCAGCGTCACTTCCTCGCCGATTACCTTTTGAAGCGTATGGCGCAGCAGCGGATAATGGGTGCAGCCCAAAACCATCGTGTCAATACCATAGCTCTTTAGCTCGCTGAAATACCGCTCTGCAACCTCTATGGTAACAGGGTCGTACAGCCATCCTTCCTCTACTAAAGGTACAAAAAGAGGGCATGCCTTTGAAAACACCTGAATATCTGCATTTATGTCCCTGATGTACTGGGTATAAATATTGCTGTTCACCGTCCCAAAGGTTCCAATTACTCCGATTTTTCCATTTTTCGTTGCCTCAACCGCCACCTTAGCCCCTGGCCCCACTACCCCGACCACTGGAATCTCATTTTCCTGGCTAATTGTCTCCAGGGCAAAAGCGCTGGCTGTATTACAGGCAATTACAATAGCTTTTACCTCTTTTGTTCTTAAAAATTTTACAATCTGTCTGGAAAAACCAATAATTGTTTCCTTAGACTTGCTTCCATAGGGCAGCCTGGCCGTATCTCCAAAATAAATAATCTCTTCGCCCGGAATCTGCCGCATAATCTCCCTAACCACTGTGAGCCCGCCTACACCGGAATCAAAAACACCAATCGGCGCGTTGCTTTCCATATTTTTCTCCATTCCTGCGCTGCCTTCTGCGCCCTAACGAATTTGAGCCAAGCAGCGCGCAGGCGCAAATCCCGCGATTGAAAATTTTAATTTTCAATCTTCTCCTCCTTAACGTACAAAAGCCAGCTCAATCAGCCTGTCCACTAATTCTCTTTTACTTATACCCATCGCCTCCCAAAGCATCGGATACATGC
>CATKYY010000081.1 GCA_949841225.1 uncultured Acetivibrio sp.
AGGAGACACGCAGGAACGAAGCGCCCCTCTGGTGCCCATCAATACATCTATATGAGGAAGAAGCTTCGGAATTACCAAATCCAAACGCTCCAATCCGGCAGTAGAACCCATAAAATAGCCATGGTCAAAAGCAAACATAACTGTATTTCCGCTTTTTGGACTAAAAATATTGGAAAGATGCCTCTTCATACCCCAGTCCAAATGATTTGCTCCCTTTACATAAAAACCTTCCATATTTGCAAAGGGTACATCCACATGATAATCCTTCGCTACCTTAACGCCCTCTAAATCAGCCATAATATTTTCTCCTTTCACCTTTAAAGTCCTTAATGGGGCCGGACAATTTGACCTGTCCGGCCCCTGCCTTCTATTAGAAGTTATAATCGTTCATATTATCCTTGTTGAATACAGTACGCTCTGGAAGTAATACAACGCCGTTGTTTACATCTGCTGTTGCTGCGCCTTCAACCAGGCAGTCGTTTGGCATAACCTCAACTTCGCCAATTTCTGGAATATTGATTTTATCGCCTACATGTACTTCATTTCCTGCTGCAAGATAAGCTGCCAGGTAGCATCCCATAGCTCCCTGTACGCCGCAATCCCAAAGACCCCACTGCTCAATAACGCCTGCATCGCAGTAATCCTTAATGGACATTGGAGAAGCAAAGCCTGTAATAGTTACATCGCTCTGTGTTAAGCCCTTGTTCTGAGCAGCCTTGCACTGTCCAGGAAGAGCGGTAGAGTCATTACAAATAATCAGGTCAATATCAGGATGAGCCTCAAGAATGGAAGCGCCGATGGAAACAGCCTTCTCTGCATCCTGTTCAGAATAATAGTTATCTGGAGCTACATTTTCCCAGTTAGGGAAGTTCTCTTTAATATAAGCCTCTCCAGCTACCTGCCAGGAATTCTGGTCAGCTACTGTTGCCTGTGAATAATGCCAGCAATACTTAATCGTATCTGCCTTAGGGTCTTTTCCACGGTTAGTTAAAGAATCAACGCCCATATCTACTAACATCTTTCCAAGAAGATCTGGTGTTCCCTGGCTTACCATAAGAGTACGCGCTGTATCAGAAACGTCAGAATCCCATGTAACTACAGTAAGGCCAGCTTCCTTTGCTTCTGTCAAAGCAGCATCCAAGCCTGTAGCATCTACAGAAGATACGCAGATCGCATCCGCGCCGGAAACAATAGCGCTGTTAATTACGTTAACCTGGTCTGCAACCGCTGCGTTCGGGCTGCCCTGATAATCAACAGTAAAGCCCCAGCCCTTTGAATATTCCTGCGCTCCATTGTTAGCAGACTCAAAGAAAGCATTTCCAGTCAGCTTTGGAATAAACACAACTGTTTTTCCTGATACATCCGCGCCTGTGCTTTCGCTTGGCGCCTGGCTTTCCGGCGCGCCAGAAGCTGCCGGCGTTGTTGATGGTGATGCATCTGCCGGTGTATCATTTCCCCCGTTACCGCCGCAGCCTGCTAATGAGACTACCATTGCTCCAACAAGAAGCATTGACATCCATTTTTTCTTCATAACCATGTTCCTCCTTAAAATATAGTTTTTTACTTCTTTGTATTACCAGGGAGCAAATCGCCCTTTGAGCCGTTGTGCTCCCGAAATACTCTTTATTACATTTACATCCTGCCTTTTGCGAATTTTGCCACTACCTTCGGATTATTAGCAATGGAACGCCCGATAACTACAATTAAAAGAATCAGGCCTACTGGTATATCCAAATACTGCTGGCTAACCTTAAAGCAAAGCGGAAGCCCAAACCGCAGCATACCTATCACCACTGCTGCAAGAGACGTGCCTAACGCGCTTCCCTTTCCCCCTGTACTTAATGTTCCGCCCAGCACCACCGCGGTAATAATCGGCATTGTAAGGGTAGCTCCAATATCGCTCTTCGCCGTCCCCAAATAAGAAGTCAGTACAATACCTGCAATAGAAGCGCTGATGGAAGAAAGCACATAAGTGCTCAAAATAACCAGACGGCTATTAATCCCAGAATACTCCGCCGCATTCTGATTTACCCCAACCAGGAAAATCTTCCTCCCATACTTTGTTTTATGAAGCAATATGTACGCAATAACCGCTAATGCCAGAAAAATGATTACCTGGTTTGGAATTACTCCAAACAGCTTCTTTTTTGAAAGACTTACAAAGCTTTCTGGGAAACCGCTAATGCCTTTATAGCTCTCTGTAGCAGACAGGTTAGAAACTAACAGAGCAATGCCGGAAAACAGGAAGCTTCCACCCAGGGTCACAACCATAGGCTGCACGCCGCAATAAGCGACAAAATAACCGGATATACTGCCTGCCAAAGCTGCTACCAGAATTGCCAGCAACGAAGCCGCCCAGATATTTAAGCCCCAGTCCTGCCAGGACACTCCTAATACAATGGAGGTAAGTCCTACAATAGAACCCGCCTGAATATCGATGCCTCCTGTAATCATAACAAAGGTTACAAATAAAGATATAATACAGGTAGGAATAATATCGTTAATACTTCCGAAAAGTACCCTAGGCATCAGAAATTTGCTGTTTGCCGATGCAAAAATAACAAATTCCAAAATCAAAATGCAAAATAAAACAGTTTCCCATCTTTTTAATGCCTTTTTCATTGTTGCAGCCCTCCTTTTCGCTCAGTCTCCCCGGTTTTAACAGCCGTCCTCGCTGCTAAAATCTGATGACGGTTTTTCAGGATGGCCTTGTTCTGCGTTACCGTATTAATCACTACGATGGTAATCAGCAAAACGCCGGTAATCGTATTATCATAATCAGACGAGAATCCAAGGAATACTAAAATACGGCTGATAGAGGACATAATAACCGCCCCGATAGAAGCTCCAATTAAGCTTCCCTGACCGCCGGAAAGACTTATACCTCCCAGCACGCAGGCGGCAATGGCTTTCATCTCGTAGCTGTTTCCTGCCGTTGGCGTAATAAACCCGATACGGGAGGTATAAATCATACCTGCCGCCGCTGCAAACACTCCGCATATAACATAAGCCAGAATTTTTGTTTGAACAGCCGGAATACCAACTAAATTAGCTCCTGCCGCATTATCGCCTACAGCGATAAAATATTTTCCTTTTTTTGTTTTTGTCAATACAAAATGGAGAATAATAACCCCAGCTAAGGTTATCCCATAAAAAATAGTCAGCTGCCCAACCAGGGGCTGGTTTGACAATTTTGTATATGCCGGAGGCAAATTTTCTACCCAGGCACCTTTCGTATATACATAAATCATCCCTCTCACAACACCGTTTACTCCAAGTGTAAAAATCAGAGACGGAATGTTTAAAACAGCAACGCCCAAGCCATTTACCAAGCCGACTACCGCGCCAATCGAAAGGGCAGTAAGCACAGCTATCATCCAATTAGAGCCATCGCGGAGCAGCGTAGCTCCAACAGCCGCCGATATACCCAACGTAGCTCCAATGGATACATCTATTTCCCCTGTTAGTATAACAAAAGCAATTCCGCCTGCCAATAAGGTAAATACCACGCTGTCGTTAAAACAGTTTAAAATACTGGTTGGCTGTAAAAAGCTTGGATTCACGCAACCTACTAAAAGAATCAGCGCTACCAGGAATAAAAAGCTGCTTACTTCATGTGATTTTAGTAATTTTTTAAATTGTCCCATGTCTAGCCTCCACCTTTCCTTCCTGCTGTTATTCTGATACCCCGAAGGATGCCGCCATCAGACTTGCCTGACTGATTTCTTCTTTCTTAAACTCGCCCCGGATACGCCCCTGAAATACAACTACCGCGCGATCCGACAGCTCTACGATTTCCTCCATATCAGAAGAAATCAGCATAACCGCCACTCCCTGGCTTTTTAGCTTATGTATAATAGAATATACATCGCCTCTGGCCGCCGCGTCAATACCTCTGGTCGGCTCGTCCAGGATAACCAGTCTTGGATTCGTAGAAAGCGCCCTGCCTATAACGATCTTCTGCTGATTACCGCCGGACAGACTTCCTGCAATCTGATCCTGGCCGGTTACCTTTGTGCGGAAATCATCTACATACTTTTGCGTAACTTCCTCTTCTGCCTTTTTATTCAAGAATACTCTTCCCATCTTTTCATCCCCCAGAAGGGAAGAAGTCGTATTTGCCGCTACATCGCTGATACCAAACAAGCCGTTTAACCGTCTGTCCTCAGGAACGTAATTAATACCTTCTTTCAATACCTGGGCCGTGCTCATTCCTGTTACGTCCTTACCGCCCAGAACCGCCTTGCCCCGCAATACCCGGTCTCTTCCAAAAATCGTAGTAGCAAGCTCTGTCCGCCCGGCTCCTACAACCCCGGCAACTCCCAGGATTTCCCCAGGATAAATTTTCAAATTTACATCCTCAAAACCATAGCCGGAAAAATCCTGAAGCTCAAATACCGGCTGTAGCTTGCTATAATCCAGTACGGTTTCCTCTTCCTTTTCTTTTTCCTCCATCTCTTCCATATTTGGAGGAAGAAGTCCCTTTACCAGCATCTCCCTGGTAAAGTCCACAACCTTTCCTTTGAGGGTAACAATACCGTCCCGCATAATGGCAACATCCGTTGCTATTTCAAATACTTCAGCCAAACGGTGCGTAATATAAACAATACCGATCCCCTTTGCCTGCAGATCCTTTACAATCTTAAACAGACTTTCTACCTCATCAAAGGTCAGGGCGCTGGTAGGTTCATCCAGAATAAGTACCCTGGACTCGCGAAGAAGTCCTCTTAAAAGCTCTACCAGCTGCTGTTCCGCAATAGACAAACTCATCGCTTTTCTTGTCAGATCCAGATGCCATCCGATGTCATCCATAATCTGTACCAGTTTCTTTTTTAGTACCGCTGTTTTTTCCTTAAATCCAATCAGTACGTTTTCCTCTACTGTCATATTCGGAAAAAGCATTGGCTCCTGGGGAACCATATAAATCCCTCTGGCCAATGCGGCAGACGGCTTAAGGGAACTCATTGTCTCACCTGCTATAGAAAGCTCGCCTCTGTCCGGCTGGTAAATGCCCATTATAATCTTCATTAAAGTACTTTTGCCTGCGCCGTTCCCTCCAATCAGGGCCAGCACTTCGCCTTCTCCTACATCCAGGTCGATTCCCTTTAGCACCTCGTTCAGGCCAAAGGCTTTATGAACTCCGCGGACAGAAAGCAGCATATTATTTCCTGAAGAAGCCTTATCTGCCATATTATCCAGTACCTCCTTCATTTCGTTTCCTATTGCTAAAAACATTTTATATTTTTGTTTCATATAAAAACATTTGTAATACTTATGAGTATAAAGGAGCAACAAGCTTTTGTCAAGTAATTTTTCACATTTTACCTTGGATTCTTCTTATTTTTTGTAGTTCTTTTTCACAACAAAATTTTTCTTTTCCCAGAAGCTTTTTGTGCATAACTATTAAATAATCTGTGAAATTTATGTTGACACCCTACCCTGCCTCTGATATACTTTAGGATAGTAGCAAACATTTTTCTTGTTTTAAAACATTTGTTACCTTATTCTTTCAAAAGAAAGGTATCTGCTTATGAACAATTACGAAGAATCACTTATTGTAAAAACCGCATGGTATTATTATATAGAAAATATGACTCAGCAAAAAATTTCAGAAAAGCTGGGAATCTCCCGTATGCGGGTAATAAAACTTTTAGATAAAGCAAAACAAAACGGCACTATCCAGTTTAAAATCCACCAAAGCCATTCCCAACAGCTTTTAGTCGAACAAGAGCTGACAAAAAAATGGGGGTTAAAGGATGCCTTTGTAGTGCCCACGCCTCTCCCAGAGGCAAATCTAAATGAAACTATTGCTCTGGCGGCGGCTATGTATATCGGCAACAGGCTTTCTGAAAATATGCTGATTAATATGGGCTATGGCGATACCCCAAGCCGTGTATTAAACCATCTGGCGACTATGACAGAATTCCCGATTTCCGTCGTCTCCCTTACCGGCGGGGTTAGCTATTACCTGCCAAATACCCAATCCAACATATTTAACGCAAAGCTTTATCTCTACCCTGCTCCTCTTTTGGTTTCTTCAAAAGAAATGTGCGCCGCTATGAGAGAAGAGCCTACTTTGCAGGCCATCAGCCGCATGGTTCATTTATCCAGTATGAGCGTTATCGGTATTGGCGGGATGAGCGACGAAGCTACCATCCTTGCAAATGGTATTTTAAATAGGGATGATTTTGTTTATCTTTCCATGAAGGGCGCCGTAGGCGACATTCTAACCCACTTTTACGATAAAGATGGAAAGCCTATTCACAGCGACATTGAGGACCGGCTCTTAAGTACAAAGCTGGAGCAGCTTCAGAAAATGGAAAATGTAATCGGCGTTGCCGGAGGCCCTGACAAAACAGAAGCTATCCGGGCAGCCTTAAAAGGCGGCTACTTAAACGTCCTCATTACCGATGAAACCACTGCCGCTGCCTTAGTAAGTGAAGAATAAGTTTCCTATCTATTAATTATATTATAAAAAAGGAGGATACTACATATGCCAAAAAATTATATCCTCGCTGTCGATGCAGGCACCGGCAGCGTCCGCGCCGTACTGTTTGACCTGGATGGAAACCAGATAGGCTGCGTGCAGAAGGAATGGGACCACAAAGAGGATCCTCGTTATCCTGGAAGCATGGATTTTGACTGGACCTACAACTGGGAACTAACCAGCGGCTGCATCCGCGGCGTCCTTGGAGAAACCGGCATTTCCGCCGAGGAAATCGCCGCCATCTCTACTACCTGCATGCGGGAAGGTATTGTACTATATGACAAAGACGGAAAGGAAATTTGGGCTTGCGCCAATGTAGATGCTAGGAGCGAAGACGAGGTCGGCCAGCTAATCGAGGCTTATCCCGGTCTGGAAAAGGAGCTTTATCTGGAATCCGGCCAGTCCTATGCTCTGGACGCCCTTCCGCGGCTTCTTTGGGTAAAAAATAAAATGCCGGAAATTTATGAAAAAACAGCTTCTCTGGGTATGTTCAACGATTGGCTTATTTACCGGATGACCGGCGTTTTGGCCATCGAGCCAAGCAACGGCTCTACTACCGGCTTATTTGATTTACAGTCCCGCTCCTGGGACCCTGAGATTGCAAAACGCTGCGGGCTGCGTACAGACATTTTCCCAGAAGTAAAGGAATGCGGCTCTTTTGCCGGAAATGTAACAGAAAAATGCCACAACGAAACAGGCCTTGCCGTAGGCACTCCTGTAATCGTAGGCGGCGGCGACTGCCAGCTTGGATGTATCGGGGTAGGCGTAGTAGACCCAAACCAGGCCGCTGTATTTGGAGGCAGCTTCTGGCAATATGAATATAACACCAAAGATGGTAAAACAGATAACGACTGCCGCGTCCGCGTCAACTGCCACGCAGTTCCCGGCGTATGGCAGTACGAAGCCCTCGCCTTTAAACCGGGGCTTGTTATGCGATGGTTCCGCGACGGCTTCTGCCAGGCCGAAAAAGAACTGGCAGCGGCTTCTGGAAAGGATACCTACGACATTATGAACGAGAAAGCGAAGGACATTCCTGCCGGCTGCTATGGTATGATGTGCACCTTCTCTGATGTTATGAATTTTATCCACTGGAAACATGCGGCTCCTACTTTTACTAATTTTGAAATGGATCCGGTTAAATTTTCTAAATATACCTTCTACCGCGCTATATTGGAAAATACCGCTCTAGTAACAAAAGGCCATCTCGACCTTGTAAAAGAAGCGACCGGCAACCAGCCTGAGGAGATTATCTTTGCAGGAGGAGCTTCCAAAAGTCCGCTGTGGTGCCAGATTTTATCCGATGTACTAGGTCTTCCAGTAAAAGTGCCGAAAGTAAAAGAAGCTACCGCCCTGGGCGCAGCTATTTTGGCAGGATATGGAGCAGGCATCTATACAGATATATCAGAAGCGGCGGCCCGGCTGGTACAATGGGATACCACCTACCAGCCAAACCTGGAAAATCATAAAATATACTGCGAAATGTATGAAGCTTGGCGCAAGGTTTACAAAGCTCAGTTAGACCTGGTAAACGAAAATCTTACCAAGAGCATGTGGTCCGCCCCAGGATTATAAAAAGAAAAGTTAAAGCTTACTATATTCAACCGGCAAATTTGCGTCTGCGCTGCATCCGCAAATTTAACAATACAAAAAGCAGCGCAGAAATGAGGAATCCTATGTATATTGTAAAAGAAAGCGAAAAAGAATACCGTTTCGGCGATAGCGGTCCAAAATATTTGATGAAGGGGCCAAGAATGAATTTTGCTGTCGTACAGTTCCAGCCAGGTCAGGATTTTACCGCCCACTACCACAACATTATGGAGGAGGACTTCTTTGTTCTGGAAGGACAAATCGATATTGTCGTAGACGGGGTAGTAAATCACTTAAACCCTGGCGACCTGATTCACATTGAGCCGGGCGAGATTCACTACTGCATAAATCCATACGATAAGCCAATTAAAATGATTTCAACCCTCGCGCCTTATCAAGAGGTTGATAAGGTAGAGGTTGAAAATTATACTTATTAGATACCCTCTAAAAAAGGGGCTGTTGCTCCATAGACAAGTACTATCTACTTTGCAGCAGCCCCAAGGTATGCTTAAAAAATTATTCCTGTTCCCCATAAATCTCTTCTGGAGTCCTGGCATCATTTGAAAACTCCGCAGGCTCCGACAGCCTTACGCTTATTACCGTTTTCATACCCGCCGCGATTCTGGTTATTACCATAACCCGAGAACCGTCCGGCTTTACTATAATTTTTGTTCTTTTTTTCGTTTTCTTCTCTTCCTCGTCTTCTTTTACCCTTCTTCTTTCCAGGATTTCTTTAAAATTTACCGCCTCAGTACAAGGTCTTTTTTTCCAGCCGCCTTCCTTTATCCTTTGGCTTTCTTCTATCCTCATAGCAAGCACCTCCTATAAAGAATACGGTCGAAATAGAAGAAAAGTTTCAAAAAATCAAGAAGCGCGGGAGCCTAAATTTCCAAACCGCTCCTTTATCTGCGGCCCTGCCACCTGTATCAGAATAACCAAAATCAAAATAATTCCCTTGATGGCATCATTAATTAAAGAATCCATTTTTAAAGCAACAATAATTTTATCTATAATGGTATAGGACATAGCCCCAAACAAAACGCCAAGGCATTTTCCCTTTCCTCCCGACATGGAGATACCTCCAAGAACCACTGCCGCAATCGCATACATCTCATAACTGTTCCCCGTTGTAGCAGGATCGGCTGAAGCATTCATGCCAATCCATAAGAAGGAGCCTAGTCCTACTAAAATACCCGCTATTGTAAAAGCAGAAATTTTAACCAGGCTGGTATTAATGCCAGACATTGCAGCGCCTTTCTGGTTACTTCCTACCGCATAAATCTTTTTTCCATACTTTGTGCTAGTAGTCAAATACACAAACAAAGCCGTCATAAAAAGCAGAATAATCCCCACCAGCGGCACGGAGGCTATCTTTCCATTTCCAAAATTATAAAAAGCCTGGTACATTCCCTTGTCATTCGCCATTTTATAAACCGAGCTTCCGCCGCCAATCAACGCTTTATCAATACGCTGGCAAAAATATTGGGCAAAGGAGCGGTAAATCAACATTGTAGCCAGAGTGACAATAAACGCAGGCATCTTTACGCCTCCGACTAAAAGCCCGTTAACTAAACCGCAAAAAGCCCCAAACGCCAAAGCGAAAAGCAACGTCAACACAATATTATCCGTCATATTAAACACAACAACAGAAAAACCGCTTACTAAAGCCAGCATAGATCCTACAGATAAATCAATCTCTCCAGTCAGGCAAATCGTTCCCATACCAAGGGCGATAATTCCAATTACTGCGGAATGACGGAAGATATTCATAATTCCATTCCATGTAAGTCCATTGCTTGTAAAGGAATATACAAAAAAGATGATAATAAAAACAAATACAAAACTATACTGCGACCAGGCTTTTCCAAGAATCCTCATCCAATCTACACCATTTCCTTTTTTTGCTTCCATCTTATTCTCCCTCCTTGGCATTTACTGCATTTGTAGAATAAAGCATTACTGTGGCCTCATCAATTTCATCGTGCCTCAGCGTCTTTATAATGCTGCCATTATAAAAAATCATGCAATAATCGGCTACCTTTTGTATCTCTGGTATCTCCAAAGTATTTATAATAATCGTCTTTCCATCCTGCGCCAGCTTTAAAATCAGCTTATAGATTTCTGCCTTAGCTCCTACGTCGATTCCTTGTGTTGGATTATCAAACAAAAGTATTTCCGCCTCGGTATTTAGCCATCTGGCAATAAACACCTTCTGCTGGTTCCCGCCGCTTAAAGAGGTAATAGAATCGCTGCTATCCTGAGCCTTTATGTTTAAAAGCTCCTTATATTTTTCATATCTTTTTTTCTCGGCCCTTTTATGGATTGGCAGCTTCCAGGCTGATAGCGTATGTTCTGAAAGATACATATTTTCCAAAATGTCCATATCTGGTATCACAGAATTTTCTTTCCGGTTAGCTGCAAGCATAGCAATCCTGGAACCCATAGCCTTATGGATGGAATTGTGAGGAACAAACTTTCCAAAGGCTTTTACCTTGCCCCCCGTCGCAGGCAGCGCTCCAAAAATTCCCTGCATAAGCTCGCTGCTGCCGCAGCCCTGCAAACCGGTAAATCCAATGATTTCTCCCCGCTTT
>CATKYY010000082.1 GCA_949841225.1 uncultured Acetivibrio sp.
CAGCTTCTCCATCCTCTGCGTCCTTTTCCTTAATTTCTAAAAAGGCGAATACAGATTTTGTTGTTTCTGTTCCCTTCAAAGCTGTTGTAGCAAGCACTACCTCGCTTCCTGAGGCCGCTGCCGCGCTTGCAACCGCACTAACAGAAATTGGAACGTCGCTTTCATTTTTAATTGTCTGCTCTACATTGGCAAGAACATCCGTATATTTTGCGCCGTCAATTTCATATTCCAGTTGATATGGATTGATTCCTATTGTAAGAGCGGTAGGAATTGTCACCTTAATCGTAGGTACATTTGTTTCCGTATCAACAGAAACATCTGCCTTGTATTCTCCTGTAGTTGCGTCTGGAGTACTCACCTCCGTTGCAAATGCCATAGAGCTGCTGGACAGCGCAAGGGCTCCTGCCAATGCCAATGATAAAACTTTCTTTTTCATACTTTTACCTCCTTGTATTATTAAATATATACCATACCTTATTCAGCCACAATAAGCGTACAAGTTACAGAGGCCTGCGACTGAATGGTTTCATGGTCATCCTTGACCTGTGTAAAAACCAATACGGCTTCATAGCTTCCCGGTTCTAATTTCCTGACTGTTTCAAATTTCTCAATCCCGGTTCCCGGCTTTAACAGCTTAGTCAGGAAAAGCTCCTCTTTCAGCGTCACATCGCTGTAGACGCCAAGGTACATATCATATTTGTTTTTCACAGAATTCGCAATGTAACAGGCAAAATTTTTACCGTCGCTGCTGGTAGCCGTATTTTTATACTCCAGAGCCATTGTTCCATCTTTTGCCTGTTCTATCATACCGTCTACCAGCCTTTGAAGTTCGTCCGCATCAGAAACCGTTACCGCGCCGCTCTCATAGCCCAGCTGCCCGCCGCTGATTTCTCCATTTTTTCGCCTTGCTGAAAAAATGGAAATACCAGCCGCAATGAGCAGCAATAAAAGTATAAGAAGCGCAATCATCCATTTCTTTTTTTTACCGGACGCTCCCGATTTGCTTTCTACCCTATCTTCCATGGAACGCCCCGCCTAATTACTGTAATAAGGACAATACGCCCTGGTTTGCCTGATTTGCCTGGGCCAGCATAGAAGTAGCCGCTTGCTGGAGGATGTTCTCCTTGGAGTACTTGGTCATTTCATCTGCCATATCTGTATCGCGGATGCGGGACTCTGCTGCCTGCAGGTTCTCAGCTGCATTGTCGTCCATCTCAATCGCATACTCTAAACGGTTCTGAATTGCGCCAAGTTTACTTCTTTGTGTAGAAACGCTTTTAAGCATACCATCCACTGTTTCAATCAACGCGCTGTTTGCAGCCGCTCCACCTGTTACATCAACATCCTCCCATGCCACCTGCTCAATGGTAACTTCTATCCCCTGTGCATCATTTGCGCCGATTTGAATCCATTGATCCGTATAATTACCATCCAATAATTTTTTCTTATTGAATTCCGTATCTGAATTAACTCTTTCAAACTCTTTCTTTAATTCCTCAATTTCATCCTGGATTTTTTGGTAATCGTCCTCGCTATCAGCTTCCAGTACACCGCTATTTGCCGCCTGAACTACCAGCTCGCGGGTTCTCTGTAAAAGAGAATGTTGGGTAGCCATTGCTCCTTCTGCTGTCTGAATCAAAGAAATACCATCCTGTGCATTATCAGAGGCGCGGTTTAAGCCGCGCACCTGAGCGCGCATTTTTTCAGAAATGGCAAGGCCTGCGGCATCGTCTGATGCACGGTTAATTCTATAGCCGCTGGCAAGCTTTTCTGCCGATTTAGCTAAATTACCTCCTACGATTCCTAATTGCCTGTTAGAATTCATTGCTGTAAGGTTATGTTGTACGATCATAAAAATTACCTCCTTGTTTTATCCCTGCAAATCCTTTTGCAGCGTTTGCTTTATTTTGTGCTTATTTATATAATATCTGGAAGGAGCCTCTTCTCATCGCGGGCCCGGCAACAAAGCTCGGCCCCTTCACAGCTATTACCTCAATTCCCAGCCTGGATTTTCTTCTTTCGGTACTTCTCTGGAAGCTCCGGCTCTGCATAATACTTTGGCGATGTTTTTTTCAGCTCCGGGTTTCTTTTTTCCAGAACTGTGTTCCTCACGATATTAACCTCCTTTGGAGCATCTATCATGATTCGCATATGATGATTGCTTCCTCCCAGAAAGACAATCTTGATGTCATCACCCAACATTAAGTATTCTTCTGTACTAAGTGACAATCTAAGCATTGGCAATACCTCCCTGCATTCTCCAAATGCAACATTTACTTACAAAATGTTGTATTTTATATACAGGGTTCTCAGCGATACAAATTTGCGCCGCACAAAAAGCTGTGCAAAATGAGGAAACTATGTCAAAAGAAAGAAGGTTATAAAATGAGTACAACCCAGCCAATTAAAGATAAAAGGAAATTAGTTGAATTCAGAAACTACTATAAGAACGTCAGATACAAACCGCGAAATTACGCGCTAATTGTATTGGGGCTGAATTCGGCCCTGCGTATCGGAGATATTTTACTGCTCCGGTGGAACAATGTATATAAGGAAGAAAAAGGAGCTTACCGGCGGCATATTACAATTACAGAGAAAAAAACAGGCAAGGAAAACTCCCTTGCCATCAACGCGCCTTGCATAGAAGCGTTAGAATTTTACCGGACAACCCTTCATGCCTATGATGAAAACGATTTTATTTTCACAAGCCAGAAAACGCCCCATAATCCCCTCAGCCGTTCCCAGGCATTCCGTATTATCCGGCAGGCCGCCGAGCACTGCGGGCTGGACCGTCATATCAGCTGCCATTCCCTCCGCAAGACCTTTGGCTACTATGCATGGCAAAACGGCATCCCTCCCGCGCTTCTTATGAGTATTTACAACCACTCATCTTATGAAATTACAAAAAGATACCTTTGCATCGACCAGTTCGAGAAGGATGAGGTATATTTAAAAATTTTTTTATAAATTTTTCAAAAAAGGGGTTAAGTTAAATGAGAAATGCTCCGATATATAAAACACATAGATAAAATACAACATTTTGTAAGTAAATGTTGTATTTTTTATTATGCCATAAAAAGAAATCTATTATTCCTATAATTTTTCTATCCTTAAGTTTACAACAAAAATAGAAGCAAACACCAAAAACCCTCTCTTGCATATACTAATAAAAAATTGTGCAAAGAGGGCCTTTTTATGCACATGGTCTATCCTACTCAATTAAGCACCCAAAATATGGGACGGCTTTTAGTTAATACTACTTCTTTACTCCGCTCCCGCCCTGTAGCGGGGGCAAGAATCTCTGTATCCTACACCGGCGTGCCTGACAGTATGGTTGAAACAGCAACAACCAATTCCATTGGACAAATTACGCCGATCGAGCTTCCTGCTCCATCTATCGATTATAGTATGGAACCATCTGCCAACCAGCCGTATTCTGAATATGACGTCCGCGTCCAGGCTCCCGGCTTTGAACCGGTAGAGATTACCGGAGTTCAGGTGCTTCCTGGTGTGGAAGCCATACAAAATGTCACTCTGATTCCTCTGGAAAACGCTATGGGCGAGGGCAATACGGCAGAATCCTTTGTTATCCCGCCGAACACCCTTTTTGGAGACTATCCTCCAAAAATTGCAGAAAATGAAATAAAAAATGTAGAAGAAACCGGAGAAATCGTTTTGAGCCGGGTGGTCATCCCTGAATTTGTCGTAGTTCACGACGGTCCCCCAAGGGATACCTCCGCAGCCAACTACTATGTCCGTTACCGGGATTACATTAAAAACGTAGCTTCCAGTGAAATCTACGCCACCTGGCCTACCTCTACCATTTATGCCAATATTCTGGCTATCCAGTCCTTTACTTTGAACCGGGTTTATACAGAATGGTATCGGAACCGCGGCTAT
Source organism: uncultured Acetivibrio sp. (assembly GCA_949841225.1). Lineage (GTDB taxonomy): Bacteria > Bacillota > Clostridia > Lachnospirales > Lachnospiraceae > Velocimicrobium. The sequence goes on from CATKYY010000082.1 coordinate 3,901, forward strand.
AATTTCACCATCACTACTTCCACCGCCTACGACCACAAATGGGTTCCAGGAAGAAACATCTTTGACACCATTTCCCAAGCGGTAGACGATATTTTTGCTAATTATCTTTCCCGTCCAGGCGTTATCCAGCCTATTTTCACCCAATACTGCGACGGCAAGCAAGTAAGCTGCCCAGGATGGATGACCTCGTAGTAATAACATAGCTACTTATCTTCATTGGATTTCAATTCAGACGATTTACCCACTCCGTCGACGCATCCATAGCCGTACGGCAGGCATTCGTCTGATCCAAAGCATTCAGCATCACAAAATCATGAATCGTCCCCTGTACCCGTAACGCCGTCACTTCCACGCCTGCACACCGGAGCTTTTCGCCAAAGGCTTCTCCTTCGCTGCGTAAAACATCCGCCTGGCCGTTTATAATCATCGTCGGAGGAAAACACTTTAGGCAATCTATATCCGCCCGAAGAGGAGCTGCAGTAATCTGATTTCTATCTTCCATAGATGCTGTATACTGCCGCCAGAACCATTTCATCCCTTCCCGATACAAATAATAGTTCACTGCGAATTGACGATAACTTGGTGTGTCAAAGCAGGCATTCGTTACCGGGTAATATAATAACAGCTTATGAATACATGGGCCATGCCGCATGACTGACATCAGAACCATAGCGATTGCCATATTTCCGCCAACACTATCGCCTGCCACGGTGAGCGCAGTACCATTAGCTATCGGAAAACGCTCCCTGATAATTTCCCATATATGAGAAAAGAGAAAATAGCACTGTTCTATCGCCGTCGGGTATTTCGCTTCCGGCGACCGGCTGTATTCGGGGAATACGACCAGCGAATTTGTCCTTGCGGAAAGCTCCCTGACTAACTTTTCATGCGTATGAAAGCTGCCAAACACCCAGCCTGCGCCATGGATATAGAATATAATATTTCTGATTTTTTCACCCCTGGGCGCAATAAAATATACCGGGATACTCCCCCACATCCCAGTATTAACACAAACTGAGGATATATCGGCAGGATATTTATATACCGGCGTATCCTGCATTTCCTCTAATGCCCTCCTGCCCTGTTCCGGCGGCATCTGAAAGATCAGCGGAGGCACGGAGCTCTGATTGCAGACGGCTTCAGCAGCGGGTTCCAACAGAACGCATCGTTTCATATTTTTCTCCATTTCTGCGCCTTAACGAGTTTGATCCAAGCAGCGCGCAGGCACAAATCTCGCGATTGAAAATTTTAATTTTCAATCTTATTCTTCCTTTATGCTATAACTGGTTTTTATTATCATATGCAACTCTTTCGTTTTTGCACATCTGCCAACAAATCTTCCATTGTACAGCCCAGAGCCTTGATTTCAATGCCGCTTTTACCTGCAAGACAGGCAGGTTCACCGTTTTCCAATCCTATAATTGTTACAATAGCGCCGTCAATTTTGTTTTGCCATAATAAAAGGCCCTCCTATGATTTTATATTTTATCATAGAAGAACCTTCTAAGTCCTAATTTACAAAAAAATTTCACAAGTTCTCAATAAATGATACTCCGGGGTAAATACTTTTCTACTTACAACCGCGCCAAAATATCCTGATGCTTTTGAAGCTCTGCCTTGACGTCCTTTTGTTTTTTCTTTCGGAACTGGGACGGACTAATTCCTCTTTTTTGTTTAAAAGCCTTTGCGAACACCAGAGGGTCCCTGTAACCGCAGGACAAGGCAATATCCGCAACCGGAAGGTCGGAAACCAAAAGCAGCTCTGTCGCGCGGGTAATCCGATAATTCGCCAGATAATCCTGGGGCGACATATTCATATTTTTGCGAAACAGCGTATACAAATAACTCCGGTCAATACAAACATAATTAGCAATATCTGTAACGCGAATACTGCTGGAATAATGATTCTGGACATAACCGATAGCCTTACGGATATAGAGGTTGTCCCTGTTGGATTCAGGAGCCGCCATTACATCAATATCCTGCGCCAGAACAGCAAAAAAGGAATACAAAAGGCTTTCCAGAAAAAACTGGTTTACCGTATTAACACTGCCATTTTTCAGCATATGCAGAACCGTCCGTTTTAACTCGGCAGCATGGCTGCATTGAAAAATCAACTGGCTGCTATTTAGCCCTAAATCCTTTAAATAAGCCTGCGCATGGCTGCCGCCAAAGCCAACCCACAAGTAGGTCCACGGCTCCTCTTTATCCGCCTGGTAAAAGGTCTGCTCCTCAGGTTCGATTAAAAACCCCTGGCCTGCCTGCAGCTCATATTTCCTATCCTTTGCATAATAGCGTCCCTTTCCTTCCAAAATATAATGGAGGATATAATAAGGGCGGACTGCCGGACCAAAATTGTGCAGCGGTTCGCATTCTGCATAACCGCAGGAGCAAAGATACAGATCATGGAATTTACGTTCTGATAATTGTAATACAAGAGCCTTTTCCATAGCCGCGCACCCTTTTTAAAGAGCCATTTCCAAAATTTTCTTTACATCTTCCTTATCTAAAGGCATAAAGCCCTTCTGAGTTCCCCCTTCTGCAGCCTTTTGCGCCATTTCATCCAAATGCGTCTTATCAATTCCCACCTCACGCAAAGTACTTGGAAGACCAATAGAATTAAAAAACTCTCTTGTCTTTAAAATCGCCTCCCGGGCAATTTCCATATCCGTCCCATCAAAAATGCCCCACACGTTTTTCCCATATTCCACAAACTTCCATAAGGTCGTTTCATTCAGCACATATTCCATCCAATACGGAGTTAAAATGGCAAGGCCAACGCCATGGGTAATATCATAAAACGCGCTTAACTCATGCTCCATCGGATGGACGGACCAGGCCGTATTCTCTCCATAGGAGCAAAGGCCGTTAATCGCCATGCTTGCCGACCACATAAGATTTGCGCGGGCCTCATAATTTTCAGGCTCTTTCATCGCCACAGGCGCATACTGGATGCAGGTTTTTAAAATTCCCTCGCAAAAACGAGCCTGAAGATACGCTCCTTTTTCCTCTGTAAAATAATTTTCAAAAGTATGGCTCATAATATCCGCTGTTCCCGCCGCCGTCTGTTTCTCTGGTACAGAAAATGTATACTCTGGATCCATAATAGAAAATACCGGTTTCGTAAACTCATTTCCTGTCCCTTTCTTTATATTTTTCCCTAAATCTGAAATAACCGCATATTCATCCATTTCGGAACCGGTAGCCGCCAGGGTAAGCACTGATACCACAGGCAGCGCTTTTGTAATCTTCGTTCTGTCCATTACCAGATCCCACGAATCTCCGTCATAGCAGGCTCCGCCGGCTACGACCTTAGCGCAGTCGATAGCGCTTCCGCCTCCAACGGCAAGCACTGCTCCCAGTCCATGCTCCCGGCAGATTTCTACGCCCTTTCTTACGGATTCAATTCGCGGATTCGGCTCTACGCCCGAAAGCTCCTGCCAGACAATTCCCGCTTTCTCAAGCTGTTCTGTCACCTTATCGTATAGCCCGCTTTTTTTAATGCTCCCGCCGCCATAAACTAAAAGCGCCCGATCTGAAAGCTTTTTTAAATTTTTTCCCAGATTCTCAATCTGTCCCTTTCCAAAATAAATCTGCGTTGGAATGTTGTAATAAAAATTCTGCATAATTTACCTCACTTCTGCGCTGCTTTTTGTGCATATCAAGTTTGCGGTTGCCGTGCAGACGCAAACTTGGCTGTCAGCCCAGCTATAAATTTAACCTACTACTGAGGTTATTATAGCACAAACGCTACAAATTTGCACTCTGAATTTCCTCTTCTGTCTCTCTGTTTTACAGATTTTCATTTCTCAACACATCGATCAGGTTCTTCTTTCCTATCTTCCTCATTGTATAAAGCATTGTAGAAAATACTACCGCAAATACGCTCCCTACTGCTATAAGAACCGCCTGCCATGGCAAATAAAAACCTACGTCATAGCCGGAACGCACGCTTTGGAAAATCAAATACGTTACCCCAAAAGCTGCCGGCACGCCAAAGGCCAAAGCCTTTATCCCATAAAGCGCGCATTCATAGTCCAGTATCCTTTTTATCCCCGCCGACGTCATTCCTACAGAACAAAGCATGGCAAATTCCCTTTGGTGCAGCAGGATATTCGTTGAAATAGTATTAAATACATTTGCCAGAGAAATCAGGGAAATCAGGACAATAAAGCCATAAGCGAACACCTCAATAATTGTTACCAAATCCTTTTCATTTTCACTTATCTCATAAACATCGTAAAAATTATCTACCGGCAGATTGTGCTTTCTCGCTTCTTCCTTTAAATTTTCATATACAGCTTCATGATCCGTCGTCTTAAAAAACATCATTTTAACATCCGCTTTTTTCACAAGGCTATCAAAAATTTCTACAGGATAAAGAAGCGTAATACCGTACGTTTGGCCTGAATTTAATCCAAAGGGCAGGCTGTCTGCATGGGCTCCAAGGGTTGCCGTAAGATCATATGTGCTCTTATCTTCCAGCTCTTTCCTCTCCTCCTCGCTTAAATCATTCAGATTTACTCCTTCTACCATTTCCGCCCATTTTTCTCCATCCAGAATATTCAGGGAAAGCTCTTTCACAGAAGTATCTAAAAGCATTGTCTTTTCTACCCGTTCCGTTTCTGGATTAAATTTAGAATCCTGTGCAAAAACCACTGCCAATGGATTTTCCGGGTCGCAATAGCTTTTGGCATCCAAACCCTCTTCCTTCAAAAATCTACGCCAGGAAGCAGCGTCTATACCAAAAATTCTTACCTGCGTTTCCAGGCTTTCCATCTCGTCGCCTGTCTCTTCATATTTTTCTTTGGTATCCTCTGGAAGCCAGGAAGGATTAAGCGTCAAAGACGTCATTACCTCCTTCATGCTACTGTACCTTGTTACTCCCTCTGTGTCCTTTAGGGCCTCCTGCACCATCTCTATATCCATTTTTCTTCCATCCAGGGTTTTTTGTTCCATCCAGCTGTATTCTATATCATAATCATATCTTTGGAAAACTCCCATGACGCTGTCCATCAAATAAGTGCAAAAGCTGCTGGCGGAAATAAACAACACCACGCTCATAAACAAGGAAAAAACTGTTGCTCTATAGCTTTTGCGGTTCCTCTTAAAATTTTTCTGTCCCAGCATTCCTTCCATTCCAAAGATCTGGTAAATAAACTTAGAAGTCCTTACCTCCTTCCCCCGAATAGAAATATCGCCGGACTGCCGTATCGCTTCGATCGCCGTTATCCGGTTTGCCCTGCGGGACGGAATCCACGCTGAAATCAGCACCGTTACAAAAGAAAGAACCGCCGCTGCTAAAATTGCCATTGGAGAAACAAAAAGCCGCAAAGCTACCTCTCTTACTCCATAGAGAGAATAGAACTTATCCCCAATAAGGTAAAAGGTTACGCCAATACCTCCCAGCCCTGCTAAGATCCCCAACGGAATCCCTATACAGCTGACATAAGCCGCCTCCAAAAATACCATTTTCCTAAGCTGCCGCCTGGTTGCCCCTACAGAAGACAAAAGGCCAAATTCCTTCGTCCTCTCACTGACAGAAATAGAAAAAGCATTATAAATCAGAGATATGGAGCCAAACATAATCAAAGAGATTAAAATTACTGCAAAACTGTACATAATCTCATAGAATCTTCCATATTTGGAAGCGCCCTCATACATCAGTACGTCGTTGTTGTTCATTCCTCCTGTATCTGCCGCTTCCAGGTAGGAAAAAGCATCCTTTGGATTTTCCATACGAAAAAAGGCGCTTACTTCCTTCGCAGGATTTTTGCTGTCCCACAAAGTAACCGCCGTATAGCCCGGCGCCTGAAAATCTTCAAAATTCGGCCGCTCATAAAATCCTACAACTGTATACTCCCTTTTCTCCCGAATGCGAAGCTCCTCCGCCCCGGAAGCCTCATCCTCCCCCAAAAAAGGATTATTCTGATTCAGCTTACTGTCCTCCCAGTACCGCTCTCCAAGCTCCAGCCGCAAGGTATCCCCCAAAGAATATTGCAGGCTTCCATTGTAAGACAGGTGATCAGGCAGAAGGATTTCACTCGGACTTTCTGGGAGCCTCCCGGCTGTTACATAAACCGGCATTTTCTCAAAAAACAAGGCGTCGCCGCCTAATACATACAAATAAGGCTTATATTCATTGCTGCTGTCAATTTTCGCATAGCCAAGCTCCTGGGCAAAAAAACCGCTTTTTACAGCTTCGTCTTCCAAAAGCCCTTCTCTATCCTCTTCCGCTATTCCATTCAAGGACACATGCCAGTCTCCTTCTCTGTAAATCGTACAATCAAGTATATATTTCTGAAGGCTCGAAAAGCTGGCGGCTACCGCCGTTATCATAGAAGCAGACAAAATAATTCCAATAATCGTAACTATCGTCCGCACCTTATTTTTTATCAGCGTCCTTCGCGTTACCTTTCCAAAAATACTCATCGTCCCACCACCCCGTCTCTTGTGATTTTCCCATCTTCAATAGAAATAATACGGTCCGCCTGCAGCGCCACGTTTTCATCATGGGTAATAATAATCAGGGTCTGATTGTATTTTTCATTGGAAACCTTTAAAAGCTCTACAATTTCCTGGCTGTTTTTAGAATCCAGGTTGCCTGTCGGTTCGTCAGCCAGTACAACCGCCGGCACATTCATAAGCGCCCTTCCAATAGAAACCCTCTGCTGCTGCCCGCCGGAAAGCTGGTTTGGAAGATGCCGCTCTCTCCCCTGAA
>CATKYY010000083.1 GCA_949841225.1 uncultured Acetivibrio sp.
GTGGAGCTTGTGCATTTTTCACAACAAATCCCTTCTCTATTTCTATTTTTTCTCCTTTACAAAATGCCGCCGGAATGCTATATTATAGGCATAAGTTATTTTTTTAACGAACTTTGTTAATGTTTTAACATTACATTTATTAGGAGGATCATTATGGCTGAAAAAAAACAACCTACCCCACAGGAACATGTTGACGAGCTTGTAAAAAAGGCAAAGGTTGCTTTGCAGGAATTAAAAAAATTAGACCAGGCAACCATTGACAATATTGTACATGAAATGGTTCTTGCCGGACTTACAAAGCAGCAGGAACTTGCAAAAATGGCAGTAGAAGAAACCGGCCGCGGTATCTATGAGGATAAGATTACAAAGAACATCTTCGCTACCGAATACATCTGGCATTCTATCAAATATCAAAAAACCGTCGGCATCATCGAAAACAATGAGGAAGAGGACTATATGCTGGTAGCTGAGCCTGTCGGCATTGTAGCAGGCGTTACCCCGGTAACAAACCCTACCTCTACCACAATGTTCAAAAGTATTTCCTGTATTAAAACCTGCAACCCAATTATTTTTGGCTTCCATCCAAATGCCCAGGAATGCTCCAAAGCTTCTGCAAAGGCTTTATTGGATGCCGCTATTGCTGCCGGCGCGCCGGAAAACTGCATTCAGTGGATTGAATATCCTTCTATTGAAGCAACTAACGTTTTAATGAACCATCCTGACGTGTCCATGATTTTAGCTACCGGCGGTCCTGGCATGGTAAAAGCCGCTTACTCCTGTGGAAAGCCAGCCCTTGGCGTAGGCCCTGGAAACGTTCCTTGCTTTATTGAAAAATCAGCCGTTTTAAAGAGAGCCGTAAATGACCTCGTTTTATCAAAATCCTTTGATAATGGTATGATTTGCGCTTCCGAGCAGGCCGCTATTATCGAAGCTCCTATCTATAAAGAGGTTGTAGAATTGATGAAGAAAGCCGGCTGCTACTTTGCTACAAAGGAAGAGGTAAAGAAGCTGGAGCCTGTTGTTATCAATCTGGAGAAAAATTCTGTTAACTCGGCGATTGTTGGAAAGTCTCCTGCTTACATTGCAAAGCTTGCAGGTTTTGAAATTCCTGCCGACACCAAGGTGCTTTGTACTGAAATTGAAGGCGTAGGGCCGGAATATCCGCTTTCCAAGGAAAAGCTTTCTCCTGTTTTAGCAGTCATTAAGGCTGCCGATGTAGAAGCAGGTATGCTTCTTTGTGAAAAAATGCTGGCAAATGGCGGCATGGGCCACTCCTCTGTCCTCCATTCTACCGACCAGGCTGTTATCGACGAATTCTCCAGCCGTATGAAAACAGGACGTATTCTTGTAAACTCCCCTTCTACCCATGGAGCTATCGGAGATTTATACAACTCCAATATGCCTTCCCTGACTTTAGGCTGCGGCTCTTACGGCGGCAATTCTACAACACACAACGTATCAGCCGTTGACCTGGTAAATATCAAGCGCGTTGCAAAGAGGAGAGTTAATATGCAGTGGTTCAAGGTTCCAAGCAAAATCTATTTTGAAGCAGGCTCTATCGCCTACCTGACAAAAATGCCGAATATTTCCAAGGCCTTTATTGTAACGGATCCTTCCATGACCCAGTTAGGCTATGTAAATAAAATTTTATATCAATTAAGAAACCGTGAAGAATACGTACACTGTGAGATTTTTGACCAGGTAGAGCCAGATCCGTCCTTGTCAACTATCATGAACGGCGTAGATTCCATGAATAAATTCCAGCCGGATGTTATTATCGCTCTGGGCGGCGGCTCCGCTATCGATGCTGCAAAGGGTATGTGGCTGTTCTACGAAAATCCAGAAGCAGACTTTAAGAATATGTCCTTAAAGTTCCTGGACATCCGTAAACGTGCTTACAAGTTCCCTCAGTTAGGAAAGAAAGCCCAGCTGGTTGCTATTCCTACTACATCAGGCACTGGTTCTGAGGTTACTTCCTTTGCCGTTATCTCCGATAAGCTGGAAAACAAGAAATACCCTCTGGCCGACTATGAATTAACGCCGGACGTTGCTATCATTGACCCAGACTTTGTAATGAGCGTTCCAAAGAAATCTACGGCATGGACCGGTATGGACGTACTGACCCACGCAATCGAGGCCTATGTATCTATCCTGGCTTCCGACTATACGGATGCTCTGGCAATCCATGCCATTGAAATGGTATTCAATTACCTGAAAACCTCCTATACAGAAGGCGCTAAAAACCCTCTGGCCCGTGAAAAAATGCATAATGCTTCTACTATTGCAGGTATGGCGTTTACAAATGCCTTCCTGGGAATTAACCACTCTCTTGCACATAAGCTGGGCGGCGAGTTCCATATTCCTCACGGCTGCGCAAACGCAATCCTTCTGCCTCATGTCATCCGTTATAATGGCGTATCTAACCCGACCAAGTTCACTTCCTGGCCAAAATATGAAAGCTACATTGTAGGCGACAAGATTTTTGCCCTGATGAAGAAGCTTGGCTTCAAGCCAAAAGATAATGACGACGCAGTAGAAATGCTGGCCTCTAAAGTAGAAGAATTGAACCAGTATCTGCAAATCCCTGCTACCTTAAAAGAGTATGGTATTGATGAAAGAGAATTCCTGTCTAAGGTTGGTCCTCTGGCAGATCTGGCCTTCGGCGACCAGTGTACTACTGCTAACCCAAGGCTTCCATTAGTATCTGAGTTAGAAGAGCTTTACCTGATCGCTTACTATGGCAAGGGAAACGTGCCTGCAAAAGAGGTAAAATAATTTTATCTTACCCATAATCAAATTTTAAATATAAGGTAGGGAAAGAAAGCCCCTGTACAGATTCGTGCAGCGGCTTTCTTCCTTTTTGTTGGAAAGGGGAATCTTTTTTGAATATGAATACTTGTAAAAATGTCCAGCTTTTTCAGATTCCAGAAGCTTATGTTATCCTGGATTTGGAAACTACCGGCTTATCTTTTCAAAAAGACCAGATTATAGAAATCGGGGCTCTTTTAGTTGAAGAAGGAGAAATTTGCGGCAGGTGGCATTCTTTTATCCGGCCTGACTTTTCCAGGCTGCCTGGCGAAGAGCTTTCTCCTTATGTAGCTGCGCTTACTGGAATAACGAAGGAAATGCTTTTGGCCGCTCCTGATTTTTCTGAAATGGTCGCTTCCTTGCTTTCTTTTTTAGGACAGCTTCCGATTGGAGGGCATCGGGTGGATTTTGACATTTCCTTTTTGGATACGGCTGTATTTCAATCAGCTGGCATTCACATAGAAAATTACTATTTTGACACCCTTTCCCTGTCGCAAAAGCTTCTGCCAGAGCTGGCGCGCCACCGTCTTGGCGACCTGGCTTCTTATTATCAAATTGATTATACGGGAGCTCATCGGGCTCTCCGCGACTGTGAAATCACCTGGGAGTGCTTAAAAGCAATGGAAGCGACAGCAAAAGCTTCTTTTTCTTCCTATGAAGCCTTCTTAAAACATTGGGAAACGGGAAACCGACGTCTTTTGGCAGAGGAAATTACTGCCCAAGCCCTGGATTTTGATACCCGCCATCCCTTTTATGGAAAAAATATAGTGATTACTGGCGTCCTCTTCTCTTGCTGTCGCCGCGCTGCTATGCAAAAGATTGCCAACCTTGGCGGCAACAACCAAAATAAGGTAACTATTTTTACCCATTTGTTGGTTCAGGGCCAGTCGTCCGGCACTACAAAAGAAAAAAAAGCCCTCCGCCTGATTGCAGAAGGCTATCCGATTCAGATTCTTTCGGAAGAAGAATTTGTATCCTGTCTTAACTGGAAATAATTTTTTAATTACAAAATGCGAAAGACAACTATTAAATTCCCATGCAGCGGAATATAGCCGCCGCAATACAGCAAATGGCGCCTCCTGCCAAAGTTGGCAGGAGCATGGCCGTCAGGGTCCAGCGTAGGCTTCCTGTCTCTTTTCTGATTGTCATACAGGTAGTTGCACAGGGCCAATGAACCAAAGTAAACAATATGGTGCATACCGCTGTTTTTATAGTCCAGCCATGACATACTAAAATATCTTTTAATTCTGCCAAATTCTTAAAATCCATTAATCCTTCCCCAGAAAGATAGGCCATTAAAATAATCGGCACTACAATTTCATTGGCAGGAAAGCCTAAGATAAAAGCAAGGAGGATAACTCCATCCAGACCCATGCAGACTGCCGCAGGGTTTAAAAATCCTGCGCAATGAAGTAAAAGACTTTGCTCTCCTATTCTTACATTCGCCAGAACCCATATCAGTATCCCTGCCGGAATAGAAGCTTTTATAGCGCGCCCCAGGATAGAGAGGGTTCGATCCAGAAAGGAACGAAGCAATATGGTTCCCGGCTGCGGCCTTCGGTAAGGAGGAAGCTCCAGCGTAAGGGTAGAGGGAACTCCTTTTAATATAGTTCTCCCCAAAAGCCATGAAAAGAAAAAGGTGAGAAACACTCCAAACAGCACAACAGCCGCCAGAATCCCAGCCGCAGCCACTCCTGGCAGACCCTGGCTGCCGGCCAAAAACATAGATATTAAAGCAATTAACGTAGGAAACCGACCGTTACAAGGTACAAAGTTATTCGTAAGGATTGCTACCATACGCTCCCGCTCCGAAGAAATAATGCGGCAGCCAGTAACTCCAACTGCATTACAGCCAAACCCCATGCACATGGTAAGCGCCTGCCTTCCGCAAGCATGACAGCACTGGAAGCAACGGTCCAAGTTAAAAGCAATCCGGGGCAAATAACCATAATCCTCCAAAATCGTAAATAATGGGAAAAAAATAGCCATAGGAGGCAACATAACGGATACCACCCAACCCGTTACCCGAAATACTCCCGTTACCGCCGCCTCTACCAAAGGCCTTGGCAATTTCCAGGAAAGAAGGAGGGAATAAAGAGCCTTTTCCGCCCACATAAAAAAATGGCTCAATAGCTGGGATGGGTAATTAGCCCCTGCTATCGTAAGCCAGAATATAAAAAACAAAAGCCCCAGCATAATAGGAAACCCCGTCGCCCTGCTGGTAAAAAGCTTATCTAGTCTTCTGTCTTTTTTATCATACTCTTTTTTTTCGTATGCAATAACCTCTCTCGCAATTTTCTCCGCCTGCCTGATTCGTTCCTCCGTATCCTGCTCTTCCCGCCTGTCCGGGACTAAAACCGGCTTTTTTGCTGCTTCCTCTATTTTTTGAAATAACAGCTCTTTATCAATTTTTCCTCTTGCGCTTATGCCTAAAACAGGAGCAGAAAGTTTCTCCTCCAGCCGCTCCAGGTTTAGACGCAAATGCCTTCGTTTTACCTCATCCATCAGATTTATACATACTACAACCCGGCTTGTAAGCCCTAAAACCTGCAATACCAGATTCAAATTTCTTTCCAGGCTGGTGCCGTCGCATACAACCAAAACGGCATCCGCCTCTCTGCTGCAAATATAATCTCTCGCGATTTCCTCCTCTGGCGAATCCGCAAGCAAAGAATAGCAGCCCGGCAGGTCAACCAACTGATACTGCCTGCCGCTGTAGCTGCAATACCCAAAGGCTCTGGCCACCGTTTTTCCCGGCCAATTTCCCGTATGCTGCTTTAACCCGGTCAGCTTATTAAATAGCGTGCTCTTCCCTACGTTCGGGTTGCCTGCAAGACAGATTATTTTTTCCTCTTCTTTTCTCTCTGGTTTTTTTTCTTCCCGTATTCCCTCTATTTTTTCTGCCTCCTGCCGCCGCAACGCCAGCACGCAGCCGCGAACCCGATAGGCCTTAGGCTCTCCCAAAGGGCTTTTTCCAATGCAGTCTATCACTACCCCTTCTATAATGCCAAGGTCCAGAAGCCTTCTTAAAAACGCCTCCTCCCCTGAAATTTTAGTAACCCTCAGGCTCTCTCCTTCCGAAAGCTCTGCCAGTACAAAGCTTTTACTCATACTCTTCCCTTCTATGGCAGACTTTTTATCAGTATATGCAGAAAGAAAAAGGAATATTTCATTCAACTTGAATTTCTGCAGTTTGCAAATGGCAGGTTTGTCAGAAAAAGAGAACGCCTATCCTGCTTTCACACACCGAAGCAAAGTACAAATCTGCAGTTTTGTATGCCAGATTCGGACATAAATGCCCGCCTCCGGCACACAAAACTACAAATTTGTGCTTTTAACGGTGCATATCAATGCAGGATAGGCGTTCTCTTTTTCTGACAAACCTGCCATTTACAAAATACGAAAACCCAATTTCATTAAAATAAGTAAAAAGACTGTAAATCCAGCGTTAGATTTACAGTCCTTTTAGCAGTCGGGGTAACAGGATTCGAACCTGCGACCTCATCGTCCCGAACGATGCGCTCTAGCCAAGCTGAGCCATACCCCGTAACAGGATATATTATACCCTGTTAAAAAGAGAAAATCAAGTCCTAATTTTCAAAATATTATTTATTTTAGCAGCGACAATCTTGTATCCCCTGCAAAATTCTGAACGTTATACAAAAGCAGCGCTTCCTCAATCCCATTTTGAAGGGCATATTCCCTTACAGAAAAATTCAGGTACCTCAAGTCCAGCACATGAATCTCCTCAAAATGAGCCGTTAAAAAAGGAATCAAACAGTTAGCGTAGGAATCTTTAATCATCATCAGCTTTTTCCCATTCCCTGCCAGACTGCGGATGACTAAAAGAGGCTGGTTCTGATTTAAAAAGAGGCTGTATTTATCTTTTTTATCCAAATATTCCATTGCATACAAAGAATCAGAAACCGTTCCATCCGCCATATTTTCTACCTGTACTCCGTCTGCTTCCTTTGGATAAAAAACCTCCACCGTATCCGGCTTTGCAAAGGTAATGTTTCCTTGAGAATAAAGAGAGCCGTAAAAACTTTCGCTTACCCTCTCAATCCGAAAATCCTCAAGCTCCTGCGGAGCTATTCCCATTTTCCTGCACAGGCTCTGATATGCATAAAAAGCTCCCAGCGTAGTCCAGTGATGGTCTGTTTTATAGTAAATAGGCTCCCCTTTATGCTCCTTTAAATCGCCAACCGTATCAACAAAAGCAATTTTTTCTGAAAGCGCCTCCTTCACCTGCTCCAGATAAAGCTCCTCATCATAAGGAGAAGCAAAAGCAGGAAGACATTCCTTATAAATACTAGTGGCTGTAGGCGCCAAAAGAAACCATGTTTTTATTTCTTCTGCAAAATCATTGATATATCTTGCATTTTTTTCAAGCAGCTCCAGATCCGGCCTTTTAAAATCTTGTAACAGCCGTCCTTCCTTTCCAATAAAAACGCCGTTGCTTTCCCTTTTCCCTATGGCAAAATCCGTATATAGCTTTAAAGATAAAAACTGATTCCGAAAAGGAAACTGATCCGCCAGATAAGCTTCTACTTCTTTTCCAAAGCTTCCGTCCAACGCTTTCTCTACCTGTAAAACAGGTCTTTTTGCTAAATTTCTGTTTTCCAGCTCAGAAAATTCCAAATCCTTAAAAACAGCATGGAGAACCGGCATAAGAAATATAAAAATCAAAAACGTAAAAGCATACCACTTTTTTCCCATAGCAAGCCTCCCTTAAAAACGAAAATACAGAAATGGATTAAAAGTAGCATCTACCAGATAAGCGGTAGATAATAAGAGAACAGCGGTATAAAAAACGTATCTAACAGGCTCTGGAAGCCGTTCCTTTAGTTTTCTTACTATCGGCGTAGAAAAAATACCAGCCAATACAAAAAGCAAACCGTTTTGAAGAAGCAGGTAAAAAGCCAGGCGGTCCGCCGCTCCTTTACCTCCCCATCCAAACATAGCTTTTAAATAAGAAAAGGCTTCTCCTATATCAGGAATTTCAAAAAACACCCAGCTAATTAAAACCGCCAAAATAAGATAGGCATGAGCCAAAAAAGCCGGAAGCCTTTCCAGCCGCTTCCCCAAAAATTCTTTTTCCAGAATTATAAGGATTCCAAAAAACAGACCCCATAAAATAAAATTCCAACCGGCTCCATGCCACAAGCCAGTTAAAAACCAGACTATCAAAAGGTTCCGAATCGTTCTTAACCTGCCCTTTCGGTTTCCGCCGAAAGGAATATACACATATTCCCGAAACCAACGGCCCAGGGTGATATGCCACCTTCTCCAAAATTCCGTAGCGCTTTTTGCCATATAGGGATAATTAAAATTCTCTGGAAAATGAAAGCCCATCATTCTTCCCAGCCCAATAGCCATATCAGAATAACCGCTGAAATCAAAATAAATCTGAAAAGCAAAGGCTAAAATTCCCAGCCAGGCCAAAAACCAGGAAAGCTCCGAAACAGGCGTCTCTCTGGCCTCTTTCCAGATAATCCCCAGATTATTTGCCAAAAGAACCTTTTTCCCCAGTCCTTCTGTAAACCGCTCTACGCCATCGCAAAAGCCTGTAAAATCTATCCTTCGGCTTTCCATTTCTTTGTCTACCTCGGCATAGGTTACAATCGGCCCGGCAATCAGCTGCGGGAACGAAGCTACATAGGCTCCAAAAGTAATTAGGTTCTTCTGGCTCTGAATCCTTCCGCGGTACCTGTCAATGGTATAAGACATGGTCTGAAACGTATAAAAAGAAATACCGATAGGCAGCGCTATCCCCAGAAGCTCCAAATCCATTCCAAACCAGTTATTTAAGCTTCCCAGGAAAAAATCAAAATACTTAAAAAACCCAAGCATAGATAAATTTACCAGAAGGGAAACTAAAAGAGCGGCTTTTTTTACCAGCCTCTTTTCCCAATATTTTTCAATCGTCAGCCCGGCAAAATAATCCACCAAGGAATTGAACAGCATTAAAAAAACGTAAATCGGTTCTCCCCAGGCATAAAAAATCAGGCTGAACACAAGAAGGACCAAATTTTTCCCTTTTTTCGGCGCTGCAAAATAAATAAGGAGAAAAAGGGGCAAAAAGGAAAATAAAAATAATAAACTACTAAATACCATTTTTCCTCATCTCTGCGCGGTATTTGTTAAACGCGCTCTACGGCTCAAAGGCTTCTTTAAAATTAGAAACAATCGTCGCCGCCTCGGAAGAAATAACAAAAAGCACATAGTTCCCTTCTACTGCAATCTGGTAATTTTTTACATTCTCATACTGATCTGGCAGATAATACTTCCAATTTTCTTCCAAAGCCGCCTGACGCTTTTTAATTCCTTCTTTTACAGTAGCTACATCTTTCTTCTTTTTCACTTGGAAAACTGCAATTTCGTCCGCCCTGACATTCATCAGAGGGAGCTTTACCACATAGCTTTTTAAAATAGAGCTGTCAATTCCATAAGCATCGGATAGCATATCCTCTGAAATATCCGCCATACTGGAAAGCTCTATCCCGTCTACTGCCTTTTCATAAGCTTCCTTGGCATCGGCTACCGCTTCCTTTTCCGGTTTTTTTGTAATCTCTTCTTCCTTTGTATTCTCATTCTCTTTATTTGGTTTCTTGTTTGGTTTCTTGTTTGGTTTCTTGCTTGGCTTTTTCTTATCGCCCGCCGTTTCTGTCTTCTTATCCTCTGTTTTTCCCTTATCGGAAGAATCTGTCGCCGGCTTTTTTGTTTCTTCTGGTTCTTTTGTTTCTGCCGGTTTTTTTGTCTCCTCAGGAGTTTCCGTTGCCTCCGGGGTTTCCGTTGTTTCTGGGGTTTCCGTTGCTTCTGGGATTTCTGTTGTTTCTGGTGCTTCTGTTTCCGCTGGCGTTTCTTCTGGCTTTGACGTATCCTCTGTCACTACGGGCGTTTCCAGGGCATCTCCTCCTGCAGGCTCATCCTTTGTCCCGCAAGCTGTCAAAGCGGCCGCCAAAATACATACTGCTATCATTCCTGTTACTTTTTTTCTCATATCTTATCCTCATTTCTGCACGTCTTTACTTTTTCCATGCTCCTATTTTTTTCTTTGTATTTAAATCGTAAGCTTCTACGCCGTCTATTACCTTTAAAAGGTAAAAACAATCGCCGATAAAAGCCCCTTCTGTTTCCTGATATTCCCCGTCCTCTGTTAAGGCCGCCTTCTTAATCGTAAGTTCCTCTATAAATCCCTTTTCCTCATCATAAGAATAAATGGTATAATCCTCCTCTGTTTGGAACCCAATTATATTTTCAGCCGGACTAATCAGAACCTTTCTATAATCATAAAAGGCTTCGCTGTAAAAATAATCCTTCAATACCAGCTTTTTTACTTCCTTAACCTTGGAAGAATTAGAAATATCAAACATCGACAGCTTAACGCCCTGATTTTCTCCCGTTGCAGGATCGCTTTCCCTGCCGATGCCAAGAAGCAGATTCTCTCCATAAAAATGGAGATATTCTGAAAAACCGGTAATTTTAAGCTCTCCCGTAATCTTTGGTTTTCTTGGATTCGACAAATCCACAGTAAACAAAGGGTCTATCTGGCGGAAGGTTACAAAGTATGCCGTATCTCCCAAAAAGCGGGCGGAATAAATCTGCTCTCCCTTTGCAAGCCCCGTAATACGCCCTGCCGGTTTCAAATCCTTATCCAGAATATACAAAGCGTTTACAGTTTCTCCTTCTTTCCAGTCTGTTGTTAAAATCCTTAAATAACCCTCGTGCTCATCAATAGAAAAGCTGTCGTCGACCATCCCGGGAACTGCGGTTTTCCCGTTTTCTTCAAT
>CATKYY010000084.1 GCA_949841225.1 uncultured Acetivibrio sp.
GTTTTGGAATGTCAGCTGCAACAGACTGCAATCTAGTTCCCTTACCGCCCGCCATAATTACTGCCTGCATAAAAGTTCTCCTTACCTCATAGCTCCAAGAACGTCTATTACTGTTTGTCTAACAGCCTCGTCTGATGTGTTCTCCGGTTTCCACCCAGTAGAAAGTATCTTAGATATATCATACTGAAACTGGGGTACATCGCCCTTCCACCCTCTATCTCCACCAGTATATTTAAACTTAACGCTCTTAAGCCCCATTACATCTACAACAATTTCCGCAATATGAGTTACTGTAGTCCCCTCTCCCTTCACACTGATATTGTATATCTCTTCCCCCGGCTTAAATTCTTTTGTAAGTTTTGCAATCGCTTCCACCAAATCCAATACATAAAGATACGGTTTACATTGCTTACCATCCCCAAGAATTTCAAGTACACGCGGGTTTTTCTGAAGCTTATTAATAAAATCAAATACCACCCCATGCGTCAGTCTGGGTCCAATTACATTTGGAAACCGAAAAATAACGGCGTTCATATTACACATAGAAACATATGATGAAATCAGCGCTTCCGAGGCAAGCTTAGCGCCTCCATAATATGAAACCGGTTTCAAACCTCCAGCAAGCTCTGTAAGCTCCATATATGGCATTTCTCCATATACGGCAGAGGTAGAAGCAAAAAAAATGTTTTTTACATCAAACTTTCTCATTCCCTCAAGAATTACTCTTGTAGTAAGAAATGTATCATTGAAATCAATAGAAGGCTCTTCTCCTCCCTTTCGTATATCAGAATTAGCCGCCATATGATAAACAGCATCTATTTTATTCTCAAAAAAAAGCTTGTCCGTATTTTTTTGTTCTGCCAGCTCCATTTCATAAAGTTTAAATCTTCCAGATTCCAAGAACCGTCTATCCAAGTGCGGTATACTCTTATCCCCAAAAACTAACTTATCTGCGCATATAACTTCATGGCCATCCTCTAAAAGTCTGTCTATTAAATGACTTCCTATAAATCCTGCTCCGCCCGTTACTAAAATCTTCATTTTCTCGTCCTCTTTTATTTAAACTCTCTATCTGTCATAACAATGGATGCACCTGAATTATCCATTTCAAAATCCATCTCACGCAAATTACTTAAAGCTCTCCTTACAGCATCCTGCTTGTTCAATGGCACATAAAAAAGCATAAATCCCGCGCCTCCTGCGCCTAGAAGCTTTCCTCCCATAGCGCCAGCCTCTAAAGCCGTCTCATAAATACCATCAATCAAAGAATTTGAAATTCCAAATGCAAGGGATTTCTTAAGCAGCCAGTTTTCATGAAGCAAATTCCCCATCGCATCTAAATTCCCACTTTGTAATTCCTTTTTCAATATCCTGGTAATATCGCACATTTTTCGCTGAATGGCAGCCTTATCTACTAATTTCACATTTTCTGACTGTTCTTTAAGTATTGCAGAAGCCGAATGTGTTCCCCCCAAATAAAACATAAGAAGATTATTTTCTAATTTCTTATAATTGCCCGAATCCATAACTATCGGCTCAACATTTACAAAACCATTTTCCATAAATTCATAAAACCTCAATCCGCCAAACGCGGCCGCAAATTGATCTTGTTTTCCAATCGGCTCCCCAAGTTTTTCTATTTCTATTTTGCAGGCCTCTTCTGCAAGCTTATACTTAGAAGCATATTTACCTGTATATGTATATAAAAGATGAAGCAGCGCAACCGTAAAAGTACTAGAAGAACCAAGACCAGTTCCTGCTGGTATATCCACCATACTTGAAATTTCAACTCCCTTAAGATTAAAGTCCATAAGGCATTGTTTAAAAATCCGATGTTCAATTTCTGAATACTCATGTACATGTTCTGTCTTAGAATATTTAAGAACTATCTCATCCTTCTCAAAGCAATCATGTATTGTCAAATACATATATTTACGGATTGTAGTACTTAAAACACATCCGCCATATTGTTCATAAAAGCCTGGCAGATCGCTTCCTCCCCCACAAAAACTAACCCGAAATGGCGCTCTTGTTATTATCATTTTGCTACCTCATACCTGCATTGTATTTTTTTACACATTTTCTGTACTTATTAACCGTTTTCTCTGTAACCTTTGTCCAATCAAACTTTTCCTCTACTAACGCACGGGCGTTATCCGATTTACTTTTCCATTTATTCCTATCTTCTATCATCGTAAGCAACGCTTGAAAAACTGATTCTTTATTACATTTACATCCCCAACCGGCTTCATTTTCTACGACTAAATTTAATAACGTGGTTCCTTCCGATACAATACACGGAAGTCCATAGCTTAAAGCTTCTAAGACCCCCATCGGCATCCCCTCAAATCTTGAAGTTTGGATAAAAATATCTGCATTTAAAAGAATATATTTTTTATCCTCGTCAAAAACAGCATCATGCAGTTTTACGATTTTTAAAAGATCGTTCTTTTTTATAAAATTTTTTATTAGCTCTTTATTTCTTCCTTCTTTTGGACCATACAATTCAAAGCAACATTTTTCTTTATAAAAATAATCTCTTTTTAATGCAATAGCATTTAAAAGTATATCTATACCTTTATGGTATAAATCCAACCGGCCTATATAAACAATTTTTACACCCTCTGATGAAAAATGCTCTTTTTTTTCATTAGGAACATCAATTCCATTTGTAGAAATAATTTTTCTTGTTTTAAAATTAGTATGTTTCATCTCTGTCGATGAAAGGCACTGAATAGCCAGCGAACGATTAATAAATCTGTTAAACAATAAAAAATTTGCTATTTTCTTTTTAAAATATTTTTTCCGCTGCGCCCCCTCAGCCAGTTCTCCATGAGGAACAATTATATATGGTATATCCTCTTTTATTAATTTTCTATATATGAAAAGATACGGAAGCCTATAAGCTTCTTGAAAAACAACAAGCTCCGGCTTATTAAAAGGAGCTGGCAGATCCTCTATGCAAAAGTTCTTTTTATACTCTAACTGACACTCCACTCCATTTATTTTCACATTATTTATGTTAATAAAACCTATAGAAGCTATTTTCCTCTGCTCTTGAATATATCTTGGTACTACGTTTCTTACACCGCTGCAAAAGTTATTCTCTATACAGGCAAAATGCAAAATTAACATTTTTAATCTTCTCCAATCTCACAATATTATCAGTCTCTTAAGGTATATTCAATGCAGTACCGCTTGCACCGTTTTTATTAATATTCTGATTTCTCCTGTAAGGCTGAATTGTTTAATGCTTTTTAGGTTATATTTCATTTTTTCAGGCAGTACCTTGTTAATATAAACCTCGTCTGCGTTTTCCTCTTTCTGTAAAAGATTAGCTTCATTCCTATATTGTATACTTGCTTCACTTGTTATTCCTGCTGGCAGCAGCAACGTAGCCATCATTTCAGGCGTATAAGCCCGAACAAACCGCGGAACCTCAGGCCGAACGCCAACAAAGCTCATATCCCCTAATATAATATTAATAAGCTGCGGTAATTCATCCAATCGGTATTTCCGTAATACCTTCCCTACCCTTGTTACCCGCGTATCATCCGCTGTTGTAACCTGCGGTCCAAGCTTCTCCGCATCTGTAACCATTGTGCGGAATTTAAATATACGAAACCTTCTTCCATATTGAGTAACTCTTTCCTGTCTAAAAAATATGTCTCCCTTAGAATCAACAATAACAGCAATAGAAAGAGCAATTAAAAATGGCGACAAAATTACTAACATAATCGCTGCTACAGTAAAGTCAAATCCCCTTTTTATCGCAAGACGTCCCTTTTTCTTTTTTAAACTGCTATAATAAGCATATACAGCATCGGTCTGCATGTATTTTGGCAGTTCTCTCCACCTTTTCAATCCCATCCTCTGCCTATTCTCCTCAAATCTCTCAAAGACCATATCTCAGTAGCTTTGCAAATACCATCCTTCTTAGTTTTCTTGGCAGCAAAGCTACAATGCTCTGGATAAACACAGTCTTTAAATAATCCCAATAGCTTATGTAACCAGTATCCAATATCTGTTTTCTTCCATCTTTATATTTTTTTAAATATGCGTATCCCCCACGCCGCCCAAGCATCTCGTCCCCAGCTCTTGCGTATACCAGATAATCATCTATATTCCTGCATTTGGCGCCTGTTTGCAGCATATGAATCCACATTAAATCATCCTCCATTAAAGGGGCGTGCTGATAATTACCCGCCTTTAAAACTGCGGATTTTTTATACATAACCGTCATATGATTAAAAGCGCTTCTTTGTTTTTGATATTCTGCTATCCCTCTGTGTGTGATTGGAACTTTTCTTTTGAAGCGCATATTATTTACGCTCCCATCAAATTCAATGATGTGGCTTCCACATATATCCAGACAAGGGTCCTTTTTAAACTCTTTCAACTGTTTTTCAAACCGGTCTTTTCTTGCAACATCATCTGTATCCATACGAGCAATCAGTTCATAAGAGCATTGCCGAACTCCCTCTGCAAGAGCAATCCCAAGACCCTTATTCTTTTTTAGCGCAATTATCTTAATCCACTCTGGATAACTTTCCTGATATTGTTTAATAATAGCTCTCAAGCTGTCAGAAACAGGACCGTCTAAAACAATAACGACCTCCGTCGGCTTCACCGTCTGACAAAGTAAACTTTTCATACACTCATCAAAATACTTAGCCCTTTCCTTAATATAAAGCGACATCAATACCGAAAACTTCATTTGTTCCATTTCTTTGCCTCTTCTTATCTATGTGTTTTATCCAAAATACTGTCTTACCTTTCCTAATGTGCGTTTGAAAAATCCTTCCTATCAAATATATTCCTTCACAATTTTAGTAAATTTTTCAATCACATATTCTATATCCCCATCGCTTAAACAAGTATGAAGGGGAAGTGTAACACAATTAATAAATCTCTTATATGCGTTTGGATAATCCTTAATATTAAATCCCATATTCTTATAAGCGGTATGCATTGGCAATGGTTTATAATGGACATTAGTTGCAATTCCATATCCGGCCATCTTAACAATAATTTCATCCCTTTGTTCTGAAATAATTCCTGGAATCCGGGTAATATAAAGATGACCAGATGAAATATGCTCTTTTGTATAATGAGAAAGCACTTCAATACCTAAAAGCCTAAATGCATTATCATACTTTTCAATTATCTCTCTTCTACGCTGCAATAACTCTGGATACCTCTCAAACTGAGCCAAGCCAAGACCTGCCATAATATCTGTCATATTGCATTTATACCAGGTTCCAACTACATCATATTCCCAATCTCCAAGCCTGGTTTTAGTCAAAGCATCCTTACTCTGTCCATGAAGCGAATAGAGTTGTAATTGTTGATAAATTTCCTCATCACAAATACCATCAATGGTTTTCCAGACCATAGCCCCACCCTCGGCCGTAGTAAAATTCTTTACAGCATGAAAAGAATAATTTGTAATATCAGCAATTGAGCCAAGCATTTTTCCTTTATAAGAGGCGCCCAATGCATGTGCAGAATCTGCTACTACAATAATACGGCCAATAGCTCTCTGAATTCTGCTTCCAAGTCCTGTACCGCTATCAGCTCTAAACAGATTTCTCTTTTTTTCAATAATCTTAAAAATACGCTCATAATCACAAGGAACTCCCCCAATATCAATGGGAATAATTACTTTCGTTTTCTCTGTTATCGCCTCTTCTAAAGAATCATAATCCATTTCAAATGAATTCTTCTGACAATCTACTAATTTTAAAGTAGCTCCAACATGTTCAACAACGGATGCTGTCGCAGTATATGTATACGCGCAAGTAATAACTTCGTCTTCTGGCTTAATACCTAAGAGCCGCAATGATAATTCACCGGCAGCAGTCTGACTGTTTAAACAAATACATTTCTTAGTTCCAACATATTCAGCAAGAAGCCTCTCCAGCCTTTTTGTTTTTACTCCTGTAGTAATCCAACCAGATTTCAAAACATCCTCTACCTGTTTAATTTCCAATTCAGAAATATCAGGCGGACTAAAAGGAATTTTTATTTTTTTTACAATATCAACATCCATAATTTTTTGCCTCTTTTTCATTTCTTTACATGTTATACGCTTCTATTGATTTTATTATAATAACTTATCTAAATTTATTATTTTTAATAGTTCAAGCAGTCTCTTTTTTTCAAAAGTTTCCGCTTGAACCATTTTATTCTATCATCTATCCACACTAAAAGCAAGAAAATCCTGCATTTTCCACTACATCTTTACGCCTCCGCCGTACATTCCAGCTCAGCTGCTTTCCTTTCTTCCAAATCCTGCCTTACCACCTGGTTTACTGCAAATCCTACTCCCAATAACACCCACGCCATTGGCGACAGCGCCACGCAGGAATCATTAGAAATTCCCATAATACCGTAACCGGTAATCCCCATCAGCATCCCCAGCGCCAGACAGCTATATAGATCCTTAAAATTAACCCTCCAGCAAAGCTTAATTGTCTGTACTGCATACATAACAGCCAGAGCAAGAAAACACAGCAGCGCAACTACTCCATATTGTACTCCCATCTGCAGATACATGCAGTGAGGCTTTGTAATTATGGAATCCTGGTATCCTGCATTAATCCTGGCTACATAATCGTTCTGCGGAAATGCCAGAACATAACTATCCGCACCAGTCCCCAGCAAAATACTGTTTTTCAATAGAGGAATCGTTCTTGACCAAAGGTATCCTCTTCCGGTGAAAAGTCTGTCCGTATTGGCAAATAAAGCCGCTTCGGCTTTTATTATCTCATCCGCCCGATAAGCAAAATTCAGATAAGTATAGCCGTTACTACCTCTGGAAAAGGCGTACTTATGCCCGGCTGCGCTGATTTCTGCAATATAGGCATATTCATCATAACCGCCATAAATAGATACCGCAATCTCTACAAACCTTTCGTCCTCAAAATGGATTACATTATTTTCATCCATAGTAAAGGCCAACTCTGTACCAGATGCATCCTTAGCCTGAAAATATGGCGCCCCATCGCTTCCTGTCTCACATATCATAGAAATTTTCTCACCTCTATAGGTCAGAGTCCCTCCGTCTTCAGAAACAGTAAAATCATCTACCGCATAAGCATTTTCTACCGGCGTCAGAGCATTCTTTAAGTATTGAACTACGTCGACATTTACATAATTCATATAAACGCTGCCTACATACATAATCGTAACGCCATACATAAGAATAATGGGCAAATATTTTAGCATTTTCCTTCCATACAAAATAATCCCTAAAAAAGCGGTCGCTGTCAAAGAAATTAAAAACGCCTTTGAACCAGAGCCTAAAGCGCACAGAAAAATAACAATAGAAAGAATTCCCCAAGCGGCTTTCCTCATCCATTGCTTATTCCCTACACACAGCATAATACTGATTGGCAGCATCAGCGCCGCAAACATACCTACATAATTAGGATTATAAAATGTTAAATAAACCTGGTGATTGCCGCTACCAGAAAAATTAAAGGTAAGTACCGAATCCGAATACTTTTTTGGAACAAACAGACTCCTACCAATCGCTGTTTCCCAAAAATCATGGCCTGTCAACTGCGTAATCCCCAGAATCCCAAGAAGGGCCAGAACAACAAATAGCCCCTTTTCCACGGCAGCAATGTCTTCTTTTGTTCTTATAAAATAAAAGGTGTAGACCGCCACAATACAATACGCCAGTATAACCCAAACAGATTCAAACTGCTCATGAATACCATTAAAGCCAAAGCTACGATATTCAGAAAACAAAGTAGATAAAATTACCAATACAGCAAAGGCAGCTAAAGGTATAAGCCAACCCGCCTGTGCAAATCTTGTCCCTGCAAAAGATTCCTTGACGCGTTCAATCCCAGATGCCTTTTTTTCAGAATCGTTTTTATTCTCTTTACTTTGTTTTCCAGATTTTTTCGGCTTATGTATCCTAGCCGCTTTCCTTTGCACAGCCTTCCATTCATTATAAACGCAATAGCCTAAAATAGCTGCCATAATTACAGCTGCTACAACCAAGGCAATACTCTTCCAATATAAAAATACATCCATTTCCTCATTCCGATTTGGAAACCATGGGTATACCTCTAAACCAGAATCGTATACATACAGACGCATAATCAGCGGAACAACACACAAAACAAATAAAACCGGTATCAGTGCATAATTTCCGTTCAAAAACTTTCTGCCCTTTTCTTCCTGCTTTTGTCTGCTCACTTATCGTACCTCTCTATCTTACCATAATGTCGTAAATTTTCATCTTTTTAGCAGCAACCCGTCAATCTCTGCGCCGCTTCTCTGCTAATTTCTTATTTTAGCATAGATTCTTCTAAAAGAAAAGGGCGAATTCAAATTACAACATAATGATTTCACTAAAATAATTGAATCAGCCTTATGTCTGTGATATACTTAAAACAATAATCTGCCATTTGGGAGGAGACAAGAATGTATATTGCAAATAAATATTGGAATCATTACATCGGCGATACAGACGATAGTTTAACGCTTATAGAGTATTTGGCTGAAAAAGAAAAAGAGGAAATCCCAGCAGGAGAAATCCTTTCTGACTTTGGCTTAAACAAACTGCATGGTGATTTCAAAAAACCAGACATTCCGTTAACATATACAGACTCAGAGGGAATGGAAATTGCTATTTATTATGCGATTGAGCTTATCACTGACCTTGCCGCATTACTTCTGGAGTGCAAAATAAATAAAAATGTTGACTTACGTGAATTATTTCAAGAAATAGAAGCTTCCACGCCAAAGATTCAAATTACAGCCACGCCAGAGGAACATAACCTCATAAATAAAACGCTTATTGACTTTACCTCTGCTCCTCTCGCCTACGATTTAAGCGAAATGTGTTCAGAAGAAGAAATGCTGGAAATGGCGGCTCTCTGTGAAGATCTAAGGAAAGAATTATATGGAAAACATGAATAAAAGCTGATTCTATAGATTTTGGTTCATTTGGCAGTTACTCATGACAGTAACTGCCCATTCTTCTTATAACATATTAAACTCCTCTGCCAACATTCCAACAAAATCCAAAAAACTCATCTCCCGTTTATTTTCCCAGTCGCATACAAATCCATCTGTTTCCCCAAACTCCTTACAATCCTTATCAGAAAGCCAAACTGCCATTGGACTGTCTGTTCCATAAAGGCAAATCACCGCTGACAGACCATACTTGCTTCTAGTAATTACAATCATATGGAGCCAACTCCCAAAGTTCTTTTTCCGCGCCCGTTTCATGAAGGAATCAAAGCCCTTCGCATGTTTGCCAAACTGTACGAATTGCTCTATATTTTCCCCGGTTAAAATAGCCTTCCTGATTGGATCAAATTTTTCCTGCAAAACATAATCCCGTCCTCTTATATCCGCCAAACAATTAAATACAATTTTAGCTATTACACGAAAATACTCCTGCATTTGAAAAGCCATCTGCATATTTGCAGTTACTTGGGTTTTTTCCGTTTGAATTTCTCCTGACTTCAGCAAAGCCTTTATTTCCTCTTCTCCAAAATTACCTTCCTGTGAAGAGGACTTGCTTTCCTGCTTACAATACATCTTTAAAAGCTTTAATTCCTTCCTTATCTCTTCTCTGGCCTCATCTCCATTTTTTTCCTCTGAAATTGCTAAATACCACCTCTTTCCCTCCAACCCTAAAATCATTTCATTGAGTAAAATTCTTTTATCCTTTATAATCACTGGACTTCCATTATAAGCATTCAATTCCCCTATCCAAGCCGATAGCTTTTCCTCTATGCTGCCGGAGCTCTCATTATCATATCCCATGCTCATCTTCCGCCGCCCATTCTCCAGCTTTTCTATATGCAGCTGGTCAATCATAATAGGCTTCCCCATCTGTATATACCCCAGGGACATTCTCCCGCTTTCCTGGGACTCCATTACTGCAATCCGCTTCCCTGCCCCTCCCCTTTTCTTAGGATTCTTACTCCCCCTCTTCCCTGGCCCCACAAACATCCGTGGAATAGAAATTAAGGACTCTCTGCCAAATAAAAGCTCCAGCTTTGAGAACTGATTGTTGACCTCATCTGAAACATAGCCCTGCTCTAACCGCTTCATTCCGCCAATGCAGGCGGGTATGATATGCTCCCTGTCTCTGAACTTTGCTTCATTTTCATTCTTCTTTGTATAGATACATAAGCCTCTGAATTTTTCTTCCATAATTTCCTCCATTTCCATGGTCTTTTTTACATAGCAAGTTTACATTCCCCCCTCTCTTTTCTTTGGTAAAATTGCACAAAAAATTCCATTTCGGTGTCATTTCGGTGTCAATAGCAAGCTTCACTTTTACACAAAGCTATTCTTTCCTTTATTTTATCACATTTTTATATTTTTAAAAATCTGTTATCAGGATTATATTTAAGTATCCTGCCGATAATAGGTACGCCCGGCATCGAGGGGTTTGGCTTGCATTTTGAAGGGCTTACGAAAAAGGCGGGGGAAAGGGTATAAGACTCAACCATAAAATCTTTAAGGAGGAAGAAAAATGAAGAAGAATTTCGTAAAGAAATTAGCTGTAGCTCTTTCCTTAGCTATGGGTGTCTCTGCTTTGGCTCCAG
>CATKYY010000085.1 GCA_949841225.1 uncultured Acetivibrio sp.
CTATTTTTTCATCATATATTTGCTTATCAATTTTCCCTCTTCTTAGTAAATAATCTCCATAATCCTCTGCAGTTTCCATATTCTCCGCACGGATTCCCTCTTTTTTTAATACCTTTTCAACCGTTTTACAAAGAATGACAAAATCATTCCTAAGGCTTGCTTTTTTTATGTATTTCAAATCCAGCCGCAGTTTCTTTTCCCAGGAAATTGCATTTCTGCCGCTTACCTGCGCCAGTCCTGTAATCCCCGGCTTTACTAAATGACGCTTCCGCTGAGCCTCACTCATAAAAACCATATCCTTTATCAGCTGTGGCCTTGGCCCTACAAGACTCATGTCTCCCCGTAAAACATTAATCAGCTCTGGAAGCTCATCCAGCGAGGTAGCCCTTAGCCATTTTCCAAATTTAGTTAATCTTTTTTCATCTGGCAAAAGATTCCCTTTTTTATCCTTTGCACTAGACATCGTACGGAATTTTTGCATTTCAAATATCCGTTCGTTTAATCCAGGCCGTTTTTGTTTAAATAAAATAGGACTTCCTAAATTTATTTTCACTAAAACAGCAATACATAAAAGCGCTGGAGAAAGTAATATCAGTGCAATTAGGGAAATACTTACATCCAATATCCGTTTTCCAAAATCCATATAAAATTTATGAAACGCACTAACCTTTTTCATCCTAATCCCCCATGCCGCCTTTGGCGGCGCAAATAAATATGAAAAACGCTGTCTTTTGCGTTTTTCCTGTGTGAAACTTAATCGTTCTTAGGCAATGTCTTTTGCCGCCTTAGAACAATTTTTCACATTATCCGCCTACTAAGCTAAAACTGTTTCCTACAACGAAGTACCCATCCCTGGCCTCCATTGATATACAGTCCCGTTTCAACCTCTTTTATAGGAATGTCTGGCATCTCTACCTCCGAAAAATAAATCCCTTTTTTTTCTTCATAGACTGCTGAATATAAGTAATTAGGAATATAATTCTTCTCTCTTCCTTCCAGAAGCTCTAAATTATTTGTATACCAAAATACTGGCATTTCTATTCCCTGTTCTGCTCCAACAGTTTCCTGATTTACAATAAAATAAAGCCTTTCCGCATCAGAATATACCCACATCCCTTCCTGGAAATAATGAAACAGTTCTGCATTTTTTATCTTTTCTGCAATTTCAGTCTCTTTAATATCTGGTTCAACAAATATATCTGGATTATAATTTGTCATTTCCCCATTAGACAAATAATTATTTGTAGTAACAGTCCTCACATATTCCACTGTATTTCCTCCATTATCTATAGATTTGCAAGTATATCTAAGCAATATTTCATATATGTTTTCCACATCAAGCTTTGCTGTCTTTAGCTTCCCTTCAAAGCTTCCTCCAGAAATCTCTTTTTCACCTGTATATTTTTTAGGAATCTCCTGTATTTCAGGCTCTGTTTCCATCTTGGGCCAAAGAGTCTCTTCTGTTTCCACGTCCTTTAAAAGGATCTCGCAGGTAATTTCCCCAGCATAGTGTTCTGTATCAAAAGCCCATCCACAAAAAACTGTCTCTTTCCCTTCCTGTTTCACTCCCGTTATATCCTGATATAAGGTATGAACGTTCTCCGTAACACTATATTGATGACTGCGTTCTGTATTAATACGATTATTTACATAAGCTGCTATCACAAGGCTTATCAGACAAATACTAATATGTATCCCATATTTTCTTATGCCTCTACGCATTCCCTTCTTTTCCTTTCCACAATGTAATCAGCACATTGCATATCCTTTCCATATCATTCTCTGCCATTTTTGTGTCTGACGGTAAACATACGCCATACTCAAACAATTCACCAGATATGCTGTTATCAGCTCCCATAGCTTCATTTACAATCAAAATTTCTTCCTTATCTGAAATAAAATCATATTTTCTGAATATTGGCTGCAAATGCATTGGTTTCCAAACCGGCCGGCTCTCAATATCATCTTCTTTCAATGCTTCCATTACTTCATCAGGTAATACCGGAGAATTTTTTGCTACCTGAATGACAGTCAGCCAGCAGTTATTTTTATTTCCTTCGCCTTGCAGTTCCATTGGCATAAAGCTTATCCCCTGTAAACTTCGCATTTTAGTTTTATAGTAGGAATAAATCTCCCTTTTTCTTTTTATACGCTCATCTAAAACCCTCAGCTGCCCTCTTCCAATTCCTGCAACTACATTGCTCATGCGATAGTTGTATCCTATTTCCTCATGCTGATACCAAAGCGCCTGCTCTCTTGCCTGCGTAGCCCAAAAAAGTACTTTTTTCGCTTTTTCTTCTGCATTTTTTGTATTAGCAAGGAGCATTCCCCCGCCAGAGCTTGTAATAATTTTATTTCCATTAAAGCTGATAATTCCATAATCACCAAGAGTTCCTGTATACTTTCCTTTATATGTACTGCCCAGGCTTTCAGCTGCATCCTCAATTAAAATCGTTCCGTATTTTTTGCATATACTTGAAATTTCTTCAATTTTTGCACAAATTCCATATAAATGAACAACAATAACAGCCTTAGGCAGCCTTCCTGTTTTTTCGTATTTTTGAAAGGCCTTTTCCAAGGCTGCCGGACTCATGTTCCAGGTTTCCTTCTCACTATCTATAAATACTGGCTCCGCTCCTTCATAAATAACCGGATTAACCGTTGCAGCAAAAGTCAGAGACTGACAAAATACAGTATCTCCATTAGAAACGCCCGCTGCTTTTAATGCCATATGTAAAGCAGCTGTACCAGAAGAAAGTGCAACTGCCTTTTTAGCGCCTATTTTTTCTTCCATTTCTTTTTCAAACGCAGTCACATTTTTTCCAAGAGGAGCAATCCAATTACTTTCAAAAGCTTCTTTTATGTAGCTCTGCTCGTAACCCTCCTTGCTCATATGCGGCGAAGCAAGAAAAATATGATTTTTATTATTTCTACTCATTTTCATCCAGCCTTCTTTTTTCTCCTTCTATTTTAATAACTTCCAGCATCTTCTCCCCTGCCTGCCCCGCCAGCTGCCCAAAAGCCTTCTGTTTCAAAGCCCTTTTGGGCAACTGGCGTACCTTTTGCGAGCCAGAAAAATGGCGCTGCTGTACCCTGAACCTGCTGCCTATAGCGGCAAATCCCACCTGAATGTTTCCACCCAGGATTTCTGAACAATCCTTTCCAAATTAAAACATCTATCTAAAAAATAATTCCCAAGCGCTTCCTAACCGTTATTCTTTTCTGTCTTTATATTTTTAAGAAAACGCCTGCCGAGATTTATCGCCGCATTAAAATGCACGTTTCCCTTATGACCGTTCGGACAAATATAGTTCTCCCAGCCAGAATAATTCCGCCCGCACCCCGGAGTTTCGGGAGAACGTTTTACTGCCTGCCCGCACTGGTAACAGACAAAGGCCGTATTCCCCACGCCGACCGAAGTAACTACCATTCCCTCCTGAAAAGCCTTATAGCGCAGATATTGTATTATCCGCCGGCCCAGCCAGTCATAACTGTTTCCATTCAAAGCGGCTTTATAATTTGGCACCACCAAAATAGAAATCTCCCTTTCCTTACAAAAATCTACAATCCTCCGGCTCACCTTATGGGCATAATTTTCTGATAAATTTCTGATTTTTCTTTTTAAATATTTGTTTTCCTCTTCCAGCTGCCCAACCCTCTGGTTATCCATACCCATGCTCGCCCGGTTCTTCTGTATCCGGTTTAAAAGCCTCTTTTTCTTATGGAGAAATTGCTTCCCTCCCCGGATAAAAAGGCTTTCTTCATAGATACCCGCCTTATTCAAAACAACCAGCGCCGCCATACAGTCATTTTCTGGAAACACAGCAGAGCAGAGCTTCTTTTCTCCCGGAAACCGTTCCTTTACCGTCCGCACATCCTCTACGGGCTGTCGGACCGGCACATGGAGCATAGCTCTTTTCTCCTCCAGTTTAAGCGTGGGGGAAAGGTAGCTTCCGCCCTCTGGAAGACTTCTTTTGCAGGTATCCAAAGTGCAAGCCTCCCAGACCCATTTCTCTCCATTCCAAAGCTTTAAGGAAATTCCAGCTTCCGTAAAATCCTTATACATTCCTTTATAAAAAATTGGGGCGGCTTGAAAATCCTCCGCCGGCTGGCTTCCATTTTCCTCTCCTGACCGATAGCTTTTAAACAGACGGATCGCATCATTAATTGCGGCCCTGCGAAAATACAAAGGAATCTTTTCATAAGGCAACGGATACAAAATCTCCGTCTTATCCTGCCCCCGGCTTCCTATTGTCAAAAGCTCCAGTTGACGTAAAAGTTTTTGCCCAGGCCCATCCCAAATCTCCGGCTTTTCCATTAAAAGTCTATAATAATAAGAAAGAATAAGATTATAGACCCTTTTAGTTTCATAGAGCCATTGCGGTTGGCTGCAATACAAGCGCAATTTATAGGTTATTATGCTATAACCTGTTTTTTCCCCCACAACTATTCACCCTTCAAAGGTTTCGCATAGGAAAACACTTAGCGAAACCTTTTCCCCATCCCTTTGCTAAACTGCATTTCCTATAGAGTTTTTTCATATTTTTATGAGATTTTTACTTTATTGACGGTATTTTTGACAATAAATACAGGAAAAAGAAAAAAATAAATTTCTTCTTTTTCCTGTAATCTACTGGCGTTAGAAGCTTATATTTTTACAAGAAATCTGACGGCTTAAAACTGAGATAAAAAGATTTAAAAGTTAAAAAAGGCAAAAAATTGTATTTTATTTCCTAAAATAACGATTCAAGTACTAGAAAATTTACCAAAACTAGGGCATTGACGAAAAAAATAAGATGCGATATACTAAGTAACAGGTATAAAAAAGAAAAAAAGAGTTTCGCTAAGTGTTTTCCTTAGCGAAACTCTTTTTTACCAATTCTTAACATAACCAAGAAGAAATTAGTCTTATTGGATTTATCTATTAACTTTTAGCTCTAACATGCAGTCCCTCCACAACAGCTTCCACAACCCTTGCCTGCTCCTCTGCTTCCAAATACGGATGCATAGGCAAGGCCAACACCCTCTTACAAAGACTCTCTGAAACGCTCAAATCTACCTTTACGCAGTCCAGCCCTGCAAATGCTCCCTGCCTGTGCATTGGTTTTGGATAATAAACCATCGTCGGGATTCCCTTTTCCTTTAAATAAGCCTGCAAATGCTCTCTTTCCTCTTCATTGTCCAACAAAATAGAATACTGCGCCCAGCTAGAGAAAAATCCCTCTTTTACCCTTGGCGCTATCATTCCCTTTGGAAGTCTCCCCGCGCTCTTTTCTTTCTCCAAAAGCTCTGTATATCGTTTAGCTGCCTGATTCACAGCTTCCAGCTCATACTCCTCAAACGCCTTCAACTTGACCTGTAAAATAGCCGCCTGTATGGTATCCAGGCGGGAATTCACCCCAATACGCACATTATCATATTTATCCGAACCCTTTCCATGTATCCGCAAAGAACGGATAAGATTGGCCCATTCTTCATTGTCCGTAAAAACCGCGCCGCCGTCCCCATAGCACCCCAAAGGCTTCGCTGGAAAAAAAGAAGTAGTAGAAATATCCCCGAAGCTGCAAGCCCTATGTTCTTTGCCGTCGATCTGAATACTTCCTCCAAAGCCCTGAGCTGCATCCTCCAAAATGTAAATCCCATGTTTATCTGCAATTTTCCTGATTTCCCTATAATCTGCAGGCTGCCCAAACAAATCCACTGCTACAATCGCTTTGGGCTTAAGCTTCCCCTCCTTTATCACAGTCTCTACCGCCTGTTCCAGGGAAGCGGCAGATACGTTAAAGCTTCCTTCCTCTACATCAACAAAAATAGGAACGGCGCCCTCGTAAGCCACGGTTTCTCCAGAAGCAAAAAAGGTAAAATTAGGTACAAACACGGCATCGCCTGTCCCTATTCCCCATGCCATCAGTGCAAGAGTTAAAGCATCCGTACCATTAGCGCAAGTAATACAGTGCTTTACTCCAGCATAGGAAGCAAGTCTGGCCTCCAGCTCTGTCACCTGGGCTCCAGAAATGAAATCCGATGCTGTCATCACATCTGTAACAGCCTGGTCTATTTCAGGCTTTAGGGTTTGGTATTGGGTTTTTAAATCACGAAACTGCATTAGTAACACTCCTATCATAAAAATATACTTTATCGGCTCTTTAATTCCCGTAAAATTTATTATAACACATCCCATTTGGAGTGCAATCTGAAATTTCTTGAGTTTTTGAATTTTGCCGGCTTCATTTTCCTGTATTCCGCAAATTTCTTCAAATCAGAAATTCTCATATTGACCTTTTCTACATACAAGGCCTCTGCCGTTTTTTTATAATCCTCTTCGGGAAATGCCTTATTATGGCGACTCCAAAAAAAAGGGGTTCGCTAAGTAACTTCCTTAGCGAAACCTTTTTTGCCGCCGCAATGCCAGCATCTCTTTTCTTATATACCGGAAGGTTTTCTCCTCTCCCTTTTCCTTCAGCATAGTCAAAAGGAATTGGAGCTGCCTTGCCGTTTCTGGGTGAATCATATAATGTTCTTTGGAATTTAAAAAATAGTCTAACGGATCGCTGTCCTTATACGCTCCTTTTTTGTAGGTCTTACTGGCAGCAATCCGGTCGCATACCATTTCTACCAGGTATCTTTTCGGCATCTTAAGCCCCACCATGCCTTCCTTGGAATTCAGGCTATAATCAATCCAGTATTCCAGATGATGCTTGTTTCTTCCCTTATGGTGAAGCCACGCCATACTGTAGCCCTTTGCTTCTCTCTCTGCGTTGTTTGGGCTTCGATTTCCCTGATAATATTTTGCTCCCACCAAAAATTCTACCGGCGAATATTTAGATAAATCATGCAGCAGCCCCTGCTTATACAAGCCCGCCTTAAAGCAATATTTCATCACCAGCCATTTATGATGGCTAATAGTACGCAAATGCCCTATCCACTTCATAATACCCATGCCTCCAATAAAATCTCCATCTTTGGATATTATATTCCCTTTTGAAAGAATTATCAAGGACTCTGCACTGCCATTTCCCCTTTTTATCCTCTATCCTATACTTCAAACAGAAGGTCTCCATATGTAGGCACTGGCCAGATTTCTTTATCCACCAAAAGCTCCAGCTCATCAATCGGCCCGCGCAGAGCGGCCATAGCAGGGACTACCGTATCCTTAAAGAACAACGCCTGCTCCTTCCCTTCTGCCTTGCCTGCCGCTTCCTCTGTCGCTCCTTTCAGACTGCCCAACGCCTTTTGCGCTTTGGCAAGAAGACGGGAGCATTCAATTAAAAGCTCTCTTTGCACGCTTATATCCGCTTCCGCGCATACCTTGGTTATTGCGCCCATGGATTCCGCTAACTGGGTTGTATACCGGATAACCGCCGGAATATACCGCTTTGCAGCCATATTGGCCATTGTTTTTGCCTCGATATTAATTGCCTTGGCATATGCTTCATAATTGATTTCTGCACGGGACTGAAGCTCCGCTCTTGATAATACATGATGCCTTTCAAAAATTGCAACGGTCTTTTCCTCCACCATAGAAGGAATCGCATCCACCATCGTCTTTAAATTGGACAATCCTCTTCTTTCTGCCTCCTCTACCCAGGCATCGGAATATCCGTTTCCATTGAAAATAACCCTCTGGTGCTCTGCAATCGTTCTTTTAATCAGGTCGTGAACAGCCAGCTCAAAATTATCCGCTTTTTCCAATTCATCGGCCATTTCTTTCAATACATCGGCTACAATCGTATTCAGCACCGTATTTGGTCCGGCGATGGATAATGAGGAAGCTACCATACGAAACTCAAATTTATTTCCGGTAAAAGCAAACGGCGACGTGCGGTTCCGATCCGTCGCATCCCGTTTCAGGTCAGGAAGGGTATTTACGCCCGTATTCAATCTCCCGCCCTGCTTAGAATGCTTTGCCTCGCCTGTTTCAATCAACTGCGCCAGCACATCCTCCAGCTGTTCTCCCAAATAAATAGAAATAATTGCCGGAGGAGCCTCATTCGCGCCCAGGCGGTGGTCATTGCCCGGATTGGAGGCGGACAGTCTTAAAAGCGGCGCGTTTTCATCTACCGCCTTAATTACGGCAGACAAGAATAACAAAAACTGTATGTTTTCATGAGGCGTTTTTCCCGGGTCCAGCAGATTTTTTCCCGTATCGCTGACCAAAGACCAATTATCATGCTTTCCAGAGCCATTCACCCCGTCGAAAGGCTTCTCGTGCAAAAGGCACTCCAGGCCGTGGCGCTTTGCCACCTTCTTTAACAGCTCCATAACCAACTGGTTATGGTCCGTTGCAATATTCGCCGTAGAATAAATCGGAGCCATTTCATGCTGCGCCGGCGCTACTTCATTGTGCTGGGTTTTAGACAGAATGCCAAGCTTCCAGCATTCCTCGTTTAATTCCTTCATAAAGCCGGAAATTCTCTCTTTAATATTCCCAAAATAATGGTCGTCCAGCTCCTGGCCTTTGGGAGGCATTGCGCCAAACAAGGTTCTTCCCGTAAAAATCAGATCATCCCTCTGTAAATATTTCTCCCGGTCAATTAAAAAATACTCCTGCTCTGCCCCTACAGAGCAAGAAACATTATTTATATCCTCATGTCCAAACAGTCTGAGTATACGAACCGACTGATTGCTAATCGCTTCCATTGAACGCAAAAGCGGCGTTTTCTTATCCAGAGCTTCCCCTGTATAAGCGCAGAAGGCCGTAGGAATACAAAGAGTTACGCTTCCAGAAATATCTTTTTTCAAAAAAGCCGGAGAAGTGCAGTCCCACGCCGTATATCCCCTGGCCTCAAAAGTAGCCCGCAGACCCCCGGAAGGAAAAGAAGAAGCATCCGGTTCTCCCTTAATCAGTTCCTTACCAGAAAACTCCAAAATAACCCCTCCGTTGCCCTCTGGCGTAATAAAAGAGTCGTGCTTTTCTGCAGTAATTCCCGTCATCGGCTGGAACCAATGAGTATAATGGGTAGCCCCGCGCTCCAGGGCCCATTCCTTCATTGCATGAGCAACGGCGCTTGCCATTTCCGCATCCAGCTCCAAATCCTTATCAATGGTTTCCCGAAGCTTTTTATAAATAGGCTTCGGAAGCTTCTCCCGCATAGCCGCATCATTAAATACATTCTCCCCGAAAATCTCTTCAATTACATTTTTCTTTTCCATGCCTATCCTTCCTTCCATCTCAGACCTTCGATTCTCAATTTAATTTTCAATTTTTCCGCTTCCACTTAAGTTTACATCCAACTGGTCAAATGGGATAACAATTTCATTTCTGTCAAATTCCTCTTTTATCTCTTCCAAAAGCTTCCAACGCAACAGCCAATAATTTTCTGTCGTCGTCCATACCCTGCACCCTATAGAAATGGCGCTTGGATCAAAAGAGTTTACATAAACGTCGATAGGCTGCCCCTCCAGGACCATTTCCTGCTCCCTGGCCAGCCTTTCTAAAATCTCCTTTACCCTTTTTATATTTTCAGAATAATCCACCGAAACCAAAAGATCCAGCCTCCTTATCGGCTCATGGGTTACATTTACAAGACTGGAATTAGACAGACCGCCGTTGGGAATCACTATTCTTTTATTATCTACCGTAAGTAAATGGGTATAAAAAATATCAATACCTACTACCGTTCCCTCTTCCTTTGCGCCTACTATGATATAATCCCCCAGTTGAAAAGGCTTCATAATTAAAATTAAGACGCCTCCTGCAAAATTGCTCAAACTGCCCTGTAAAGCCAAACCCAGGGTCAGGCCTGCAGAACCAAGAAGAGCCATTATAGATGCTACCGCTGCATCAAACACGCTGATTGCCATAAAAATAACAATAATATTTAAAGTAACATTAATCAGCGAAATCAAAAAATGGCTCAGACCTTCTTCTAAATTTGACCGTTCAAAGGATTTTTTTAAAACCCCTTTCAGCCATTTCACAACCCGCTTTCCAATAAAAAATATAAGCAGCGCCGCAAATACATCCTTCCCGAAAGCAGCCAAAGACGGTACGACCCTGTCAAGCCAGGTTTCCAGCTCCGCCTGTTTTGCCAGCCATTCTCTCAATTTTCCTCCTTCCTGCACCATCGTCAGATACATTCTGAATCCTATGAAAAAGAGACTCAGAAAAAGAGAAAGATTAAAAATCCTTCTCTTCTTCTATTCCTTATTCCTGCGGTACTTTTTCTATTACCATATGTTTAAATATATCTCCTAACCTTCAAACGCGCGGCAGGCTTTTACTGCTCCTTCGTTCCCGGCTTCTTATCCTCAGCCTTAGCCGTTTCCTTCTCTTTTATCTCCAGCTTTTCTACTTTTGGCTTTTTATCTTCAATTTTAGCCGCCGTTTTCTTTTTTGTCTCCAGCTTCTTTGCCTTTGGCTTTTTATCTTCAATTTTAGCCGCCGTTTTCTTTTTTGTCTCCAGCTTCTTTGCTTTTGGCTTTTTATCCTCAATTCTAGCGGCTCATCATATAGTCATCTATTTTATCTTTAATATCAGGTGCACTTATTGCAGCAAGCCCTAAAGTTGTGCCTAAAAGTGCAGCTGCTGCTAATTTTTTAGCAGTAGATAATGGTTTGTGTGATG
>CATKYY010000086.1 GCA_949841225.1 uncultured Acetivibrio sp.
TATCAAGTAACTGTCTCTTCCCACCTGCCCATTTTACAAATGGAGTTACATTTTCATTTGACATATCTTTCTCCTCTTTCATTAACATAGTTCTTTTCCATTATACGAAAAGGATACTATTTAATCAACGAAAACTTTCACGCTCTATGAAAGCAAGATTCTTTATAGAATACAAAAATATATTCATGTGCCAACATTAAAAAATTTCCGTCTACATTTAGCCATTTATCTGTAGATTTGCAATTATGTTGTTCCTTTATAATTATCTCTTTGGATTTAAATCCGATGTTTAAAAAGCATTGCATTAATTGAAACCCCAAAGGAACAACATTCCCATGAAGCCTTTTATCTCCAATCATCACAGCGCAATACTTACCACGTTTCAATACGCGATAAGATTCTGATGCAGCTTTTTGCATTGCGTCAATAAAATCTTGCTCATCCATCAATGAAATATCCCCATCAATATTAGAACTGTATTGAATAATATTAGCATCACCTTTTCTAACAAAAATTTTTGATTGCGTTTCACATTCAAATTTGAGATTTGCTTCTGACAAAGAAACGGATTGCAGATTGATATCTACACCAACGGCATTACGATTAAGTAGTTTTGCCTCAACTAACGTTGTACCACTTCCTGAGAATTGATCTAGAATCCAGTCGCCTGGTTTAGAATAGCGGAGTATCAAGTTTCTTGGAACATATGGCGACCAATTACCTCGATATTCTCCTGAATGTGTTGCCCATTTTCCACGGTTTGGAAATGACCATATGGTTGTTTGCTCCGGGCTAAAGCTTCTTGGTTGTAAAACTATAAGCATCTCCTCCTTTTAAATAATTAGGTCTTTATAATACATCATTTCATCCAGAAAGTCTATCCCAATTCCTTTTCTACTCACGACAAACGCATGAATAATTAGTTTCGGATTTATGGCGCTTACAAAAAGGGTTGCCTGTGAGAGTTTATGCGCAAGGGGTTCATAGTAACATCCTGTGTGCTCCATGACAATACGGGATTCGCCGTCAATGGATTTGATGCGATCGATTAGGAAACGGATAGCACTAGATGTGTGCCGAACTTCAAATGGTTTGGAAACATCAATACCTACTGCGTTCCTGTTCATAAATTTGTCACTCCTTAAGATTATTGCAATGGGTCAGAACCAGTTTTACTCATTGCTTATTTCATCTACTGTGGAGTGACACGAACATACCAGATGGCAACGTACGGCGGTTATTCAGTTTTTAGTTAGTTACAATTCTACAAACGGGAAGTTATCGCTTTCTGATAATCCAATCGTTAGCTTGGTTTTTTCTTTCTGCATAGTAACCGCAAGGCATATCCTTTAAGGTACTAACAGAGTTATCTAAATCAAAAACCCATTTTAAAGATACTAACTTTGCTTCATCTATTTCATGTGTTTCTCCGCATAGAAATTGCCACATTCCGTCATCATCATGTGATACATATAGAATAGGTGCCTGACATTCCAATATATGGCAACAGATAATCGTAGCAGTATCGGGTGAATCATAAAAAGGAAGTTCCATGTCTGTTACTCCTTTCAAATTTCGATTTTTTCATTGTTTTATTATAATATTTGTGTGCTACATGACAAAATTAAGGGCTTCCGCTGACAACTGACATCAACGGAAACCCTTGAAAATACGCTATTTCTTAGAACTTCCCAGCCTTAGCTGCTTCCTCAATCGCTACAGCTACAGCTACAGTCATACCTACCATTGGGTTATTTCCTGCGCCAATCAGACCCATCATTTCAACATGGGCTGGTACAGAAGAAGAACCTGCAAACTGAGCGTCTGAGTGCATACGTCCCATAGTGTCCGTCATACCATAAGAAGCCGGACCTGCCGCCATATTATCTGGATGAAGCGTACGTCCTGTACCGCCGCCGGAAGCAACAGAGAAGTATTTCTTTCCCTGCTCAATACATTCCTTCTTGTAAGTACCTGCTACCGGATGCTGGAAACGGGTTGGGTTAGTAGAGTTACCTGTAATAGAAACGTCTACGCCCTCCTTATGCATAATAGCAACGCCCTCACGAACGTCGTTTGCGCCATAGCAGTTAACCTTTGCACGAGGGCCGTTAGAGTATGCCTTGCGGGCAACTTCCTTAACCTCTCCTGTATAGTAATCCATCTGTGTCTCAACAAAGGTAAAGCCGTTGATTCTGGCAATAATCTGAGCAGCGTCCTTTCCAAGACCGTTTAAGATAACCCGTAATGGTTTCTGACGAACCTTATTTGCCTTTTCTGCAATACCGATTGCGCCCTCTGCTGCTGCAAAAGACTCATGACCTGCTAAGAATGCAAAGCACTCGGTATCTTCCTCTAAAAGCATTTTTCCTAAATTACCATGTCCTAAGCCAACCTTACGCTGGTCTGCAACAGAGCCAGGAATACAGAAAGCCTGAAGGCCCTCGCCAATCGCTGCCGCTGCATCCGCCGCTTTCTTGCAGTCCTTTTTAATTGCGATAGCAGCGCCTACCGTATATGCCCAGCAAGCATTTTCAAAGCAGATTGGCTGAATGCCCTTTACCTGGTTATATACGTCAAGACCGGCATCTTTTGTAATCTTCTCTGCCTCTTCCAGAGAAGCAATGCCATAGCTGCTTAATACGCTGTTAATTTTATCAATTCTTCTTTCATATGATTCAAATAAAGCCATGATTCTTTGCCTCCTTACGATGATTGGTTATTCTTTTCTAGGATCGATGATCTTAACTGCGTCATCTACTCTTCCGTACTGTCCTTTTGCCTTTTCCCAAGCTGTATTTGGCTCGTCGCCCTTCTTAATGAAGTCTGTAAACTTGCCAAGGCTTACGAACTGGTAACCGATAATCTGGTCTTCTTCGTCCAATGCGATACCTGTTACATAGCCTTCAGCCATCTCAAGGTAACGAGGTCCTTTCTTTAATGTACCGTACATCGTACCAACCTGGGAACGGAGTCCTTTTCCCAAATCCTCAAGGCCTGCGCCAACTGGAAGCCCATCCTCAGAAAACGCGGACTGGGTTCTTCCATATACAATCTGCAAGAATAATTCCCTCATAGCTGTATTAATTGCATCACATACCAAGTCTGTATTTAATGCTTCAAGGAGTGTTCTTCCTGGCAAAATCTCAGATGCCATAGCTGCGGAGTGAGTCATTCCTGAGCATCCGATGGTTTCAACCAGAGCTTCCTGGATAATCCCTTCTTTTACATTCAGAGTAAGCTTGCAGGCGCCCTGCTGTGGAGCGCACCAGCCTATGCCGTGGGTCAAACCGGAAATATCGCTAATCTGCTTTGCTTGTACCCATTTTGCTTCTTCTGGGATTGGTGCAGCACCGTGATTTACACCCTGTGCTACAGGACACATCATTTCTACTTCATGTGAATAAATCATGTTGTAACTCCTTTCAGTATACATATTATATTTTCTCAGCAATCCCTCCAGAATCCGTATAAAAATTCGTCAGAGTTCGCCAATTATGTTTCTGCTAGTTTATATTTTCTCATAAATCGTCAAAATAGTCTATAGTAAATTTATCTAAAATGCATATGTTTTTTCTTACTTTTTAGACACGACATTATCCCGCCCTTTATAAATATGGTTTTCCGGCACCATCCCCCTTACCATGGACAACGGGTAAATATTGGAATCCCTGCCAATCACCGTACCTGGATTCAATACGCTGTTGCAGCCTACCTCCACCCGGTCCCCCAGCATAGCGCCAAACTTCTTAAGTCCGGTCTCCATACGCTCTCCGCCGCAGGATACGGTTACCTTTGTTTTATCCGACTTTACGTTCGACGTAATAGAGCCCGCGCCCATATGGGCCTTGAAGCCAAGAATAGAATCTCCTACATAATTGTAATGGGGCACCTGCACCTTATTAAATAAAATAACATTTTTAAGCTCTGTAGAATTTCCTACTACAGCCCCCTCCCCTACAATCGCATTGCCCCGGATAAACGCGCAATGCCGTACCTCAGCTTCCTTCCCTATTATAACAGGTCCGTTTAAAAATGCACTAGGGAAAACAGTGGCAGATTTAGCAATCCAAATATTTCCATCTTTTCTTTCGTATTCCTCCTCTGGCAGGGTTTCTCCCAGCTTTACAATAAACTCGCTGATTTTTGGCAGAACCTCCCAGGGATAAACCGCCCCTTCAAAAATAGCGGCTGCTATGGTTTGTGATAAATCAAATAGATTTTCAATTTTCATTCCGTCAAATCCGTTCATATTTAACTCCATTCCTTTTTCATCTTAACCTTATTTCCGGCTGCTATAGACAACCTGTCTATTTATAATATGACGCCGCTTTATCAAACATGCCTTTTAAAACCGTCTGGTTATTCAGTCCCTTCACCTTATCCGTCAGCCTTTTTACAAAATCCTCCAGCTTCCGCATATACTCCTCTTCGCTGATAGTTCCTTCTGCCACATAGGTAAGTCCTTTTTCCCAACTGGCTGTAAGCTCCGGGTTTAATAAAGAACGAATAGACGACGCTACTACATAATAAACCAGCTCCCCCTGCAAAGTCGGCGTGATAATCTGGGTTTTCTTATTTAAATTAAGGTAATTAATTTTTACCAGTTTATTTAAAATCTCTGCGCGGGTAGCGCTGGTTCCAATACCGCTTCCCTTAATTTGAGCCCGCAGCTCCTCATCTTCAATTAACTGGCCTGCATTTTCCATAGCAAGAATCATAGAACCGGAGCTGTAACGCTTTGGAGGCGAGGTTTCCCCCTCCTTAATCTCCAACGACTCCATAACAAGGCTGTTTCCCTTTTTCAGACGGCCAAGAAGTTCTAAAAGCTGGGGTTCCAGCCCGTTCCCATTGCCTTCTGTATTTCCGCCCTCCTGTTCTAAAGTCTTCTCCTGTTTCTCCTCTTCCTTGCCGCCGTCTGCCGCTCCCTTTTTTTTCTGAAAAGAGGCCTCTGCTACCTTAAGGTATCCCTCCTGCTGTAAAAGACGAAAGGAAGCAAAAAAGCTTTCCCCTTTCCGTTTCAAAGTAACCGTCGTCTTCTGATATACCGCAGGCGGATAGAAAATGCTTAAAAACCGCCGTACAATAATCTCATATACTCTGGCCTGTACAGCGGTCAGTCCGCCAAGCCCCTGCCCCGTAGGAATAATGGCATAGTGATCTGTAATCTGTTTATCATTCACATACTTTGTCTTTGCTATGTTTTTATAAGAACCTCCAGAAAGAATTTCCTCCGCGTACTCCTTTCCATAAGCATAACCCCGAAGCCCGCTGATATTTTTATAAATCTCCTTACTAACTGCGTTAGACAGCACTCTGGCATCGGTTCTTGGATAAGTCACCAGCTTTTTTTCATAAAGCTCCTGGGTAATTTTAAGAGTTTCATCTGGACTGATTTTAAATAAACGGGCGCATACATTTTGAAGCTCCGCCAAATTAAACAAAAGGGGCGGCTGTTTATTTTCCTTTTTCCGTTCTACCTTTTCTACTACAGCCTGTTTTGGCTTTCCCTGTTCCTCTTCAGCTTCCGGCTCCGTCAGGAACCGAATGAGCTCCTCTGCTGTTTCTCTTTCCTTAAACCCATTTTCTTTATACAAAAAAGGCGTCCCAAAATATTTTGAACCTTCGATTGCCTTCCACTCTGCGCCAAAGGAAGCGGTTCCGTCTCCAAAACTGCCAAGCACGCGGTAAAAAGGCGTTTTCACAAAATCCCGTATTTCCTGCTCCCTGCGGACTGTCATCCCTAAAACGCAGGTCATAACCCTGCCTACAGAAATGGAGGCCCATTTTTTATTATTAAGGTATCCGTTCACGCTCTGCCCATATTTCAAGGACAGCACCCGGGAAAAATTAATCCCCATCAAATAGTCCTCTTTTGCGCGCAAATAAGCTGCCGACGACAAATTATCATAGGCAGACAGGGGCTTTGCCTCTTTAATCCCGCGTAAAATCTCCTCCTCTGTCTGGGAATCGATCCATACCCGGCGTTTTTCCTTCGTATCCGGCACCTTCGCCATCTCGTCCACAAGACGGTATATGTACTCTCCTTCTCTCCCTGAGTCGGTGCAAACATAAATTATACTTATATCCTCCCGGTTTAAAAGCCTCTTCACCACGTCAAACTGCTTTTTCACCGAAGGGATAACCTCATACAAAAACTTGTCCGGCAAAAAAGGCAGCGTCCCCAACGCCCACTTTTTATATGCCGG
This sequence comes from uncultured Acetivibrio sp., assembly GCA_949841225.1. GTDB lineage: Bacteria > Bacillota > Clostridia > Lachnospirales > Lachnospiraceae > Velocimicrobium. Next base: position 6,210 of record CATKYY010000086.1, read on the forward strand.
GTCATAGCTTTCAGGATAGCTCATAGTGACCAGATGCCCCACGCACCAGGTCACTACAGCATCTCCAGACTCCAGGTAACCGTCCTGGCGTTTGCCCTGAATACGAAGAGCCTTGGCAAACTCCTGGGCTACGCTTGGCTTTTCTGAAATATACAACGCCTTACCCACAGACTAAAAATCCTTTTTCCTAAATTCCAAGGTTTTCACCCAGGCTCTAGTACCAAAAATAATCCCCACAATCCCAATACCTGCCAGACAAGTATATTTTACAATCCTGGCCACATCTACCCTTACCTCTACTCTTACGCCGTCTGTTTCTGACTGGCCTCTCTTATTACAATGCATAATCCACTCTCTCCTTTCAAAAAAAGCCCGTTTAAAACCCCAGCTCTTCCCCTACTAGTATTACCTTAATCCGGTTTGGTATCCTGGAACGCCGGGTAATTACAATCTGACAGCACATGCAGTCTGCATTCAAGCAGTTAGCGCACCTGCCAATGGTAGCGCAGGGAGTATATGTACCAAGCCTTACTGCATTCGCAGGCGCCGCCATATTTCTCGCCCGCTTTACGCCGCTTTCCACATCCGGCACAATCTTATTCATTCCTGCAATAATAACAACATTCTCCGGCCCATGGCATAAACAAGCCACACGGTTACTGGCCCCGTCCACATTCACAAGCTCTCCGTCCAAGGTAATGGCGTTAGAACTCATAAAAAAGCAGTCTGCTGTAACAATTTTCCCATACAGCTCCTTCCTCTCCTTTGGGGTTTTTGCCAAGGTTCTGTCATAAACCACATAATCTGAAGCTTTCAGTTCCTCTAAAAGCCCAATCTGAGAAAGCGTCTCTGAACCTCCCCAGGCAACCGAGCAGCCCGGTGTCAAAAAACGCTTCGCCATTTCTTTCGCTTCTTCCTTTGTATTGCAATAATATCCCTCAATCCCCCGCAAATTAAACTTTTCAATCAAGGTATCTGCAAGATTCTCATAAGCCTGCTGTTTTGGAAGCATATGCCTTTCCCCTTTCATCGTTTCCTATCAATCACAAAGACAGCCGCGCACCTTGGGTAACGGCCGCCTTTCTAATTTCAAAAAGTTCACTGTAGCGCTAGTACTGCCCTCATTATATCATAAAATCTAAAAATTACAAGAATTTACGCCCTAGGTTTCCGCATTTTGCAGCCCTGCCGTCCGGCGGATACAGAAGCTGCAAAATACGGAAACCTGAGAATAGCACAAATCCCTTGCCACCGGAAATTTCATAGGCTATAATAATTATAACAATCAAAAACTATATGGGAGGAAATCATCTTGCTTGACTTATTGAAAATCCGTGGAAATATAGATGAAATTGACAGTCAGATTGTAGCGCTTTTTGAAAAACGCATGGCTTTCGCCAAGGAAGTCGCCGAATATAAAATGCAGACGGGAAAGGCGGTTCTTGACAAAGAAAGAGAAAACCAAAAACTGGCCGCCCTTGCAGCTCTGGTAAAAGAACCCTACAACGTGTACCCGGTAAAAGAGCTTTTTAATCAGATTATGTCTATGAGCCGGAAATACCAGTACAGCCTAATAAAAAGTTATGCTAAGGAGCTTTCCTTTGAAAGCCTTCCTGCCCTTACAATGACAAAGGATTCTAAAGTTGTTTTCTTTGGAGAAAAAGGCTCCTACACCGAGCAGGCCATGGAAGAATATTTTGGCAAGAGGGTACAAAGCTTTTCCAAAAAAACCTTCAAAGAAGTCATGGAAGCCGTACATACAGGAAAAGCCGACTATGGCGTGCTCCCCATTGAAAATTCTTCTACTGGCGGCATTTTAGACATGTACGACCTTCTAGTGCAGTACGACAATTATATCGTAAGCGAGCATGTAGTTCCTATTCGCCATGCCCTCCTTGGGCTTCCAGGCGCCGCCCTTTCAGATATACGAAAAGTATATTCCCATCCTCAGGGTATCCAACAGTGTTCCGGTTTTTTTGAAGCGCACCCAGAAATCACTCCTGTAGAATACCTAAGCACCGCTCTGGGCGCTAAACGGGTTCTTGAAGAGGGAAACAAAGAAAATGCCGCTATTGCCAGTCTCCGGGCGGCCAACTGCTACGGCCTTTCCCCGCTTATGGAATGCCTGAACAAGGAAAGCACCAATTCTACCCGTTTTATTATTATCGGTAATCAAAAGGTATATCTTAGCAACGCCAGCAAGGTGAGCCTGTGCTTTGAGCTGCCTCATGAAAGCGGAACTCTTTACAATATGCTGTCTCATTTTATTTACAATAACCTGAATATGACAAAGATCGAATCCCGTCCAATCTCAGGCCGTCCATGGGAATATCGTTTCTTTGTAGATGTAGAAGGAAACCTGCAAGATGCAGGCATGAAAAATGCCATTACCGGCATCCAGGCAGAGGCGGCCAGCTTAAAAATCCTGGGGAATTTTACCACGGTATAAAAAAACAACCGCGGGATTTGCGCCGCGCGCTGCTTGGCCCAAACTCGCTGAAGCGCAGGAACGGAGTTAAGAGTGAAAAATTTTTTAAATTTTTCACTACCAAGTTTGTGTCCGCACTGCAACCACAAACTTGTGATGCAAAAAAGCAGTGCAAAAATGAGGTTAATTATGAAAAAATGGATTATTACAATTACTATATTATTGGTTATTGGCACAAGCCTTGGCGCTATCGCCTACTTTAGCACCCGAACTCTCTGGAATAATGAAAATATTCCGGGAAACTCTGCTGGAAACCTGGCAAACGGCGGTTTCTTCTGTGAAGACGGCGATACTATTTACTTTGCAAATCCAAAGGACAGCGGCTCCCTCTATTCCATGAGCCAGGATTGCACAAACTTTAAAAAGCTTCATGAGGATAGGGTTTCCTCTATCAACGCCGCTTCCCATTACATTGTCTATGTAAGGGAAAATCATGAACGAAATAAAAGCGAGGGAAGCCTTTTCAGCTTTAACAATGTAGGAATTTACCGGATTAATAAAAAAGACGGAAGCAATATAAAGCAGTTGTATGACGATCCGGCAGGCATTACCAGCCTTTTCGGAAATTATATTTACTACCAGCACTACAATACCGAAACCAACCTGGAATTCTACAAGGTTAAGCTGGATGGCTCTGAGGAAGCGCGGATAAGCACCGAGCCAATCGTACCTGCTTCCATGGAAAACGGTCATCTGTACTACAACGGTATAGACAACGACCACAACATACACGCTCTTAATCTGTCAAACGACCAGAACTCAGATGTTGCCTACGGTAATTATTTCTCTGTTTTAGCGCAGGGCGGCTTTCTTTTCTATCTGGATTTGGAGAACCACTACAGTATTGGCAGAATGGGGATGGACGGCTCCTATCCTGAGCTTCTGGTAAGGGAGCGCTGCTCTTTCTTTAATGTAAGCCCGGATAACCGCTACCTTTATTACCAGATTGACGGTACCGACCACAACCAGTTGTGCCAGATGGATTTACTTACTTTAGAGCAAAAAACAATCCTGGAAGGCGATTTCTGCAGGCTTCATACAACCTCCAAATATCTGTTCTTCCAGGATTTCCATACAGAGCAATGGTATCAATATGACCCGGCCGGAGATTCTTTAAATTCCTTCAGTCCCCCGGTGTTATAATTCCTTCCATAGCTCAAATACTGTCTTTTGCAAAAGAGGATGCTTTGCCTGGGGCGCTATCTGTACAAGGGGCTCCAGGACAAAGCTTCTTTTATGCATTTCTATATGGGGGATTTTCAGCTCTTCTTCCCACACAACCTCTTCTTCATATAAAAGTATATCAATATCCAAGGTTCTCGGCCCCCAATGAACCAGCCGTTCTCTTCCAAGCCTTTCTTCTATCTTATGGATGCAAGAAAGCAGCTCCTGGGGGGTATACAGGGTTTCAACGATAGCCGCTCCATTTAAAAAGTCATCCTGCTCTACCCCGCCGTAAGGCTCTGTTACAAGAAAATCAGAAACCT
>CATKYY010000087.1 GCA_949841225.1 uncultured Acetivibrio sp.
ACTACCGGAAAAAACGAAATCCAGGCGGAAATCAAAGAAAAACTGATTAAACGGCTGGAAGCAGAAGATTTAGGCATCCAGCTCGTCAATATCACCATTCAGGACGCCGAGCCTCCTACGGCTGAAGTCTCCGACGCTTTTAAAGCAGTTGAGACAGCCAAGCAGGAAAAGGAAACGGCCATCAACCGGGCCACGAAATATAAAAATGAGCAGCTTCCGGCAGCGGAAGCAAAAATAGACAAAATCCTAAAAGAAGCCGAGGCTGCAAAAAATGCCCGTATCAATGAAGCAAACGGACAAGCCGCCCGTTTTGAGCAGCTCTACAATGAATATAAAAAATACCCTCTGATTACCAAGCAGAGAATGTTCTATGAAGCTATGGAAGATATTCTGCCAGACCTTAAAGTGGTTATTGACAACGGGTACGGCTCTACCCAGACAGTTATACTGGATAACTTTCTAAGCTCTATATCCCAGTCAGAAAAACAAACGGCTCCGCAAACAACAACAGAAGGGAAGGAAAAGGAATGAAAAAAAGAACAATAATCGCCCGTATCCTGCTGCCATTTGCCATTCTGGCCTTTCTGGTCCTGTTCGGCAGCTCTATCGTCATTACCCAGCATAACGAATACAAGATTATCCGTGAATTCGGAAAAATTGTAAAAATCGTAAATACCTCCGGGCTTTCCTTTAAAGTCCCGTTTATCCAGTCCGCACAGTCTCTTCCAAAAGACGTGCAGCTTTATGACCTGCCAATTTCCGACGTTATCACAAAGGATAAAAAGACTATGGTCTGCGACAGCTTTGTACTTTGGAAAATTACCGACGTTCAAAAATTTGTAAAGTCCCTGAACGGACAGGTAGCTAACGCGGAATCCAGAATTAATACGATTGTTTACAATTCTGTCAAAAATGTAATTAGCAGCATGGCGCAGACCGATGTAATCAGCGGAAGGGACGGCGAACTGTCCCAGGCTATCCGAAGTAATATCGGCGCTACGCCGGAGCAATACGGCATTGAACTAACCGCCGTAGAAACCAAGCATTTGGATCTTCCCGACGCCAACAAAACCGCCGTCTATGAACGGATGATTTCTGAGCGGAACAATATCGCCGCCCAATATGAAGCAGAAGGCAATTCCGAAGCCAAAAAAATAAAAACAGACACCGACACCTCTATTGAGGTACTGGTATCCGAAGCCCAGGCCCAGGCTGAGAAAATTATTGCTGAAGGCGAATCCCAATATATGAAAATTCTCTCCAAAGCCTACAACAATAAAGATAAAGCCGACTTCTATACCTTTGTCCGTTCCCTGGACGCAGCAAAGGCTACCATGACAGGAAACAACAAAACGCTGATTCTCTCCGAAGATTCGCCAATCGCCGAGATATTCACCTATATTGAATAAAGGATTTGGAGGGGCGACCCTCCAAATCCCTTTTTATCATATACCTTAATGCCTGAAATGCCGCATTCCGGTAAACACCATAGCAATCCCATATTCATTACATTTCTTAATGGAATCCTCGTCCCGAATGGAGCCCCCCGGCTGGATAATTGCCGTAATCCCCGCCTTATGGGCCGCCTCTACGCAATCATCAAACGGGAAAAAGGCGTCGGAAGCCAAAACACAGCCCTTAGAGGCCTCCAGTCCAATCAATTCCTCCGCATGTTCAAAGCACTGCTTTGCAGCCCAAATACGGTTTACCTGCCCAGGCCCGATTCCCATGGTCTGCTTATCCTTCGCAATAGCAATCCCATTGGATTTTACATACTTTACAACCCTCCATGCAAACCGCATATCCTCCATTTCCTTTTCGCTTGGCGCGCGGTCCGTCACCACCCTTAAATCCTCTTCCTTTAAGAGCTGGCTGTCAATGGTCTGGACAATCAGCCCGCCATTTACTTTCTTTAAATCATAAGCATGCTCCTCCTGAGGAATCTCAATGCCAGGCAGCTCCAGTACGCGCAGATTCTTCTTTGCACAAAGAATTTCCAAAGCTTCCTTTTCATAAGAAGGCGCTACGATTACCTCCAGGAAAATCTTCGCCATCTCTTCCGCCGTTTCCTTCGTTACCTCGCGGTTCACTAGTACAATGCCGCCGAAAATAGATACCTTATCCGCATGGAAAGCCTTATCCCATGCTGTATAAATATCCTCCGCGCTTCCTACGCCGCAAGGATTTCCATGCTTGCAGGCAACTACGGTAGGTTCGGTAAACTCTTTTAACAGCTCTAAAGCTCCGTTCGTATCATTAATATTATTAAAGGACAGCTCCTTTCCATTTAGCTGCTTGGCATCTGCAAGGGAACCGGCTTTCTTCCCAATCTCACGGTAGAACGCCGCCTGCTGATGAGGATTCTCGCCATACCGCATATCCTGCACCTTTTCAAAGGTCATAGTGAGAGTTTCAGGAAGGGCGTAATCCTTTCTTTCCTTCTTTAAATAATCCGCAATCATCGTATCATAATTAGAGGTATGCATAAATACCTTCTGCATTAAATAAAACTTTGTATCCAAGGAAACCTCTCCTTGCTCCTTCATTTCAGAAAGTACGGTTTCATAATCCCTTGGGTCTACAACAACCGCTACGTCCTGATAATTTTTTGCCGCGGAACGGAGCATGGTAGGCCCTCCAATATCAATATTTTCCACAGCCTCGGCCCGGCTGACTCCTTCCTTTAAAATAGTTGCCTTAAAAGGATACAAATTTACAACAACCATATCAATCGTCTCAATATTCAGCTCAGAAAGCTGCTCCATATGCTCCGGCTTTCCTCTCATAGCCAAAAGCCCGGCATGTACCTTTGGATGCAGGGTCTTTACCCGTCCGTCCAGGCACTCTGGAAAACCAGTAAGCTCTGAGATTTCAATAGCATCAATGCCCGCCTCCTTAAGCTTTCCATAAGTTCCTCCAGTAGAAATAATTTCTACGCCAAGAGCTGTAAGCTCCTTTGCAAACTCCACGATTCCTGTCTTGTCAGACACACTAATCAATGCTCTCATATTTTCTCCATTCCTGTGCTGCCTTCTGCGTCTTAACGAGTTTGAGCCAAGCAGCGCGCAAGCGCAAATCTCGCGATTGAAAATTTTAAATAAAAAACCGCCTGGTACATCGTCTGCACATTACATCCGTAAAGTACAAGCGGCGCCCAGGCGGTCGGCTTCCTTATCCTCCATACTCCCCGTAGGTAAACTCCTACTCTCCGCCAGTCATATGGAATCTGTATTCAGTCTACAGCAGAAACCACGCTTTTTCAAGCCCTGCTTTTATTAAATTTTCTTATACTATTTATAACGCTTTACTTTGTAAGCAACAGCATAATTTCATTGCTCCGTGAAATAAACTTGGTCATAGCCTCGGCTGAAAGCGGCCTGTGACTTAACATAGCCAGGTCGTACAGTTGATTGCAAATCATATCTGTATGAGCGCCCTCTTTCTTTTCCAGGATATACTTCACCAAAGCATTATTGGCGTTCAGTACCAAAGTCTCTCCGTTGCCGCCAAACATTCCCGGATCAAAATTGCCTCCCATAGAATACATTTTCATCATATCCTGCATTCTCCGGCTTTCCTCAGACAATGTAATCATAGAAGAAATCTCTGCATTTTTAAGCTTTTCTACCTTAACCGTCAGATTTTCCTTTCCAAGAGCCTTTTTGAAAATCTCTGTCAATGCGTCAGTATTTTCCTTCAGCTCCTCTTCCGATACCTCTTCCTTGAAAGTATCAGTAATATCCGCGTCAATTCTCTGGAAACGTACCTTCAAATCTCCCTGCTCCAGTTGGGTAATAAACGGCTGGTCGATATTATGCGTCAGAACAAGAGCATCGATACCTTCCTCCTTAAACAAATTCACATACTGGCTTTGCTGCTGCAAATCTGTTACATAATACACAATATCCGGTTTCGGCTCTGTTGTTTCCGTTGTTTCTGTTCCCTCTGTTTCTGCCGCTTCCTTCTGCGTATCCTGCTCCGGCTCTTCTCCCTTTTGCTTCTTTGCCGCCTCTACATACTCCGGCAGCGTGATATATTTTTCCTCCAGGTTCTTGAAAATAATATAGTCCTTAATCTTTTCCCGGAACTTATCGTCCTTTAAGCAGCCGTATTTAATAAACGGACTGATGTCGTCCCAGTATTTTTCATAATTTTCCCGGTCTACCTTATACATGCCCGAAAGCTTGTCCGCTACTTTCTTTGTAATATAGTCGGAAATCTTCTTTACAAATCCGTCGTTTTGCAAAGCGCTTCGGGATACGTTCAAAGGCAGGTCAGGACAATCAATAACGCCCTTCAAAAGCATCAAAAATTCCGGTATTACCTCTTTAATATTATCTGCAATAAATACCTGGTTGTTATAAAGCTTAATAACGCCTTCCAGATTATCATATTCTGTATTCAGCTTCGGGAAATACAAAATTCCCTTTAAATTAAACGGATAATCCATATTCAGATGAATCCAGAACAAAGGCTCCTTGTAGTCATGAAATACCTTCCGGTAAAAATCCTTGTATTCTTCCTCGCTGCATTCGTTTGGATGCTTATTCCACAACGGCGTGGTATCGCTTAAGGATACCGGGCGTTTTTTAATCTTTGCCCTTTCCCTGCGCGGAGAAACCTCTACAATTTCCTTTTCCCCATTTTCATTCTCTTTTTCTTCCGTTTTAGCCTCTTCTACAATATTTTCAACAACAACGTCATCCTCCCGAACCTCGGAAGCATCAATTGTCTCATATTCCGGCTCTGCATTTGCTTTAGAAAGGAAAATCTCTACCGGCATAAAGGAACAGTACTTTTCAATGATTTCGCGCATTCGGTACTCATTGCAGAATTCATGGCTGTCCTCATTTAAATATAACGTAATTTTCGTACCAATTTCTGTTTTGCCGCCCTCTTCCATTGCAAATTCCGTACCGCCCTCGGACTCCCAATGTACTGCCTTTGCCTCCGGCTGCCAGGAAAGGGTGTCAATCGTTACCTTGTCCGCTACCATAAAAGCAGAATAAAAGCCCAGACCAAAATGGCCGATAATCTGGTCCTCATTGGCCTTATCCTTATACTTCTCCAGGAAATCCGCCGCCCCGGAAAAAGCAATCTGATTAATATATTCCTTTACCTCATCCGCCGTCATACCAACGCCGTTATCTGCAAAGCTGAGCGTTTTTTCCTCTGGGTTTACCTCAATTTGAATCTGGAATTTATTGTCCTCTGGAATGGAATACTCACCCATCAGCTCCAGCTTTTTCATCTTTGTAATCGCATCGCACCCATTAGATACTAATTCTCTTGCAAAAATATCATGGTCAGAATACAACCACTTCTTAATAATCGGGAAAATATTTTCAGAATTAATGGAAAGGCTTCCTTTTTCCATTGCCATGCTAACCACTCCTTTATCTTTGTTTATTTCTATCGCTAGAACTAATATTAATACCCTTGTTTCCAAATGTCAAGAAGAAATTAGCACTCAACAAAGTTGAGTGCTGAAATTGTGTGAAAATTTTATGAAATGATGTAGTATTATGAGGTATTTGTAATGAGAGATACAAATAGAAAATTCTCATCTTTCCCTTCTAATTTTCCTATTTTCCACACGATATACCATATCGCAACTTTCAATCGTTGTCAGACGATGTGCTATAATTACCATGGTTTTCTTTCCATGGAGAGCATCCATAGACTCTATAATGTCTGCCTCCGTCTGATTATCCAAAGCTGAAGTCGCTTCATCAAAAATCAACATGAGCGGATTTGTGTATAAAGCCCTTGCAATTCCAATTCGCTGTCTCTGTCCCCCTGACAGACGAATCCCTCGCTCCCCAATCACTGTATCTAATCCTTTTGGAAGCTTTCTTACAAATTCATCCAGCTTAGCTTCTTTAAGAGCTTCCCACACCTTCTCCTCTTCTATTTCTCTATCCAAACAACCAAAAGCTATGTTTCTTCTTATCGTATCATCCAGCATATATATCATCTGAGGTATATAGCCAATATTAGAAAGCCAGGACGCCATATGCTCCGATACATCTATTCCATCGGACAGTACCCTGCCGGACTGCGGTTTTAAAAGTCCTAATAAAATATCTACCACTGTGCTTTTTCCTGCCCCGGAAGGGCCGACAATTCCCACTGATTTTCCAAAAGGAATCTCCATCAGCACATCCTCTAAAACTGGCTCTTGCCCATCTGGATAGGTAAAAGTTACATGATCTAAACAACAATTCTTTTCTAAGGATATGAAAACATCCTCCTTTTCCTCCATAATAAAATCTCTGCCAATCTGAAATTCTCCCGCCTCCTGTATCAACTCTACCGTCTTGTCTAGCATAGGCTCATAATAAGCCATCTGGCTACGATAACTGCTAATCCTGTTTACCCCTGGCAAAAGCTTAACAGAAGCCACTGCAAAAGCCGCCAATTCAGGCAGCAATTTCACCATATCTTTTCCTCCCGCCACCATAACGGCCAACAAAACCAAAATAGCGCACATAGATACAGTTTCAATTGCTAATCTTGGAATATTGCTCAGCAAGCTACTCCTCCTCTGAGCTTCCGTAGCCAATTTCCCATAAACAGAATAGCTATCTATAAAAAACTGTTCCTTTTTTCCCGCCTTAATCTCCTTAATCCCAGAGACAGACTGCAAAATCCACTTGTTAGAAAGGCTCATACCTCTCTGAGACTCTCTTCCCGCCTGCTGCATTACCGGCTTTATAAAATGGGCAAGCAAAAGCATTAAAATACCAAGAACTGCCGCTATCCCAAATGCCATAAAAGGATTCAAGAAAATAATCGCCAGCAAAAGGATCGTTGTCATAATTCCCTCCGTCAATAAGCTTAAAACAATTGTAAGTAAATCAAAGGTCATTCTTACATTATCTGTTAATTGATTAATAATTTCTCCAGAATTTGCCTGAAGAAAATACTCATATGGACGGTTTAAATAAATTCCCATCAGTTTTCGCTGTGTACTATACCGATTATTATAGACAAAACGATACTGCAGATTATATAGGAATACTAAATATATTCCCTTGAATAAATAAATAAAAATCAAGCACCCAATTAAAAAAAACAAAATTTCCCCGTCTGCCCGCAAATGCAAAATTTCACAAATATTCCTCAGATAACGATTGTCCAGCAAATTCCCTGTACCCATCATAGCCATAATTACAGAAGGGATTACCCCAACCCCAACCATTTCTAACAGGGCTCCTGCCACCATCATACAGATTAATATCCCTACCTTTATTTTCTGCCTTCTATCTAAAATATAATTAAACTGCTTCCATAGATTTCTCATAACCTTTAACCTCGCCGTAGATTGAAAACTTTAATATTCAATTCTTTCTCCAAAGGCTTTTTCTACACTCCCAACTAAACTAATTGCCATTAGCTTCCTTTTTATGATATATTATAAGCATTACCTTACCTCAACAATCCTCTTTCTTATTAATTTATAGCTCTCCTAAGCAATTTCCTCAAAAAAATTAATTAACCTTTGAATCTGGTTATCTATTGACAATTCTTCTCTTGCCTTCTCCACTCTTTTCCGGTATGTCAATTTATGTTCTTTTAAATAATCAATATCAATGTTGGATGTATCCATCTTTACCACCACTCCATATTTTTCGAGAAATTTGCATAGCTTTAATGGTCGGGTAGCAATAATTGGTAGTCCGGCATCCAGATAATCAAAAAATTTATTTGTCATAGAATTCATATATGTGCTGCCATAATGACCTTCCTCGTCATCCTTCAACATTGGAACTGGTTTTCCTCCAGTATGCCAGAAACATCCATAATCATATTCTACTATCCTTTCCAACAACTCTCCATATGGAGTATCATAAAAGACTTTAAAATTAGGATACTGTTTCTCCAGAGTCTTACATATTTCCTTATTTTCTGTACTACATTCCCTGCCTGAAAAAAAATGGAAAACACAATCCTCTCTGTCCCCGATTGCCTCTAATATATTTTTTATACCAGCCATCCTAATGTATCCATTATTCTGTTTTCCAAATCTATCCAGGAAAACATCGATTTTTCCTCCCACATAGCACAGCTTCAGCTGCGTGCCTTCTTCTACCTTTTCTTTTTCCAGATTTCCAATGCAATAATCTAAAAATTGGATTGATTTTCCTTTATAAACAAATCCTTTTTTCTCTTCCAAAAATTCTTTTGAAAACCATCTCCATACAATTCCATCTGCATTTTCCAGACAATACCGTTCCATTTTTTTTGGAAACCAGCCTCCTCTTACATAACCATCATTCAAAACATCATATAATGCAATAACCAGCTTCCCAAATACCTTTCGATGCTTTAACATAATTTCTGCTACACTGCAGTCTCCCCAGATTGGCTCAAAATAATATACCATAGGTTCATACTGCATTGCCATATAAAGCAGTTCCTCTATACTATCATAGTAAAAATATTCCATCTGGTATTCCTGTAATTCTCCCATCCAGGAGCTATGCTTCGTTCCGTATTCTAAAATAATTACCTGATAACCTTTTCTTATCAACGCCCCTATGATTTTTACACTTCTTGGCCCTGGATTACCTGTAATAAATACAATGCTTTTTTTATCACAAGCAGATGGCTTTCTAAATTGAAAGCCTCTGCCCCTCTTTACTCTGTTTTTTATATAACTGCAAAAATACTTATCAGGAACTACCTCCAGCAGCTTTATATAAAACCCTTTTAAAATTCTTTTTGCTTTATTTACTACACGCAGGTAAAACCTACTAAATTCCATCAACCGCATTTATCATGTGAACTCCTTTCTGCAAAGTTATAACTCCTTTGGAATCCCATACAATACTGTCTCGCTAAAAATCAATGAATGATGTCTTACATAGTATCTGTACTCTTTTAATTCTGACATAAGATATTGAGGAATTTTCCAAAAGTCTTCTAAAGAATGATACACAGAAATCGCCAGAATAGGCCTTTCCCTTTTTATTGTCTGGATACCTCCCTTAAGCGCTGGAAGCTCCGCCCCTTCTATATCCATTTTAATATAACTGCATTTCCCATTCTTCAGATAATCATCAATCGAAACTACATCTATCATATGATCTGTCTCATAAGAGACAATCCTGCTTTCTACATCCTTTCCACCTTCAAAAAACAATTTTCCTGTTTCGCTCCATAGCCCCTTATTTATACAAATCTGCTTTCCATCCAGCCCTGTTCTTTCCGCCTGTTTTAACAAATAGCCATAATTTTTTGCATCTGCTTCAAAGCAATGCCATTTTTCAAATTTTAAGCTATTATCTTTCAAAGCCTGGAGCAGTTCCCCACGATATGCGCCTCCATCTATAATGTCAAGAGGCCGCTTTATTGCCGCCTTGACCTCAGGTATAAAATAATGCTCTTCTTCTGTACATATCTGAGCAATATCATTTAAATTTCTTGTATCCAAATAAGCCATTAAGCCTTCTAATACCTGTTCTGTTTCTTCATCCGCCCATTTCCCTTTTAAAAGCCCTATCTGCTTTTTTACCTCCAGAATTTGTCCGGCATCCTGAAAAACCCTTTGAAGCCGCCCATTACCTTCTATCAGGTCAATATACCAGTCATATATTTCATACACCTGCACCTTAGATAAAGCGTTCAGCTTTTTCAAAATTGGTTTACCATATATCGTAGTTAATATAACTGCCGTCTCCTCATATGTCTTACTGCATTCACAAAATTTCTCATAAGAAATAATCTCTGTATTTCCTATGTACGTTCCCTGAATTCCCTCATCATCATCAATAATATTTTTTATTTCAACCTTTTTGGAATACAGTAACTCGGCAATAACCCTTCCTGTGTACCCCCCCCCGTAAATCATAACTGGCATATGATATAATTCCTCTGGTATGTTGTTTTTCTTAATATGTCTCATTTTCTCTCCATTCCCGCGCTGCTTTTGCACATCACTTCGTTATTCATCTAACTTCTGTTTTACCCATTCCAATACTTCTTCATTTATAACCGTATACTCTTTCCCCTGAAGCATAATTTTAGCTCCGCTATAAGGCGGATTCCAGAAAGCCCGGATTTTTCTATCAATCATTTCACTTGTATCTGTATCTAAAATCCATTTGGATTTCTCTAGCTCAGGCAGG
>CATKYY010000088.1 GCA_949841225.1 uncultured Acetivibrio sp.
CCATGTATTGGATAGATTTAATCCTGGAGAAAGTGATGAAGATGTATTTCAGCTTGCATTAAGAGAAAAGAGAGCATTGATTACTTTGAATGGAAAGGATTTTATTGTATTTATTCCGCCGCAGACAGAGTTAGTATTGCATTATGGTTTAATTTGGCTTAGAGGATTTCAGGTTACAAATAAAACTTATAAGGATGTAATGGGTACAATAGGAAAGTTTTTAAGAGGAAGAGGAGACAACATAGCTAATACATATTATGCGATGAAAAGAAAGGGAGAGTCTTACGAAATTGTTCAGCGATTTCCGCAAAGCTGAAAATAGAAGTTAATTCATAGGAGTTTGGGGCTCAAAACCCCAAACTCCTATTTTATTTATTCATTTAGAGCCGCCTTTTTCAAAACTTCAAGCAGCGCGTCATTTTTTTCTGGCATCATAAAACAGAACCGGATATACCGGTTGTCCAAGAAAGGGAAGGTGGAGCAGTCCCGAATCATAAGCTTTTGGCGGATAGCCAGGTCAAACAGTTTTTCGGAGGTAAGCCCTTCTTTTTCTATGCGAACCAGAACGAAATTGGCCGTTGGAGGGAAAACTTTGTATTCCGGCAGCTTAGAAAGTTCCTGACAAATGCGGGTCCGTTCGCTGGAAATCAGCTGGAGGGTCTTTTCCCTGTAGACTTCATCAGAAAACATGATTTCTCCAGCGATGACGGCCAGGCTATTGATGGTCCAGGGATTTTTCTTCTGATTGATTTCCTTTACCAAATCTGCGTTGCCGCAGACTGCGTAGCCCAGACGAAGACCCGGGGCCGCGAAAAATTTGGAAACGCCCCGGAGAATAATAATATTATTGTAATGCGTTGTCAGGGGAACCGAGGTGATGTCGGATGAATTTTCGGCAAATTCTACATAGGTTTCATCTACCATAACAAAAATTCCCCGTTCTTTGCAGACGTCCAAAATCTGGCGCATTTCCTTACGAAGGATAGCCGTTGAGGTAGGGTTGTTTGGGTTGCAGATAATCAGGAAATCAATGTCCTTTTGAAGCTCTTGAAACAGGGCGGGCAGATTCAGTTGAATGCAGTCATTTTCTTTTAGACTGAAATAAAAGGAACGGCCGCCTCCCAGGGAAACCTCTCTTTCGTATTCGGAGTAGGTTGGTCCAAGAATCAGAGCCTTTTTTGGTTTTTTTAGCTGAATCAGAATAGAAATCAGCTCTGTGGAGCCGTTGCCTGTCAGAATATATTCCGGGTCGGAGGAAAGATAGGAAGCGATCGCTCTGCGCAGGCTCGCGTATTCCCGGTCTGGATAAGAGGTAATGGCATCAATGTGGGAGGCGAGGGTTTCCCGCAGGGAAAAGGAAATGCCGAGAGGGTTTACATTAGCAGAAAAGCTGGTAATCTCCTCTTTTTTTATGCCGTATACAGCCTCTATTTTCTCTAAATCACTTCCATGAAAATGGTCCTTGTGTTTTATCATATAACCTCATTTCTGCACCGCTTTTTTTGCATCGCAAGTTTGCGGGAGCAATGCGGACGCAAACTTGAAAGTGAAAGATTGAAAATCTTTCACATTATAACCTCATTTCTGCACTGCTTTTTGTGCGTTGTAAATTTCCTTTCTGAAAGAGTTGAACAAAAAGCGGGTTGCGTGTATAATTTATATAAATGTATTATAGAGTATTTTAAGAAAAATGCAAATATTTACTGTGAGGCACCAGATGAAAAAGAAAATTTACCAGTTGGCGAGAGAAGAATTTGATTCCAGTTTTGCTGCGCTGATTTTGCAGCAGGATTGTATCAGAGAAGAAACAGAAGAAGGAAAGAGCGCAGCCGGCGAGCTTTTAATCCGTAATTCAGATAACCGGGAAATGAAGGGGGTTTTGTATGCAAAGGCTCCTTTTATCCGTTTAAAAGAAAACGCCTTTTTGGGAACGGAGGCTTCTATAGGTTACGAGCTTTTAAGCCTGGACAGGAGAGCCGGAGAGGAGCTTACTGGAGAAATCTGCCTGGTTACAAGCTGTGGAGAATGCCGGATTGAAGTTTCGCTTCTGATAAAGGAAGCGGAAGAAAAGAAGAAGAAAAGGAATCTTCTGCGATTGGCAAACCTGGCGAAAAAGGACTGGCCCGCCGCGGTAGAGCAGTATAAAGAGCTTTATCCAAAACGAAGAGGCGGAGGGCCGGCCAGCCAGGAGCTGGAAGAATTTTTGATTGACGGCGGTAAAAAACAGAAAATAATACTTCACACAGATAGAGCATCTTTTTCTTATGAGACAATCGGGGAAAGCTTTGCGGATTCCCTTAGTTTAAAAAAGGACGGCTGGGGATATATAAAGATTAATGTGTGGTCAGATACGGAATTTCTCCAGCCGGAGCATAAGGTTATTTGGAGCGATAATTTTATTGGAGATGCCTATACGCTGGAGTTTCTGCTAAAGAAGGAAAAACTTCATGCAGGTAAAAATTATGGCAGAATTTATATAAAAACCATACATCAGCTTTTGACCGTAGAGGTATGCGCCGTCTGTAAAGGAGCCGTAAAGGAGAAAGTACTGACCAGAAGACAGAAAGAGGCGGAACTGGTTTTTATCCACAATTATTTCCGGTATCAGAGCGGTCTTTTGGAGCAGGCGGTTTATGCCAGGGAGGGACTTGTCTGGAGAAAGGAAAATCTGGGGGCTTTTTTAGAGGAAGAGAGCCAGCTTTTGGAAATTTATTTTATGGCTTTAAATGGACAGAAGGCTCTGGCGGAGGACCTTTTAAAGGATGTAAATCCCAGGAATACGTTACAGAGAGCGGCTGTGTCCTATTTAAGGCATGTTTGCAGCCGGAGTGCGGAGGAAAAGGAGCGGGAGCTTTCTAATCTTCGTGGTTTCTATAAAGAAAGGGAGAAGGACAGCCGGATTTTATGCTTTTTGCTCCAGACCGCCCCGGAATTTTTAGAAGACCCAGAAAAACGTTTTTTGACGATAGAAGAGCATAATAGCAAATACAGGCCGGCGACGCTTCTTTATCCTGAGCTTATAAAAACTATGAATGAGAGGCCGCCTCTTTTAAAGCACCTTACGCCGTCTTTGGTTAAGGCTGTTAATTGGGGAATACAAATGGATGTGGTTTCTCCCCAGATAAAGGAGAGGTATGTTTTTTTGGCGGCCAATGAGGAGGAGGTCCACCTCCAGGCTTTGAAGGGCTTAAAGGAATTGTACCGTCAGGAGGGTTCGGATGAGGTTCTTCAGGCTATTTTACGGATTATGGTACGGAAAAACTGTCTTGGAAGCCGGTATTTCCGATGGTATGAAAAGGGAATACGCAGGCAGCTTAGAATAAAGAACCTGTATGAAGCCTATCTTTGTTCCGCAGAGGAAAGACCAGGATTTGCGATACCAAAAGCGGTGCTTACTTATTTTGCTTATGATAACCAGCTTCCAGACGATGTAAAGGAGCTGCTTTATTCTTATATTATTCAACACAAAAGAGAGGAGCCGGAAACCTATCTGTCTTATTTCCCTTTGCTGGAGCAGTTTGCCCTAAAACGGCTTTCGCAAAAGGCGTTGAACCACAGATTAACCGTTATTTACCAGGAAATATTAAAGCCGGAACGGTTGGACGGGTTTTATTTGAGGAAGCTGTCGAAGCTTTTATTCCGTCAGGAGCTGATTTGCAGTAATAAAGATATGACAGGGGTCTATATATGCCATAAGGAGCTTTCGGAGGAAGAGTATTTTCCTTTAGAGGACGGCAGAGCAGAGGTATATTTATTTACAGAGAAGCCGGTAATAAGCTTTGCAGATGGGAGCGGCTGCAGGTATGGAGAGGCGATAGAATACCGGATTGAGGGCTATCTGGACTGTCCGGGCTGGGAAAAGGAATGCTATCGTGTAGATGCTGAATATATAAGGCTGCTTTTGTATTTGTATGAGAAAATCAGAAAACGTCATAAATTTGATGAGGAAGCCAATGAAATACGCAGAAGGGTGCAGGAAATACCAGAACTTCAAAGGGAGTATCAGACGGAATGCAGGATAGCTCTGATTCATCAATATTTTGACAAGATGGAAGAAGAGCCATTAAAAGAGCTGCTTTTAAAGCTTTCGCCGGAAATGGCGGCAGAAGAGGAAAGGCCGAAGCTGATTGACTATTGTATTTTGCAGGGGCTGGACGAGCAGGCCTATACGCTGATTAAAAGCTGGGGTTATAAGGGAATCCCGCAGAACAGGCTGCTTTGGCTGGTTTGCCGCTTATTAGAAAAGATAGAAGGAAAGGACGAGCTGTTGCTTTCTATCTGCTTCTATTTATTAGAACGGGGCCGGAGCAGCCCAGAGACTCTTACCTATCTGGCGCTGTATTATGAGGGGCTTCTGGGACAGTTGCATATGGTGTGGAAAAAGGCGCAAGAGAGCGGGCTGGAAACCTGGCCTATAGAGGAAAGGCTTTTGGCGCAGCTTTTGTTTACAGAAGGCAGCGTAGAGGACAGCGTTAAGATTTTTGGCTCTTATTATCGGAAAAAGGGAGATATGTCCCTGGTCAGGGCTTATCTTAATTTTTATGCTTATCAGTATTTTGTAAAGGGAGAAAGTATTTCTGAGGAATTTTTCCAGTTTCTTCCAGAAGAAATTGACCGGGAATACAGCCGGATTCTGGCGTTGGCTTATTTGCAGTACAAAAGCAGGGAAGAGGAGCTTGATGCCAGGGAAAGGCAGCAGGTGGAACGCTATCTTCGTCCGTTTTTATATCAAAATGAGATTTTTCCATGCTTCAAAGGTTTTCAGGGCAAGCTTTTAGCGGGAGAAGGTATTTTAGACAGGACTTTTATAGAATACCGCTGTGCTCCGGGCAGAAAGGTAAGTCTTTCCTTCCGGTTTGAGGAAGGAGAGGAATTTAAAACAGTACCTATGGTGGATTTGGGTTATGGGATTTATGCGGCGGGCTTTCTTTTATTTTCCTATGAAACCCTGGAATATTATATTACAGAGCTAAGGGAAGAGGGAGATATAACAGGGGAAAGGCAGATTCTTGCAGGAGGAAATAGAAGCGGAACATCAAAAAATTCAGACTTTGGGCTTTTGGAGTCTATCCTATTAGTCAGGCAGGCAAAGGATGACAAGGCTATGGAGGGCTTGATGGAGGAATATATTTTGCAGAAATACAGGAAAGATAAGCTGTTTACTATTTTATGAAAGAGAGGGCGCATAAGGCTATGGATGAGAGGACCCTTTATGTAGGCATGGATATACGGGAAAATAAAATACAGCTGTGCGTTTATCCTCCAAATAACGGTGAAATAATAATGATTTTGGAGGATTATCCCCTGGCAGTGGCTATGGATGAGGAGAAAAAAGAATGGTTTTATGGGGAAGAGGCCATGGAAAAAGGACGGCGGAAGGAAGGAATCGTTGTATCCGGTTTTTTGAAGCATTTAGAGGAAACGGAAAAGCTTCGGATTTATGGGGTAGATTTTTTGCCGGAGGAGTTGTTTTCTAAGGCTATAAAAAAGGCGCTGCTTTTTTTAAGGATAGAATTTCCAAATGATCTGATAAAAAGATTGACGGTATCTTTGGAAGAACCGTCTAAAAAGCTGACGGAACGGCTGGCCTGGGCCTTTTCAAAGCTTGGGATTGGAAAAGACCGGTTGAGGATAGAAAGCCATGGCCAGAGCTTTTTATGTTATGTTATGGGGCGGAAACGAAAGCTTTGGATGGGAGAAGCCGGACTTTTAGATGGAAGCGACGGACAGCTTTTTTTTCGGAGGATTACTTTAGATAGAAGAAAGCGGCCTGCAATCGCAGGAGTGACAAAGGAAACTTTGCGGCCAGGGAAGGAGGATGCCATACTGGCGGCAGTAAAGCCGGACATAGGGGTTCTTTATCTGACGGGTTCAGGATTTTCAGGAAGCGAGAAAGAAGGTTTAATTCAGTCTCTTTGCCGTGGGCGGAGGGGCTTTTTAGGGGAAAACCTCTATTGCCAGGGAGCCTGTATATCAGCAAAACAGCAGGATTTTCCAGATCTTATGGAGCCTTTATTATTTTTGGAGGAGGATAGCATTAAGTGCGATATTTCCATTCCGGTGTACCACAATGCAAAAAATTGCCAGGCTGTTCTGGCAGGAGCTTCGGAAACCTGGTATGAGGTGGGAAGGGAGGCCTGCCTGATTTTAGATGAAGAAGAGGAAATTCCGGTAACTGTGTCCTATGTGCTGAGCGGCGTAGAGAAGGTATTTATTCTTGCGTTGGAAGGGTTGTGGAAGAGGCAGCCGCGGATGACAAAGGTTTTAATAAAAATTGTATTTACAGATAAGGACACTTGTATTGTTACGATAAAGGATTTGGGCTTTGGAGAGTTTTGTCCGTCCAGTAAAAGAATTTGGGAGAAAACGATTACGATTTAGGAGGAAATAGTTTGGGAAGATTGATTTTATGCTTTGGCGAAAAGGCAGAAAAACCATGGTATATAAAAGAAACGGATACAAAGCTTTATAGTATAGAAGAATTGTGTTATTATATATATAATAATGTTTATATTATTTCCCAGGCTTTTTTTACTCTGGAGCTGGCGAACTGGATAGAAAAGGAGCTTGGGCTTTGGGAAACAGCAGGAAAGCTCAAGGGCCTGATTCTGGGAAGAAACAGCTGTAAGGATATGGTGGTGACGGTACTTTGCAGTACAGATTATTATCTGGAGGAGGAAATTAAGGAGCTGCTTCAGGTAATGGATGCGCTGAGCCATATGTCGGAGGGACAAAGGAAAAAATATAAGGCGGATTTATGGCTTCGGAAGGGAAGGCCCGCTATGGCTTTTATGGAGTACCGAAAGCTTTTGGAAAGCCAGAGCGACGGATTAACGCCGGAGGAAACAGGAGATGTTCTTCATAATCTGGGAATCGCCTGTTTGTATACAGGAGGCTTGCCGGAGGCAGCGCAGTACTTTTTAGAAGCTTATGGGAGGAATGAAAAGGAAGAATCTCTAAAGGCTTATGTGGAGGTTTGCCAGATGGCTCATATAGAGGTCGGGCAGGTTTCTTTGGAAGAGAAAAAGAAACTTCTGGCAGATTTGGAGAGAAGCAAAAAGGAATATTTACAAACGGAGGATTATCAGAAGTTTTGGAAGGCTGTGGAGAAAAAGCATAAAGGCCAGCCGGGGATTTATTATGAGGAAATAGACAGGCTTTTGAATGAATGGAAACAGGAATATAGAAGGAAAGTTGGATAAAAAATGGGCTTATTTTCGTGGCTTCGGAAAAAGAAAAAAGAGAGCGTAAAAGAGCAGCCGGAGTTAAGGGCTGAGGAGGCTTTAAGCATGGAGGCCGCCGAGCTTCCCGCTGTAGAAGAAACCAGCCAATCGCTGGAGGATTGCTGTGAACAGATGAGAGAAGCAAAAAGGCAGATTAGAGAGGCCGGCGTAGAATATGAGGCCGTGACCTCTTATCTGACGGATATTCAAAAAATCGATATGGTTCCAGAGGAGGAACGGAAGGCTTTTGAGGAAGCGGCAGAAAAGATTGTGCTTTTCCGTAAGGAAAGGGAGAGATATAAAAGCCAGGAGATAAAGCTTTCTGAGCGTCACAGGCAGAGAATGGAGCAATATGAAGATATTGTCCCAGAGGAATTGAAGAAAATGCAGAAAAATGAGCAGTACCAGTCTGTCATAAAAAACGATATGCGGCATTTGGAAGGAGAAAAGGGAAGCCTTTCTTATGAAAGAGAGGAAATCATAGAAAAGCAGAAATATTTGAAAAAGCTGGCGGTTACAACGGCTGTCTTGGTGCTATTGCTTATTCTTTTGCTGGTCGCATTAGAGGCTGTTTTTGAAGTAACAATGGCAGTGCCGTTTCTTCTTACTGTGTTTATGGGGGCTTCCAGCGCTCTTTATATTGTATTGGAATCCAGGAAAAACCGCCGGGGAATGGTATTGACAGAGAGAAAACTTTCCAGGGCGATTGGACTTTTAAATAAGGTAAAAATAAAATATGTGAACAATACCGGCTGTCTGGAATACGCTTATGAAAAGCTGGGCGTGGGCAGCTCTATGGAGCTGGAATATATATGGAAGCAATATCTTCTTTTAAAGGAAAAGGAAAGGCAGTTTCGTTCCGCTACAGATAAAATTAACCAGTATAACCAGATTTTGATTAATGAATTGAAAAAATATGGGATAGCGGATGCCGAGGTATGGACCTATCAACCAGAAGGACTGTTGGATCAAAAGGAAATGGTAGAGGTAAGGCATCGTTTAAATGTCAGAAGGCAGAAGCTGCGGGAGAGGATGGATTATAATAATAAAATGCTGAAAGATAATTTAGAGGAGCTCCAGCGGATAAAAAAACAGCGGCCGGAGCGTGAAAATGAAATTCGTCTGTTTCTCCAGGGATTTTCTATGGATGAAATATAAAAGCGATAAGGGGTTGACGGAAAAAGAAATTTTCAATACTATATTAATTAAAGAAGGAAGCTTTTAAAGGAGAGAAAGAATGCAAAAGGAATTGGAAAAAAATTATAATCCCCAGGAGATTGAAGGGAGATTATATAACAAATGGATAAATAAAAAGTATTTCCATGCGAAAGTGGATAAAAATAAGAAACCTTTTACCATTGTAATACCGCCTCCCAATATTACAGGAAGGCTTCATATGGGACATGCCCTGGATGAAACTATGCAGGATATTTTGATTCGTTTTAAAAGGATGCAAGGCTATGAGGCTCTTTGGCTTCCGGGGACGGATCATGCCAGTATTTCTACCGAGGTTAAGGTTATCAATCAGTTGAAATCGGAAGGTATTGATAAAGCGGAGCTTGGCAGAGAGGGCTTTTTAAAACGGACCTGGCAGTGGAAGGAAGAGTATGGCGGAGCTATTGTGGAACAGCTAAAGAAGTTAGGTTCTTCCTGCGACTGGGACAGAGAACGCTTTACTCTGGACGAGGGCTGTTCCAAAGCCGTAGAGGAAGTATTCATTAAGCTGTATGAAAAAGGATATATTTATAAAGGTTCCCGTATTGTAAATTGGTGTCCGGTTTGTAAAACATCTATTTCAGATGCAGAAGTGGAGCATGAGGAGCAGGCGGGGCATTTCTGGCATATTAAATATCCGGTGGCGGGCGAAGCGGGACGTTTTGTAGAAATTGCGACCACCCGGCCAGAGACAATGTTAGGAGATACAGCGGTAGCAGTACATCCAGAGGATGAAAGATACCAGGACCTGATTGGAAAAATGGTAGTGCTCCCTATTGTAAATAAGGAGATTCCGGTGGTAGCAGACGCGTATGTAGACAGGGAATTTGGTACGGGCGTTGTTAAAATTACGCCGGCTCATGACCCCAATGATTTTGAGGTGGGAAAACGCCATAGCCTTCCAGAAATCAATATTATGAACGATGATGCTACCATTAATGAAAAGGGAGGAAAGTATGCCGGTCTGGACCGTTATGAGGCAAGGAAACAGATTATAGCAGAGCTGGATTCCCTGGGACTTTTAGAAAAAATTGAGGACCACTCCCATAATGTAGGAACTCATGACCGCTGCTCTACAACTGTGGAGCCAATGGTAAAGCAGCAGTGGTTCGTTAAGATGGACGAGTTAATAAAGCCTGCTATAGAGGCGGTAAAAAGCGGGGAAGTCCGGCTGATTCCAGAGCGGATGCAAAAAAACTATTTTAACTGGACGGACAACATCCGCGACTGGTGCATTTCCAGGCAGCTTTGGTGGGGGCATAGGATTCCGGCATATTATTGCGACAAGTGCGGTAAAATTGTAGTGGCGAGGGCTTCCGAAAGGCCGGAGGCTTGCCCGGAATGCGGACATGGGCCTATGCGTCAGGACGAAGATACCCTGGATACCTGGTTTAGCTCTGCTCTGTGGCCGTTTTCTACGCTGGGATGGCCGGAAAAAACAGAAGAGCTGGAGTATTTTTATCCGACGAACGTACTTGTAACGGGCTATGATATTATTTTCTTCTGGGTTATCCGTATGATTTTTTCAGGCTTTGAGCATATGGGAGAGAAGCCTTTTGACACGGTGCTGTTCCATGGTTTGGTTCGGGATTCCCAAGGAAGGAAGATGAGTAAA
>CATKYY010000089.1 GCA_949841225.1 uncultured Acetivibrio sp.
ATGATATTGTAGATGTTATATCTTCTTATGTAAAGGTAACAAAAAAAGGCTCCAGCTATATGGGTCTTTGTCCTTTCCATGGAGAGAAAACGCCGTCCTTTTCCGTAAGCAGGTCGAAGCAGATGTATCATTGCTTTGGCTGCGGCGTGGGAGGTAATGTATTTACCTTTTTAATGGAATATGAGAATTACAGCTTTGTGGAGGCAATGAAGGCTTTGGCTCAAAGAGCGGGAGTACAGCTTCCAGAGGCAGAATATTCAGAAGAAGCCAGGCGGCTGCAGGATTTGCGTTCCAGGCTGCTGGAGATTAATAAGGAGGCGGCAAAATACTATTATTGCCAGCTTCGCTCGGAAAGAGGGAGACAAGCAGTAGAGTATTTAAGGAAGAGGGAGCTTCGGGAGGAGACGATAAAGGGCTTTGGTCTGGGATATTCCAGTAAATTTGGAAACGAGCTGTATCAGTATTTAAAAGCAAAGGGATATGAGGACGGTGTTTTGAAGGAAGCGGGGCTTTTTTCTATGGATGAAAAAAGAGGCGCTTATGATAAATTTTGGAACCGGGTTATTTTCCCGATTATGGATATAAATAACCGGGTTATTGGCTTTGGAGGGCGGGTTATGGGCGATGGTACGCCGAAATACTTAAATTCGCCGGAAACAAAGCTTTTTGATAAAAGCCGGAATTTGTACGGCTTAAACTTAGCAAGGCTGTCCAGAAGGAAGAATATGCTTATTTGCGAGGGCTATATGGATGTTATTGCTCTCCACCAGGCAGGCTTTAACAATGCGGTGGCTTCTTTAGGAACTGCTTTTACAGGACTTCAGGCCAGTCTTCTAAAACGCTATACCAACGAGGTATTGATTACTTATGACAGCGACGGAGCCGGTACGAAGGCGGCTCTTAGGGCTATTCCGATTTTAAAGGAGGCGGGTCTTTCCTCCAGAGTGGTAGATATGCGGCCATACAAGGACCCAGATGAGTTTATCAAGGCTTTGGGAGCGGAGGAGTTTGAAAAGCGGCTGCAAAATGCAAAGAACAGTTTTTATTTTGAGATTGAGGTGCTGGAGCGGGAATATGATTTGGAGGACCCGGAGCAGAAAACCAGGTTTTTCAATGAAGTAGCAAAGCGGCTCACGGATTTTAAAGAGGAAATCGAGAGGAATAATTACATTGAGGCAATCGACCGTATGTACCATGTGGGCTTTGACAATCTGCGAAGATTGGTAAACCGTTATGGCAGCCAGTTAATTGGAACGGCTTCTTATGAAAGAAAAGATAAAATAAGAAGCGGCCGGGAAGAAAAAAAAGAGGAAGGAATCCAGAAGAGCCAGAAGCTTTTGCTTACCTGGCTGATTGAGGATACCTCCCTGTTTCATAAAATAAAAGGCATTATCACAGAGGAGGATTTTAAGGGAGAGATTTATCATCAGGCGGCCAAGCTGTTGTTTTTACAGTATGAGAAAGAGGGGATGGTTACGCCGGCAAAAATCATTAGCTGTTTTGAAAGCAGAGAGGAGCAGAAGCAGGCGGCCGAGCTGTTCCATACAGGATTTCAGGAGGACATGTCGCCGGCAGAAAGGGAGAAGGCCTTTAACGACATTGTAAAGCGGGTAAGAGGAGCGAGCCTGGAATATGAAATTCAGCATTTAACGGATTTATCCAGTCTGCAAAGGCTAATGGAGGAACAGAAGAATTTACAGAATTTGCATATTTCTTTACAGGTTGGTTAGTATATAGAACAAGGTCAGAGGGAAAGGACAAGGTGCAGATTATGGATGAAGGACTGGTTAAGTTTACAGAAAAATTGAGAGAGCTGTTGGAGGCGGCCAAGAAAAAGAAAAATATATTGGAAGTCCAGGAAATCAATGAATTTTTTGGGGATATGGAGTTAAGCCCGGAAATGATAGAGAAAACCTATGAATTTCTGGAGTCTAAGGGCGTAGATGTGCTGCGGATTACAGACGACGTTTCTGACGATGATATTATCCTGGAAATGGAGAGCAGCGGAGAAGAAGAGGAAGACCTTGAAAATATTGACCTTTCTGTACCAGAGGGCGTGAGTATAGAGGACCCGGTGCGGATGTATCTGAAAGAAATTGGAAAAGTACCTCTTTTAAATGCGGATGAGGAGATAGAGCTGGCCAAAAGAATGATAGAAGGAGATGTAAACGCCAAAAAGCGTCTGGCTGAGGCAAATTTGCGTCTGGTAGTCAGTATTGCCAAGCGGTACGTGGGCAGAGGCATGCTTTTCCTGGACCTGATTCAGGAGGGAAATCTGGGTCTGATTAAAGCGGTAGAAAAATTTGATTATCAAAAAGGATTTAAATTCAGTACCTATGCTACCTGGTGGATTCGTCAGGCGATTACCCGGGCGATTGCAGACCAGGCCAGGACGATCCGTATTCCAGTGCATATGGTGGAAACGATTAATAAGTTAATCCGGGTGCAGAGGCAGCTTTTGCAGGAGCTTGGCAGGGAGCCGTCTCTGGAGGAAATCGCAGAGGAAATGCATATGCCTTTGGAGCGGGTGAGGGAGATTCAGAAGATTTCCCAGGAGCCGGTATCCTTGGAAACGCCGATTGGCGAAGAAGAGGACAGCCATTTGGGAGATTTTATTCAGGACG
The DNA here is from genome assembly GCA_949841225.1 of uncultured Acetivibrio sp. Taxonomy (GTDB): domain Bacteria; phylum Bacillota; class Clostridia; order Lachnospirales; family Lachnospiraceae; genus Velocimicrobium. Next base: position 2,625 of record CATKYY010000089.1, read on the forward strand.
ATAATGTGCCGGTACCGGCGGAAGCAGCCGCTTTTACTCTTTTAAAGGAACAACTGGGAGATGTGTTGGGAACTTTGACAGAAAGAGAGCAGAAAGTATTGTGCCTGCGGTTTGGCCTGGAGGATGGAAGAGCCAGGACTCTGGAAGAGGTAGGAAAAGAATTTAACGTAACCCGCGAGCGTATCCGGCAGATTGAAGCGAAGGCTTTAAGGAAGCTCAGGCATCCTAGCAGGAGCCGGAAGCTGAAGGATTATCTGGAATAAAACGGATACAGACAGAATGGAATGGAGCTGGCTATGCAGTTATCAAAACGGATGAAAGCAGTAGCAGAACTTGTAACAGAGGGAAACCGCCTTGCTGATATTGGCTGCGATCATGCCCATGTTTCAATATATCTGGTAAAGAATGGAAAGATTCCTTCTGCGATTGCTATGGATATTAATAAAGGCCCTATTGAGAGAGCCAGGGAAAATATCTGCCGTTACGGCCTTTTAGAACGGATAGAAACCAGAATTTCCGACGGCGCGAAGAAATTGAAACGCGGGGAGGCAGATACTATTTTAATTAGCGGCATGGGCGGCGGTCTTATGGTGAAAATTTTGTCGGAGAGTAAAGAGACGGTTCAGTCTGTAAAGGAGCTGGTGCTGCAGCCCCAGTCGGAGCTTGGCAATGTGCGGCATTTTGTACATGAGCTGGGGTTTTCGATTAAAGAAGAATTTATGCTGTCGGAGGATGGGAAAAATTATACAGGCGTTAAGGCTGTAAAGGGACAGGAAATCTATGAGAGAGAAGTTTTTTACTTGTATGGGAAGCTTCTTTTAGAAGAGCGGAATTTGGTATTAAAGGAGTTTTTGGAATATGGGAGGGAAAGCCTTGGAAGAGTGGTAAAAGAGCTTGAGGGACAGAGTTTTGACAGAAATAAGAAGAGGCTTTCCGAGTTGTTAGAAGAGCTGGCATATGTAAAAGAGGGATTGGCATATTATACATAAGACTGTTTGGCAGATTAGAACAGAAGGAGAAAAGGGTGTGAAAGATGGAGGAAAGGACCTATTTTGATTTGGCGGCGGAACGTCAGGCGGAGTATGAGAATGATATTTTGCTGGTTTTGGAGGACGGGCATTTAAAGGAGCTTCGGAAGGAGGTTTTACCTTCGGCTGAAAGGATTGAGTTTCTTACGGCGGCGCATCCGGCGGGGATGAAGACCTATGTAAGAGGCATAGTTATGGTTATGATGAAGGCTATTTATCAGGTTTTGGACAGAGAGAAGATAGACCGGGTGTCGGTGGAGCATTCTCTGGGGCCCGGCTACTATATTGAAATTACAGGAGAAGCGGCGGGAGAAAATGGTATTTCAGAGGAAATACGGGAAAAGATTGAGAAGCGGATGCGGAAGCTGGTAGAGCAGGATATTGTATTTGAGAAGCGCTCGGTGAATACCAGCGAGGCGGTAAAGCGTTTTCATGAGCATCGCATGTTTGATAAGGAAAAATTGTTCCGTTACCGGCGGGTTTCTAAGACTAATATTTATAGCCTGGATGGGTTTGAGGATTACTTTTTTGGATATATGCCTTATAGTACCGGGGTTTTGAAATATTTTGCTTTGTATAGTTATGATAAGGGGCTGATTTTGCAGCTGCCTGTTCGCGAGGAGCCGAAAAAGGTGCCGGAATTTGAACCAAGGCATAAGCTGTTTGCCGCGCTGCAGGAAGCGAGACGGTGGAACCAGACCATGGAGATCGCTACGGTAGGGGCTTTAAATGATGTGATTGCAGAAGGGAATATGAGCGACCTTATGCTGGTACAGGAGGCTTTGCAGGAAAAGAAGATTGGAGAGATTGCAGAGCAGATTGCAAAGGAAAAAAATAAGAAGTTTGTAATGATTGCAGGCCCGTCTTCTTCTGGAAAAACTACGTTTTCTCACAGATTGTCTATACAGCTTCGCACCTTTGGGCTGAAGCCTCATCCGATCGGGGTGGACGATTATTTTGTAGACCGTGAGATGACGCCGAAAAATAAGGATGGCAGCTATAATTTTGAATGCCTGGAGGCTATTGACGTAGAGCAGTTTAATAAGGACATGTCGGCGCTTCTTGCCGGGGAGGAGGTAGAGCTTCCAAGCTTTAACTTTAAAACGGGAAAACGGGAATATAAGGGCAACTATAAGAAATTAGGGCCGGACGATATTCTGGTAATTGAGGGTATCCATGGGCTGAATGACAAGCTTTCCTATTCTTTACCAACGGAAAGTAAGTTTAAAATATATATCAGCGCATTGACCACCTTGAATATTGATGAGCATAACCAAATTTCTACCTCGGACGGACGTTTGATTCGGAGAATGGTAAGAGACGCCAGGACCAGAGGCTCCAGCGCGGCCAGAACCATTAATATGTGGTCTTCTGTGAGGGCGGGAGAGGAGCAGTATATTTTCCCGTTTCAGGAGCAGGCGGACGTTATGTTTAATTCTGCCCTGATTTATGAGCTGGCGGTATTAAAGCAGTATGCGGAGCCTATTTTGTTTGGAATCCGCGAGGATGAACCGGCCTATATGGAGGCGAAGAGGATACTTAAGTTTTTAGATTATTTTGTAGGGGTTTCCAGCGAGGATATACCGAAAAATTCGATTTTGAGGGAATTTGTAGGAAACAGTTATTTTCATGTTTAGAAAAAAGGTTTGGTAATAGAAAAGAGCTGCCGCTTTTGCGGCAGCTTTCGTGAGACAGCACTATAAGCCGAGTTCTGTATTTGATGGTCATCTATCTAGCCCTGACGTCGCCGCCAGGATCAAGCGACCTACCCGAAAGCACGACGGGCCGCCGTATCGCTTTCTGTTCGGTCTTGCTTCGGATTGGGTTTACATGTGCCCTGCCTGTTACCAGCCAGGCGGTGAGCTCTTACCTCGCCTTTCCACCCTTACAGGAGAAAACTATGCCTGGCATAGTTTCCCTGCGGTTTATTTCTGTTGCACTGGCCTGGGAGTCGCCTCCACCGGACGTTATCCGGAATCCTGCCCTGTGAAGCTCGGACTTTCCTCACCTGCAGCCTTTCGGCATTTGCAGCCGCGACCATCCGCGCTGCTCACTTTGGGTATTTTACCATTTATTTTAAAAAAAGTCAAAAGAAACATACGAGGCAGATAATAAAGATAAGGAGAATTTAGTTATGAGTTATTGGGAATGTATAAAGGAAGAAAATGAAGGCGTGGAGGAGCGTTATGAGCTGGCGGTTGCCAGGATTCAAGAGATTGGAAGGGACGTTTCTTCGGTAGCTTTTGCTTATCAGGAGTATTTTAAGACTATGGCCGATTTTCTTATGCTGGTGGAAAAAACGGCTGGTTATGTAAAGGAAAGAGAGAAAACCGGCGGCCTACAGTGGAGAAAGCTGAACCAGGAGCTGTACCGGGATATTTTAGGGGAAGCTTATGAGGAAAGCTACGCGAATCCGGTTTATGCGAATAAAAAGCTGGGAGAAGCTTACGGGCCGTCTTTATGCGTCCTGTACAGTACGCTGCGGAAAAATATTGCTTATGCCTTTGAAGGACTTGTTTCTAACCGGGTTTTTGCTATGGAACTGTTTATTGAGATTTTTAATCTTTTTGAAGATGAGGAGGAAACAACGGCTCAGGCTGTAAAATCCGCCCTGTATTATTTTGACAGCGATTATACCAAAACTCTGCGCCGTCAGGATGCAAAACGCCTGTTTTGCCCAGAATATGGATTTGCTGCAACCATCGCGCTGGAGGCGGACCTTGACAGGGAAACAAATGCGGAAGCGGGGCCGGATTACCTTTACTATTATGGAGAATTGGTAACAGAAAATGAAATAAAAACGGCGCGGTATTTCAATGGGCTCAGTCAGGAAAAAATAGAAGCTTTGGCAAAAACTTATACAGAGGGGTTCCGGCTGGGTTTTGTAAATGGCCGCCTGGATATGTCGATTAAGGATACGGTAGAAATTCGCTATCATCTGGGATTTGAGAGGATGGTAAGGGCTGCCGCCAGGCAGTTTGAGGCTTTAGGACTTAAGCCTTGTTTCCGCAGGGCTTCCATTGCCAGTTCACGGGCAAACCGGCAGTATGATTATGACCACCGTTACGACGACGCTTTGTATTTGGACAAGGCGCTGACAGAGCGAAGGCTTTCCGGCCTTGCCTGCGCTTATGAGGAAGTGAAGGAGTTTGCCGGGAAATTTGCAGGGCCTGCCGTGATAGAGGTTTTTGGAGAGCATCCGTTTACGCCGGAGGCAAAAAAGGAAGCGTTGTCTTATCAGGGAAAGCAGCAGAAGCTTATGGTAGATCTTCGCAGAGACGAGACTATTTTAGGAAATAAATATATGAAAAAGGAAGAAATCAGCTTTACAATTATTTCCTACCCAATCCCGGAAATTGGAGAAAAGTTTACAGAGATTTTTGATGAAACCATAAAGGTAAATACGCTGGATATGGATTTGTATCAGGAAATCCAGCAAAAACTTATCGACGTATTAGATAAGGGAGAATACGTTCATATTCTTGGTATGGGAGAAAACCGGACGAACCTTAAGGTAGCCCTTTCAAAGCTTTCTAATCCAGAAAAAGAGACGCTGTTTGAAAATTGTCTTGCAGATGTAAATATTCCGGTAGGGGAGGTATTTACTTCGCCGAAGCTTTCTGGAACGAACGGCGTTCTTCATGTAACGGAGGTTTTCCTGCGTGAACTGAAATATATTGATTTATCAATTACTTTCCAGGATGGTAAGATTGCGGATTATACCTGCAAAAATTTTGAAAAGGAAGAAGAAAACCGGAAATTTATCCAGGAGAATATTATGAATCAGCGGGAAACTCTGCCTCTTGGAGAGTTTGCGATTGGAACAAATACCGTAGCTTACGCGATGGGCAGAAAGTATGGCATTTCTGGCAAGCTGCCGATTCTGATTGCAGAAAAAACAGGACCTCATTTTGCGGTAGGCGATACTTGCTTTCGGATGCAGGAGGATGTGAAAACTTATGGGCCGGATGGAAAGGAAATGGTGGCGAAGGATAATGAAATTTCTATTTTAAGAAAAACGGAGATAGAAAAAGCATATTTTAACTGCCATACGGATATTACTATTCCATATGATGAGCTTGGCGAGATTTCCGTATACCAAAAGGATGGAACAAAAACGGTTCTAATTAAAGAGGGGCGTTTTGTGCTGCCAGGGACAGAAGAATTAAACAAAGCTTTAGAGAATTTATAGAAAAATACATTAGAAAGGATTTATGGAATGCGAGAGGAATGGAATGGATTTGAGACGGGGAGCTGGACGACGGATATTAATGTAAGGAGCTTTATCCAGCATAATTACACGCCTTATGAAGGAGACGCTTCCTTTCTTGTAGGGCCTACGGACAGGACTCTGGATTTATGGGAGGAAGCAAGGGCTCTGATGAAGGAGGAGCATGAGAAGGGTATTATTGATGCGGAAACACGCCGGCCATCTACCATTACTACTTTTGGACCGGCTTATCTGGACAAAGAAAAAGAGGTGGTAGTAGGCTTTCAGACGGATAAGCCGCTGAAGCGAGGAATTATGCCAAACGGCGGTATCCGTGTGGTAAAAAAAGCGCTGGAGGCTTATGGATACAAGCTGGATGAAACGACAGAAAGTATTTATACCTACAATAGAAAAACTCATAATGACGGCGTTTTTGACGCCTATACCGACGCTATGCGAAAGGCAAGGCATACAGGTATTATTACAGGACTTCCAGATGCCTATGGAAGAGGCCGTATTATTGGAGATTACAGAAGAGTGGCTCTTTATGGCGTGGACGCCCTGATTGAGGAAAGGCAGGAGCAGAAAAAGCTTTTGGAGCGGGACGTGATTGAGTCCCCGGATATTCGCTTAAGAGAAGAGCTTTCTGAGCAGATGAAGGCTTTAAAGCAGCTGAAGGAAATGGCGGCGGGCTACGGCTATGATATAAGCGCGCCGGCAAAGGATGCAAAGGAAGCGGTTCAGTGGACCTACTTCGGCTATTTAGCGGCTATTAAGGAACAGGATGGAGCCGCCATGAGCCTGGGGCGCGTATCTACGTTTTTGGATATTTATTTTGAGAGAGATTTAAAGAGGGGAATTATGACGGAGGAGGAGCTGCAGGAGCTGATGGACCAGTTTGTTATGAAGCTGCGTATGGTCCGGTTTCTTCGTACGCCTTCTTATAACGAGCTGTTTTCCGGCGATCCTACCTGGGTAACAGAATCTATCGGCGGTATGGGAATGGATGGAAGAACTCTGGTGACGAAAAACAGCTTCCGTATTCTCCATACTTTGTATAATCTGGGTCCTGCGCCGGAACCAAATCTGACCGTGCTTTGGTCAAATTCCCTGCCGAAGCCTTTTAAAGAATTTTGCGCGAAGGCTTCTATTGATACCAGTTCTATTCAGTATGAAAACGACGATATTATGAGAAATGTTTGGGGCGACGACTACGGTATTGCCTGCTGCGTGTCTGCTATGCGGATTGGAAAGCAGATGCAGTTTTTCGGAGCAAGGGCGAATCTGGCCAAGGCGCTTTTGTATGCCATCAACGGCGGCAGGGACGAAAAGTCAGGAGAGCAGGTCGGACCTATGTTCGCTCCGATTACTAGCGAATACCTGGATTATGAGGAGGTTATGTCAAGGTTCGACCAGACGCTGGACTGGCTGTCAGTACTGTATATCAATACCTTGAATGTCATTCACAATATGCATGACAAATATAATTATGAAAAGCTGCAGATGGCTCTTCATGATGTAGATGTGTTCCGTACAGAGGCTTGCGGTATCGCCGGGCTCTCCGTCGTAGCGGATGCTCTTTCTGCGATTAAGCATGCTAAGGTAAAGGTGATTCGGGATGATACGGGACTAGCGGTTGACTATGAAATCGAGGGGGATTACCCGGCTTTTGGAAATAATGACGACAGAGTAGACCAGATAGCCGTGGATTTGGTGCATACGTTTATTAATAAGCTGAAAAAGGTAAAAACCTACCGGAATGCAAAGACAACGCTTTCTATTCTGACAATCACTTCGAATGTAGTGTATGGTAAAAAGACAGGAAATACCCCGGATGGACGTAAGGCGGGAGAACCGTTCGGTCCTGGGGCTAATCCAATGCATGGAAGGGATAAAAACGGCGCCCTGGCTTCTATGGCGTCAGTGGCAAAGCTAAAATATAAGGATGCTCAGGATGGTATTTCTTATACCTTTTCCATTGTGCCAAAGGCGCTGGGAAAGGAAGAAAAGGACAGAGTTTCTCATTTGGCGGCTCTGTTGGACGGATATTTTTGCGACGGCGGACATCATATCAACGTAAATGTATTTGACCGGGAAACTCTTTTAGATGCCATGGAGCATCCAGAGCAGTATC
>CATKYY010000090.1 GCA_949841225.1 uncultured Acetivibrio sp.
TGAAAGCATCAATTCTACAAACACAATTATGGAAGGCATGATTGTAAAAATCAAAGAAGTGGACGATGTGGCTACTTCGGTAGCGGCAATTACGCAACAACAGTCGGCAAGCGCAGAGGAGATAGAGGCGACTACTGCAGAAATGGCTGAGCTGGCGGCCGTCGTGGCAGGCAATAGTAAAACGGTAGCATCGGATGCACAGGAACTGACAGAGGATTCTTCAGAACTGAAAGGTCAGGTGTCCAGGTTTAAAGTATAAAAGCGGGCCGCATGGTTGCCGCTCTAAAAATAGAAGCCTGTGGTTTTATCTGAGTGTAGCGGATAGAACCGCAGGTTTTTGCGTTTAAAAGTAAGTTTCTGTTGACATTTTTTTTCATATCTGCTATAGTTGGTAATATTAAATAGCATATATATTTTTTTGCTAGGGGCGCCATGGCTGAGAAGATGCCTTTTTGAAAAGGTATCTGTCCCTCATTACTTGAACCGGGTAATACCGGCGTAAGGAAGCAACTCATTTTTGGCACCCTCCTACGCAAAATCCAGAAAATTCTGGAAGAAAAGGAGGATTTTTTTTATGTTAAATTTCTTTTTGAACAAGGTCGAGGATGAATGGGGCGCGTCTTATTCTCTCACAATGCCCGGCTATATTGCTTTGGCGGTTCTGATGCTTTTATTGTTGGTTCTTGCAGTTTCCATGACGAAAAGAGGAGAAAAAAGAAAACATTTTGATACGAGGCAACTGGTATTCTGCGCGGTTTCTATTGCGATTGCCACAGTTACTTCTATGCTGAAGCTTTATGAATTTCCTTTTGGAGGCTCCGTTACTTTGCTCAGTATGTTTTTTATCTGTTTTGTAGGGTATTTATATGGACCGGCGGCGGGTATTCTGACGGGCTTTGCCCATGGTATTTTGCAGCTTTTGCTGGACCCTTATATTTTGTTCCCAATCCAGGTATTGGTGGATTATTTTCTTGCGTTTGGAGCTTTGGGGCTTTCCGGATTTTTCTGGAAATCAAAAAGCGGTCTAATAAAAGGCTATCTTGCCGGTATTTTGGGAAGATATGTATTTGTTGTGTTGTCCGGCTGGCTGTTTTTTGGCCAGTATGCATGGGAGGGCTGGGCGCCTCTGCCGTATTCTTTGGTATACAATGGAGCTTATATTTTTACAGAAGGGGCGATTACCCTGATTTTACTTATTATGGTAAAGCCGTTGAAAAATGGTTTGGATTATGTGAAAAGAATGGCGCTGGACTGAAAAAATTACGGAAATGTTCTTTCTATAAAGAGCATTTCCGTAATTTCTTATAAATATTTTTTTGTCCTAAAGGGTTTATTGTAAGGCGGGATGCTGTTCCGTCAGGCATATTGGTAAACCTGTTTCTTTTTTCGGAAGAAATACAAGGTAACGAAAAAGCCTAACAGCTCTGCAAAAGGAATGGAAAGCCAGACCCCGTCAATACCAATAAGCTGTGGAAGCAGCAAAATGGAAATAATAACAAAAATCAGCGTCCGTAGGAGAGAAAGGAGCGCGGATACCATTCCGTCGGAAAAAGCTGTAAACATAGCGGAGCCGTAAATGTTGAAGCCCATAAAAAGGAAACAGGCAGAAAAAAGCCGGAATCCATAGGCCGCCATATCGTAGACAGCGCTGCCTTTTGGAGAGAAAATTTCTACCAGAGGATTAGCAAAGGCAAGGCTTATAACAAAGGTAAAGGCAGAAGTAACTGTAATGAGAACCAGGCTTAGACGGTACAGTTTTTTTAGCCGTTCGGAATCCCTGCGTCCATAATTATAGCTGATAATCGGCGCGACGCCTACAGCATAGCCCAGGTAAATGGAAGAAAGCAGGAATTGGGCGTAAAGGATAATGGTAATAGAGGCTACGCCGTCAGAGCCGGCCAGCCGCATTAGGATATTGTTAAATAAAAGGGTGACAACGCTCATAGAGAGATTCGTTACCATTTCTGAAGCCCCATTGGAGCAGGTTTTTTGGATAACGGACCAGTCAAAACAGGGTTTGGATAAAAACAACGGTCCTTTTTTATAAAAAGTAAAATAAAATATTCCGGCAAGGGCTGGAATGGTGTAGCTTATGCCAGTAGCGATAGCGGCCCCGCTGATGCCAAGGTTTAGGCTGTGAATCAGGATATAGTCTAAGACCATATTGGAAAGACCTCCGGCAACAGAGAAGCCAAGCCCCATGCCTGCACGTCCGGCTGTAATAAAAAATACCTGAAAAACCATAGCAAAAATGCAAAACGGCACAAATAAAAGGGTATACAGGGCATAGTCGTAGCAGTAGGAAAACAGGTTTTTGTCGGCGCCCAAAAAGGAAATCATCGGTTTTAGGAAAATAAGGCCCGCCAGGGTGAAAATAAGGCTTACCAAAGCGGCGGCCAGTAAAATAAGAGAGAAATTTTCCCGCGCAGTGTTTTCCTGGCCTTCCCCCAGACGTTTTGCAACAATAGCGTTTCCTCCGGTACCGAACATGGTGCCTATAGCGATAGCGGCGTTAATTACCGGCATAATAATATTGACAGAAGAAAGCGCGTCCGTTCCAATAAGCTGGGAAACGAAAACTCCGTCTACCGTAGTATATATTCCCATAAATACCAGAGATAAAATGGTAGGGAAAGAAAAACGGAGTAAAGACAATGCTGTAATTGGCTGGTTCAGTGAGTGTTTCATAATATCCTCCTTTTTATCGATTGCTTGGTAATCCCATAGAATTGACATGCGCGAAACAGTCATGTATACTATAGTAAAGTATACCATTATAGGAGAGTCAAGAGGAAAATACAAATGTCGGAAAAGGAGAAAAAATTAGAAAACGGAGAGCTTCTTTCTATTGGAACAATTTCCCGGCTGTCTGGGGCGCATATCAAATCTCTTCGTTACTATGACCGTTTGGGGATTTTAAAACCAGCTTATACAGATTTACATACAGGATACCGGTACTATACTTTTTCCCAGTTAAGCGTAATCGATGCTATTAAAATCTGCGTAGAGCTGGATATTCCGCTGAAGGATTTTAATCATTTTATAGATAAGGACGGCGGGAGGATACATTATAAAGAGTTAATGGAGTACGGAAGGGAAATTGCGGAAAAAAAGAGGAAAATTATTGAAGAAGGCCTGGATTTTATCTATGAGACGCAAAAAGAAATTGAGAGGGCCGCTCTTTATAAAGAGCCGGAGCAAAGGATTCGGTGCCGCCTGCCAGAACGGCGGTGGTTTCTTGAAACATGGGAAGGGAAGAACGCAGGAGAAAAGTATGACGACGGATTTACGCGCCTTATGCTGGAAGCAGTCGGACAGGGATTTTCTTTAGGCTACGAGGTGGGCCTCGCGCATTTTTATCATAAAGGGAAGAGGGAGGCTTATCAGTTTATTGAGGTTCAGGGAGAAGGGAAGGGAAGCTGTAAAAATTTTCTTCAGGTATCAGAAGGCGATTATCTTTGCCGTCAGACGAAACGGGGCGGTATTGAGAAAATAAGAGAAAATTTTCAGGAGATAGATTGGGCTTCTTATGAAGGGATTGTAGTGGAAACAGAGCTGTTTACCGGGGAATTTAATTTTAAGCGGCCGGTATATGAATTGCAGTGCCTGCTGCCGGACTAAGGCGCGTTTCATACACAAATTGGAATAGGAGAGAAAGAGTTATGCAGCATGTAAAAAATACAGTACAAAAAGACCATGCTTTTCATACCGGAGATATGACGTCGGGAAATCCGTACATCCTTATGCTGGAATTTGCGTTTCCTGTTTTTTTAAGCCAGGTTTTTCAGCAGCTTTACAATACGGCCGATGCTTTTATTGTAGGCAGGTTTCTGGGAACGAACGCGCTGGCGGCCGTTACTTCGTCGGGAACGCTGATTTTTTTAATGGTAAGCTTTTTTGCAGGTATTGCTACGGGAGGCGGCGTGGTGATTTCCCGGTATTTTGGGGCGGGAGATGAGGAAAGGGTTTCCCTGGCTATCCATACTATTTTGGCCTTTGGCATTGCCAGCGGGATTTTCTTGACAGTTATGGGCGTGGCTTTTACGCCGGCCCTTTTGACCTGGATGCAGACGGACCCGGAGGTTATGCCGGAAGCGGTATCTTATTTTCGGTACTATTTTCTTGGGTCTCTTGCTTTGGTACTTTATAATATTTGCCGTAGCATTATGAATGCTTTAGGGGATAGCAGGAGGCCTTTGTACTATCTGGTTTTTTCCTCTATACTGAATGTAGTTCTGGATCTGTTTTTTATTGCTGGATTGCGCCAGGGCGTTTGGGCGGCGGCAGCGGCGACGGTTATATCTCAGGCGGCCAGCGTAGTTCTCTGCCTGGCGCATTTGCTTCGAAAGGGCAATATATATACGGTGGAGCTGAAGAAAATCCGTTTTCACAGGGGGATATTAAAGGAAATTGTCCGGTACGGCCTGCCTTCAGGCGTGCAGAATTCAGTAATTGGTTTTGCCAATGTTATTGTACAGTCCCAGATTAATTCCTTTGGCAAGCTGGCTATGGCGGCTTATGGTGTCCACGCTAAGATAGAAGGCTTCGCCTTTTTACCTATTGTCAGCTTTAATATGGCGAGCACTACCTTTATTAGCCAGAATCTGGGAGCAAAGGAGTATGGCCGGGCAAAAAAAGGCTCCAGGTTTAGTATTCTTTCTGCCATGGCTTTGGCGGAGGTCATTGGCGTTTTCTATTATATTTTTGCGCCTCAGCTAATTGGAATGTTTGATAAAACGCCGGGAGTAATAGAACTGGGAGTCCGCCAAGCGCGGACAGTAGCTTTGTTTTATTTCCTGCTGGCTTTTTCTCATTCCATAGCGGCTGTATGCAGCGGCGCAGGAAAAGCCTTTGTGCCTATGTGCGTTATGTTGTCCGTCTGGTGCGTATTGCGGATTAGTTATATTATTGCAGTTATGCGTTTGGTTGGGGAGATTGGTTATATCTACTGGGCGTACCCGATTACCTGGGCAATCAGCTCTGTTATTTATTTGATTTACTATTTGTGTTCGGATTGGGTTCATGGGTTTGAGCGGGCGGTGTGACTGCGTTTTTTCTCTTTCTTTTTCTTTGTCTTCCATACCCGTTCCCATGTCCGCCGCCGGAATTCGGGCAGCTGCCGTTTTCTGTTTGCGGGCCGCCCTCTCCGTCTTTTGACAGGGAAGCAATCAGGTCTCGGATTTCCCGCATAGTCATGCCCTGTATTTCTTCTGGCGTGATATTAGGGTCAAGGGCCTGCAGATTTAAAAAAGCCTTATATTTTCCATAAGAAAGTCCCATTTCATGGGCGGCGGCCATTTCTGCGGAATCTGCAAAATAGCAATGGGTATTTCTCTGACCGGCCGTGTAGGATTTAATATTAGAAAGCATTTTTGCATAACGCTTTTCATCTGAGCCTACAACTGCAATAGTCATAATTTCATCATCTGATAATAAATCTGTGATTCTTTCGTTTTCCATAATCCGGCGGATTGCTTCGGCATAGTTTATAAATTTTATATTTAGGGAGTCCGCCAGCGTTTGCCCATCGTCGTTGTAGCTGTCTACAGAAATAACTTTGTCAAACCGGTTGACGCCCAGTTCGATGGACGGGTTTATATCTATGCTGATTTCTGCCGTTGGAGTAAGATAGATCCAACGGCCGCCTAAAAACAGGAACAACAAACATGCCGCGGCAGAAATCAGAGCCGGGTAGTTTATTATGCTGCGTTTCTTATAATCCTTTTTGTATTCTTGCGTTTTTTGTGAAAGGAATTTTTTTGTTTTTTCCTTTAATTCTTCTTCTGCATAAATTTTATCAAAGGTTTCTTTTATTCTGTCATTCAAGCCCATCACCTCCAAGCTTCTCCCGCAGCATTTGCTTGGAACGGGTTAAGAGAGTATAAACAGTGTTCACATTTTTACCAAGGATTCGGCTGATTTGCGGAGCAGTATAGTCTTCGTAGTAATGCAGGTACACGACGTCCCTGTATTTTTGCGGAAGTGAAAGCACAGCCTCTAAGACCTCTTTGTTGTCCGGCAAAAGCAGGGCGGGCTGCTCCAGGATTTCATCCAAAGGCACTGTGCGGCTGCGGAAAAAGCTTTTTAGCAAGTCCCTGCAGGCGTTGATTGTGACGCGGATAAACCAGGCTTTTTCGTGCTCTTCATTTTCAAAGGAAACAGAACTAAGGACATACTTCAAAAACACGGTTTGAAATATGTCCTCGGTATCAGCATGATTTTTCAAATGCACCATGCAAAGCCTCCGAATGGTGTTGGAATACCGCTCGACTGCTCTGTTTACCTCTTGTTCGTTCCGCATTTCCTCTCCATTCGTTACTGACGGCGTCCTCCGCAACGGCCATTTCCACGTCCGCAGCCGCGGCCATAGCCTCCTCCGGCTGCATAGTTGTCGCAAACGCCGTCGCCGTCTTCATCTGCATAATACATGCCACAGTTGGTTCCATAGTTGTCGCAAACGCCGTCGCCGTCTTCATCTGCATAATACATGCCGCAGTTGGTTCCATAGTTGTCGCAAACGCCGTCGCCGTCTTCATCTGCATAATACATACCACAGCCGGTTCCATTAGCCCAGTTTTTTATTTGAAGCTCGCAGTTATCGCAAATACCATCTTTGTTTGTATCAGTATGGACGCAAACGGTTTTAACAGAATTGGAGCTATTGTTATTTTTGGTTATAGAATTCCGCCCGCGCCTAGGACCGGCGGCAAATGCAGTTGTTCCTATGGTTAATATAAGGGCGGCCGCTAAGAAACCTGTAAATGCTTTTTTCATTTTATTTTTCCTCCATTATTTGATAAATATTTTATGTCTCTACCTTTAATACGATTGAAAAAGGAAAAACCATTCATAATTTTGAAAAAAATTTGAAAAATTTTTTAGCTGACCTTGAAGAGGACTTTGGCAAGATAACCGTTCTATTTCCTCCATCTGGTTCGTCGTTTGCAAAATGCGGAAACTCAAGGAAAAAATGCAGTTTACAAAAAATGAAAAATTATGATATAATTAATTATTTGTAACTGCTATTCCATAGAAATTATATTCATGTAGTATTATGCGAGAGGTGCGTATAGGCGTATGAGAGAATTATTTTCGGCTGCTGTTCCCTGTCAGGCCGGCTGTCAATATTGTTTTGCTAAATGGGATAAGGCGTACTGGGAATTGCCCCGGTTGGAAAATAGGAAATTAAGTGAAAAAGAGGCTATTCTATGCCCTTGCTGCGACGGCGAGTTTTTTGATCAGTATAAGCTGGCTGAGGATATAAAAAAAGTAGCTGAAAAAATGGATAAGGTGTATGTAAGTATTTCAACAAAGCGCTTTATTCAGGAGGAAGAAATTCATTGTATAGCGCAACTAAATCGGGAGCTGAAGGCTGCGGATAAAGGATTTGTAAAACTGGCGGTATCATTATCCAACAGGTCTATGCTTGAGGAGATGGAACCGGGGACGATAGCCTATGATGAGAGATTAGAGCTTGCAAAAAAAATTAGAAGGGAAGGTATTTTTTTTGCATTAACAATTAAGCCGGTGCTGCCGTTTATTTCTGCAGAAGAGTACTGTCAGATTATAGATGATTTTAGTAAGGATACAAAATACGTTTTAATCGGCGGACTGTATATTAACAGGGAATCGGAATTTTATTCAAAATATGCAAAGACTATCCGACAGATTCAGTACAGAACGGTTGCATGGCTGCCGGAACGGCCTAAGTGGGAGTATGTAGAAGATGATAGACAGTTTCAAAAAATTCGCGAATATGCAGATAAAAAGGGCGTTTTTATATTTGATTCTGATGAAGAGTTAATTAAGTCGTACATTGTAAGGGAGGGCTGATTTATGGAGGAGATTCTTAGTATTATCAATACGGTTATTTCCTCTGCCCCATTGCTTATGATAGCTGCTATTTTGGGACTGGATTCTGTCAGGGCTGTGATTGCTTCTTTGGGGATCATTGATCCTGATTCCAAATGGGGGCGTATTATTTACGGACGGCGGGACCGTGCGATTGTAGGATCTGCTTTGCGTGATTTAGGATATTCGGCAGAGACGGCGGATGAAATTGTAATAAAAATGAATCATGTTGCAGAGTCGGCATTTATGGCCAATGCGGGCGTTAACGCAGAGGAGGCGGCAGTACAATTAATTATTATGCTGTCTAAATACATATTTAAATTTAATGAGATAATTTTATATGGAGGTAAGAGCCTTACAAAAAGTCATTATTATATTGATACAATGGAGATTTCCCATCATGAGACGGACAAACAAAAGCTGTCTGCTATCATGATATACCTGCTGTATTCAAAGATAAAAAGTAAGAATGCGCCGGAAGTAATTATTACGCCCAAAGGAGGTAATCCTCTGCTGATTCAGGAAATCGCCGCTAATCTAAATTCTCATTTGGTTGTCGCTAAAGCCTCCTCTGATAAATCAAGAATTAAGGTCGCGGGAAAAGCAACCTATTCGGAGGAAGAATTTTTAGTGAATTATGAAGGCTCCTGGCATTTGTCAGAGGCAGAGAAGAAAAAAAGCTGCGTTATTATTGACTGCAATACATCCGGCGGTTCGCAGCTGCTTGATATTATAAAGGATATTAGAATGATTGCCAGTAAAAATGAAGAGGCTGTAAAGATTGAGACGCCTACTGATGTGTTTGTGCTTTTTAGGGCTGATACGGAAGGCGACAATATTGATTCTAAATTTTCTCTCCACCAATGTCGGATCCACCGGTTTTTTGATTTAGATGAAGAAGCAAAAGCGAAGCTGTACAGTTTGAAGGCGGATCGCCAAAAGAAAGGGAGAGCTCTCAGCTACTATAGCGATGAGGATGTAGAGGCGGCGAAAGATATAATCCGTTATCTTGAACAACAGGGATTGTATTATTACTAAATAGTTAAATGGAGGAAAACAAATGGATAAAGAATGGAATTATGTCCGGGAATTTCAACTAAAATTTGGACATCCTGTAGCAGAAAAGCCAACGCAGATGAATGCGGAACGGGCTTTGAAAAGGTATCATTGGATGCTGGAAGAAATTAATGAATTTTTGGAGGCAGACGAAATTGTGGAGCAGGCGGATGCTATGATCGACGTTATTTATTTTGCTCTTGGAACTCTTGTTGAAATGGGGATAAGGCCCGACAATCTGTTTCAGATTGTGCAGGACGCCAATATGTCCAAGCTGTGGCCGGATGGGAAGCCCCATTATAATGAGGAAGGGAAAACTATTAAGCCTTCCACATGGGAGGACCCTCATAAAAAATTGGCGGAGGAGATTGAACGGCAGGCAAAAATCTAAGCTGCTCGCGGCTTCTGCAAATATGTGCCGCACCAAAAGCGGTACAGAAATGAGATTAGAGATGAAAGAAATTTTTCAGTCAGGCGCTATGACAGAGGCTGCGTTTATAAATAGAATCAGCTGGATACTCCCTTTTTGCCTGTCAATATACTCATCTGTCTACTGCTAATGACACATCTATTGAAAGAAGATAATAAATTCGCATTCAAAAAAACTGGTATGTGGGGATTTGTAGTTTTTATATATGAATCATACAAGAATGAAACTAGATAAGGATAAAAATTAAGTATGTGTTTAAGACGATACGGTTGGGATTATATATGTTGATCTTCTCACAACCGACAGGTTCAATTATTTTCTTTCTCGGAAAGTAAAGACACGACGTAGGATGCGCAGAAAAATTGTCCTGTGATAGTGTCCACAAAAATAGCGAGCATCGGATTGTATCAGCCACAATCCCGTCTTTCAATATATTTCTGATAAATAATATAAAGAGCCACTTGAAAATCAAGCAGCTCTCATGTATAATCTACTTAGAAGTGATCGGAATTGAATCTCC
>CATKYY010000091.1 GCA_949841225.1 uncultured Acetivibrio sp.
GAAGCAGCAAGTTGATTGATATTTACGGAGCTATTACCGGAAAGGGCAGAGAGGAAATTGAAAGGGAGTTTGCAGGCAGAGGCTACGGCGAATTTAAGATGGCGGTAGGAGAAGCGGCGGCAGACCTTCTTATGCCGTTGCAGAGCCGTTATGAGGAAATCTTAAAGGACAAGGCGTATCTGGACCAGGTAATTAAGGCGAATGATGAAAAAGCGCAGTATTTCAGTAATAAGACGCTTTGGAAGGTGCAAAAAAAGGTAGGATTAACGGAGCGGATTCGTTGATTGCATAGAAAAACTGCCGTATTAAGGGAAGTTCTTAATACGGCAGTTTTGGCTTAGTTCTTTTCAGAATTAACAGGAAATACAGCGGTAACCTTAAATAAATCCCCGTCTGTGGATACGAAAAAGCTGCCGCCCTGAAGTTCCATAAAGCTTTTGGCAATGGCAAGGCCAAGGCCAGAGCCTTCGGTGCTTCTGGATTTATCACCCCGGACAAAGCGGTCGGTGATTTCCTCTGTGGAGAAGGTAAGCTCTGCAGCAGAGATATTTTTCATAGTAAGGGTTGCGTTTTTTTCGCTTTTTTCCAGCTCTATATAGGCGCGGGAGCCTGGAAGGGCATATTTTATAATGTTTACCATAAGGTTTTCAATAATACGGTAGGTTTTTTCGCTGTCGAGGATAAGGATTGTTTTTTCTTCTGGGAGCTGATAGCGGAAATCTATATTGGACGCCTCAATCTGTTCTTCCAATTCTAAAGAGGCCTGTTTAATCAAGGCTCCCAAATCAACTTCAACAGGATGGAGAGTTACATTATTGCTGCTTGCCTTGCTTACTTCAAATAAATCCTCAATTAGCTGCTTTAACCGGAGAGATTTTTTATCCAGCGTGTTAATATAGGATTGGCGTTCTTCCTCTGTAAGATTTTCCTCCTTTAACAGGTTTACATAGGTAATGATAGCGGTCAAAGGAGTCTTTAAATCATGGGAAACATTAGTAATCAGCTCTGTTTTCATCAGCTGGCTTTTGGTTTCTTCTTCTACCGCCTTTTTGAATCCTGTTTGTATTTGGGTAAAGGCGGCGCCCAGGGAGGAGAAAGGCCCTAAATCTTCTGTTATAGAAATATTCAGGTTGCCTTCTGCCATTTCGTTGGCGGCGGATAAAAGCACCTGATGCTTTTGCTTTAGCTCCAGAATATATTTTTTCAGGTAGAAAAATAAAAATACAGCGTAAACCAGCAGGCCAAGGGTTCCAAACATCCAGGTAAGGCTTAACAGACCGGTAATTAAAAACTGAACGCCCACCAGCTTTAAAAGCTTTTTATCCAGGCTGTCGCTAAAATCTACAGACTGTAAGAGAGAGAAAAGCCGGCGTTCCAGACGGCGGAAGCCCTTGGCAATAAAAGAGAGAAAACGTCCTATAAGGGTACAGGTAAAAAACCATTGTTTTGGTTTTAGTACAAACAGCAGACGCAGGGAGTGGCCGAAAAGGAAAAGGACGGCGCCTGCGAGGAACCAGAGAAGTACGTTGGCTCCATAAAGGAAAAAATTTACCATATGGGCGGAGGTATTGGCAAGATGCATTTCTTCCATAATATAAGAAGCAGCGGACCCCGAAAGTATCTCATATATAAGATAGGTAATATTAGACTCTGTAAGGGTAAACATAGCGGCTATCAGACCTGCTTCAGCAGACAGCTCCGCCGGAAACCGGAGAGGCTTCAACGGAAGGAAGCAGCCGAGCAAGAAAGCCAGCAGGAAAAATCCGGCAAACAAAAGTAAAATACCGCTTTGTTCCAGCGCCCAGGCGCCTTTTTGAACGCTGTTATTATGGAAGAAAAAAGCGTTGTGAGGAGAAACTATATAAGTGATTTCCAGGTTTTTCAAAGAAACATTTTTTTGCAAGGCTTTTTCATAATCCTGCAGGCCGTTCCAGCTTTTCTCCGGCTCGTAGGCGTATTCTTCATTATTATTAATGTTATATTCATATAAAAAGGCTATAATGTCTTTTATATTTTTAGAGTACCGCTTGATGAAATTCTCAGCGGAAAGCTCATGGAAGCCGTCAAAATCAGAAATAGAGAGGGCGCCCTTTTTATCATAGGAAAAGGTGATTTTAATAGCGTCTTTTCCCATTGGAAGGTATTCGGAGCCTTCCTCTTCTAAAATAGCGGAGGTTTCTGTATCTGTGGCAATATAATAAAGCTTTCGGCCATATACAAATTCCTCGTAGAAATAGTTGTTAAAGCCGGAAAAAAGCCAGCTGGACGTCAAAGCATCCTGGTTTCCCAGCGTATAGTTTTTAGCCATGAGGTTGCTAAGCAGCCAGTCTTCTTCCTGAACGATATTGTCCATATAAATAGCGTCATAGTCTTTATACCAGCTTTTTGAGTGCTCATAAAATTTAGAATAGCCCGCGACTACCCCTAAAGATAGAAGAAGTATGATAAGAGCGGCTATTCCATAGCAAAGCCAGGCTGATTTTTTATTGTTTGATTGGTTCAATTTTATATCCAACGCCCCACACCACCTTTAAATATTTTGGATTTTTTGGATTAAACTCTATTTTTTCACGGATTCTGCGGATATGGACCATAATGGTATCCGTGGCAACGGCGCGTTCGTTCCATACCCGCTCATAAATTTCCTCAGCGGAAAACACCCTTCCGGGAGATTTCATAAGGAGGGCCAGAATTTTAAATTCCAGCGGGGTTAATTTCACCGGGCCGCCGTCTACGAAGGTTTGCATAGTAGTCTGGTTCAGCTCCAGGCCGCCCACGCATAAAACTTCTTCATTGGAGGCCGGACCTTTTAAGGCTTCCAGGTATTTTGCGTACCGTCTGAGCTGGGAATTGACTCTGGCTAAAAGCTCCATAGGAGTAAATGGTTTTGTCACATAATCATCGGCGCCGATATTCAAGCCGGTGATTTTGTCGATTTCCTCTGATTTAGCAGACAGGAAAATAACTGGAAAATCATGGCGTTCCCTAAGACGGATTACCATAGTAATACCATCCATTTCCGGCATCATGATGTCTACAATCGCAAGATGAATTTCTTCGGTTTCTATTATTTTAAGACCCTCTTTTCCATTGGAGGCTTTGTATACGGTGTAACCCTGATTTTTCAGGTAAATGCCGATGCCGTCGAGGATTTCCTTATCATCCTCAACAACCAGTACATGATATGATTCCATTTTATCCTCGTTTCTACACAGCTTTTTCTATGTAACAGGGTCTGCGGTTGCTGTGCGGACGCAGGCTCTTATAGATATTATACATAAAATACAAGTAAAGTATAGCCTCCTTTCCTTTGCTGTCTGGAAATCAGGATAACAGGGAAAACTTACAAAGGGCAGAAGAAAAAACGAAAGAATTTATTAAGAATGCAGAATGCTTGCTATTAAATGCCGGCTTTGTTATAATAAAGAACGGAAAACGTAAAAAGCAAACAGAATTGAGGTGGATTATGAAATTTACGGAAATGCCTTATGAAAGGCTGGATTTTGAAGCGGTCCAGAAGGAATATCTGGAGCTGATGGAGGATTTTAAGGCGGCGAAGAGCGGCGAGGAGCAGTTTCAGGTACATGAAAGGTATTATGAGCTGAGCGACCAGGTGATAACAAATATAAGGATTGCTCAGATTCGCCATGATATTGACGTAACAGATGAATTTTATAACAAGGAACAGGATTATTATGATGAGGTTTGGCCAAAGATTGAAAATTTGATAGTTTCTTACCAGAAGCTTTTATATGATTCGCCATACCGGAATGATCTGGAAGAAAAGATTGGGCCGGTAGCGTTTAAGAATATAGAGCTTGCCATGAAGTCTACAGATGAGAAGCTGATTCCTCTTATGCAGGAGGAAAATGCCCTGACTACAGAGTATGACAAGCTGATTGCCGGCGCGAAGATTGACTGGGAGGGCGAAACCCTTAATTTATCTCTGTTGCAAAAGTATATGAAGAGTAAGGACAGGGAGACCAGAAGGAAGGCCTGGGAGAAATACGGAGCTTTCTTTGAGGAGAATGCAAAGGCGCTGGACAGCATTTATGATAAGCTGGTAAAATGCCGCACCGCCCAGGCAAAGGAAATGGGATACGAAAATTATTTGGAGCTTGGCTACTGCCGGATGAGCCGGAATTGTTATGGCAAAGAACAGGTAGAAAATTTCAGAAAACAGGTAAAACAGGTGTTTGTGCCTTTTGTAGAGAAGATTCATGAAAGAAGAAGAGAGCGCTTAGGACTTTCTAAGCTTTCTTATATCGACGAGGGCATCTATTTTAAAGAGGGAAATCCAGAACCGACGGGCAGCCCGGAGGAAATTATGGAAGCGGGGCAAAAAATGTATACCGAGCTGTCGCCGGAAACAAAGGAATTTTTTGATTTTATGGCGGAAAATCAGCTTTTTGATGTTTTGGGAAGAAAAACAAAAAAAGCCGGCGGTTATATGACATATCTGCCTCTTCACCATGCGCCGTTTATTTTTGCTAATTTTAATGGAACCAGCGGCGATGTAGAGGTAATTACCCATGAGTGCGGTCATGCGTTCCAGGGCTATTTGTCCGGTTTTGACAAAATTCAGGAGCATAGGGATATTACTATGGAGACGGCCGAGATTCATTCTATGTCGATGGAGTTTTTTACGCAGAAGTATATGGAGCTGTTTTTTGGTAAAGAAGCGGAGGCTTACAAGATCATGCATTTGGAGGATTCTGTAGCGTTTATCCCTTATGGGTGCATGGTAGATGAATTCCAGCATATTGTTTATGAAAATCCAGATATGACGCCGGAGGAGAGGCATAAGGCCTGGAAGCGGCTGGAGGAAGAGTATAAGCCGCATTTGGATTATGAAGGCAATCCGTTTTTTGAAAAGGGCGGTTTTTGGCAGAAGCAGCTTCATATTTACGACTGTCCGCTGTATTATATTGACTACTGCCTGGCTCAGTGCTGCGCTCTTCAGTACAAGGCGCGGATGGATGAGGACTATGAGGGAGCGTGGAAAAGCTATCTGAAGCTTTGCCGTTTGTCTGCTTCGGACTTCTTTACGAATATGGTAAAAGAGGTTGGCTTGGATAGTCCTTTTGAGGATGGCTGCATTCAGAAAATTGTAGATAAAATAGGGAAAAAGCTATGGAACGATTAAACCATGAGTTTGCTCCCGTGTTTAATGAAAGTTCCCAAATATTAATTTTGGGGACTTTCCCGTCTGTAAAGTCCAGAGAAAACCAGTTTTTTTACGGGCATCCCAGAAACCGTTTCTGGGCGGTGATGGCGGCGTTGGCAAAAAAAGAGGTTCCTGGGACCATAGAGGAGAAAAAGGATCTTTTACTGTCCGGCGGCATTGCTATTTGGGATGTAATAGAAAGCTGTGAAATACAGGGCTCTAGCGACAGCTCCATACGAAATGTAGTTCCGGCGGACCTGAACCGGATTTTTAACAGGGCGCAGATTAAGGCGGTTTATGCCAACGGCAGTAAGGCTTATGAATTGTATCAAAAATATAGTTTTGAAAAAACAGGGCGGGAAATCAAAAAGCTTCCTTCCACCAGCCCGGCCAACGCGGCCTACAGCCTGAATAAGCTGATTGAGATTTGGAAAGAGGAAATCATAGGAGGCGGCTTTTGGCTTCCGCCTGGAAAGGACGGAACATGGCAATCACAAACTTGACAAATGAGGTAAATTATGGCAGAAATAAAGGGGAAAAATAAGGAAGTCCTTATGACCGAGGGAAATATAGCCAGACAGCTTTTGTTTTTTTCTATCCCCTTGATTATCGGGAATCTCTTCCAACAGCTTTATAATACGGTAGATTCTGTAGTTGTAGGCCAGTATGTGGGAAAAGCGGCTCTGGCGGCGGTAGGCTCCAGCAATTCGCTGATTAATTTGATGATTGGAATACTGACGGGGCTTGCTACGGGAGCCGGGGTTATTATCGCTCAGTATTACGGCGGAAAAAAGGAAGAAAAGCTGTCCTGGGCGGTACATACAGCTATGGCGATCAGTATTTTAGGCGGGCTTTTGCTGATTTTTTTGGGAATAGCCCTATCCGGGCCGATTTTAAAGATGATGGGCACGCCGGAGTCGGTTATGCCCAGCTCTACGGCTTACCTTCGGATTTTCTTTCTTGGTTCTGTTTTTAATATGGTATACAATATTGGAGCAGGTATTTTAAGGGCGGTAGGAGATTCTAAAAATCCCCTGTACTATCTGGTATTTGCTTCCCTTGTAAATATCGGGCTGGATCTTTTGTTTGTTATCGTATTTAATATGGGAGTATCGGGGGCGGCCTGGGCGACAATTACAGCGCAGGCGGTATCGGCGCTCCTGGTTATGAGAAAGCTTATGACCTGCCAGGGGCCTTACCGGATATTTTTAAAGAAAATCCGAATCGACCGGATTATGGCCGGAAGGATTATCCGCTTTGGCGTGCCTGCAGGTATCCAGAATTCTATTATTTCTTTATCTAATGTAATTGTCCAGGCGAATATTAATAGCTTTGGCGATGCCGCCATGGCGGGCTGCGGCTCTTATACCAAGGTGGACGGTTTTGTATTGCTGCCGGTATTAAGCCTCAGTATGGCGATTATGACCTTTGTAGGGCAGAATGTAGGGGCGGGAAAATATGACAGAGCAAAAAAGGGGCTTTGGGTGACATATGGGATTACTATGGTATACGTAGTTGCTGTTTCCCTGCTTTTGTTTGCTTTCCGAACCTCTGTAATCAGTATTTTTTCCAATGAGAAGGAAGTTATTAAGGACGGCGTGATGATGATGGAGCTATTGATGCCTTTTTACTGGATGATTTCTTTGGTAAACGTTTCTACCGGGGCTTTTCGGGGGGCGGGGCGTTCTTTTATGGCTATGATGATTATGGTAGTGAATCTGTGCGGCGTCCGAATGCTTTGGATTTGGATTAGCGTGCCTTTGGCGCCAAAGCTGTCAACGGTATTGTGGGGCTATCCGGTTAGCTGGATTACGGCCTTTTTCTGCTGTTTGTTCTTTGTAAGAACAAAATGGGTGCAGGAACATGGAGTCCAGCCGGAAAAATAGAGTATTTTGAGGCGCAAAAAACAGCGCAGGAATGGAGAAATGTGAAAGATTAAAAAAATCTTTCACTGCCAAGTTTGTGTCTGCTCGGCAGCCACAAACTTAATATGCACAAAAAACAGCGCAGGAATGGAGAAAAAATGAGGATTATTTTAGCGTCAGGCTCCCCTAGAAGAAGGGAGCTGTTAGATTTAGCGGGCGTCAGCTATGAGGTGATGCCAAGTGAAAAAGAGGAGATTATCCGAAGCACGGTTCCAGAGGAGGTTGTAAAAGAGCTTTCTCTGATGAAGGCTTCTGATGTGGCAGAAACCCATTTTCTTGGTAAGGCGGGGGAGGAGTTTTTGGTAATTGGAGCAGATACGGTAGTGGCCTGCGATGATGAGATACTTGGAAAGCCGAAGAATGAAGAAAACGCGAAGGAAATGCTTGGGAGGCTGTCGGGAAGAAGCCACAGCGTCTTTACAGGAATCGCTTTATTGTGGATTAAGGACGGAAGGATTTGGAAAACCGTAAATAAAGCGGTAGAGACAAAGGTAATGGTAGAGCCTATGAGCGAGGAAGAAATTGAAGGCTATGTAGCGACGGGAGAACCGATGGATAAAGCTGGAGCTTATGCTATCCAGGGAAAATTTGCTCCATATATTACAGGTATTGAAGGGGATTATTACAATGTTATGGGCTTTCCTATCTGTACTGTTATGCGGGAAATAAAATAGGAGCCGGGCAGAAACGGAGGCTGGAAATGAAGGTTGCCAGAATAGAGGATACAAAAAGGGCAGAAGAATTATTTGCAGGCTGGCAGGAAACTATGGTATGGTCCTGCCTTCAGGGAATCATGGGCGATATTTATGCAGAGGATACAAAGGAGATGGCATCGGCTGTAGCAGCCTTGGGGGATTTTGCTTTTTTCGCAGGGCAGCCCTCGCAGAAGCTGCTTTTTGCTTATGAGCTGTGGGCGGAGGGCGATTTCATGATTCTGGTTCCCCAAAATGAAGGCTGGGCGGATTTAATTCAAAAAGAATATGGAAAGAAGGCAGAACGGGTTTCCCGCTATGCTATAAAAAAGGAAGGAAATATTTTTGACGTCCAGAGGCTTCATAAGGCTGTTCAGCATTTGCCTTCCGGCTATACCATAAGGAAAATAGATAAAGAAATCTATGAATACTGTGAAAAAACAGAATGGTGCAGGGATTTTGTCGGCCTGTACCCGGATTATGAGACCTATCATAGGATCGGTCTCGGCATGGCGGTTTTATGGGACGGTATCCTGGTGTCCGGGGCTTCCTCTTATAGCAGCTATACGGGCGGTATTGAAATACAGATTGAAACCAGGGAGGATTTTAGAAGGAAAGGCCTGGCTTACGCTGGCGGGGCGGCTCTTATTCTGGAGTGTTTAAAAAGGAATCTATACCCTAGCTGGGACGCCCATAATAAGGCCTCCGTAAGTCTGGCGGAAAAATTGGGATACCATTACAGCCATGAATATACGGCGTTTGAATGCAGTTTTTAAAATTTTTATAGTAAGCCGGGAAAAAAGGGATAAAATAGAATTGAAATAGAAACTACAAAAGTGAGGGATTGCTGGAAATGAGTAAAGTATTTGAAGAGCTGAAAAAGTATCTGGAAAAGGGAAACGCCCTTCGGACAGCCATGATTCTGTTTGAATGGGATACGGCGACCGGGGCGCCAAAGCTGGCCGATGAAAATACAGCAAAGGCGCTGGGCGCGCTGTCCGATTTGTATTTAAAGGCTTATGTTAACGAAGGGGTAAAGAAATGCCTGGAAGAGCTTCAGAAGGAAGAGGAGTTTGAAAAGCTTACTACTTCTCAGGAGGCTCAGGTGAAAGAGCTTAAAAAGCTGGTGAAAGAGCTGGAAAAGATACCGCCGGAGGAATATAGAGAGTATTCCGAGCTGAAGGCCAGAGCTATGAACGTTTGGGAGGAAGCCAGGGGAAAAAACGATTATGGAAGCTTTGCTCCCGTGCTTGCCAAAATAATAGAATTCAAGAAAAAATTTGCAGCCTGGCAGATGGACGCCCAAAAGCACGCTTGTCTTTATGATGTGCTTTTAGAGGAATACGAGCCGGGATTTACGGTAAAAAAGCTGGATGCTTTTTTTGATGTGATTCGTAAGGAGCTGGCGCCTTTTATAAAGGAAGTAGTAAAAAAGGCGGAGCATGTGGACAAGTCCTATAATAATAAATCCTATGATGTGGAAAAGCAGAAGGAATTAAGCCGTATGCTGGCGGAATATGTAGGCTTTGATTTTGATAAGGGCATTATGGCAGAAAGCGCCCATCCTTTTACTACGAATCTGCATAATAAGGACGTGCGTATTACCAACCATGTTTATGAAAATAACCTGGAAAGCGCAATTTTTTCTGTAATCCATGAATCAGGCCACGCTTTGTATGAAATGCAGATAGCGGACGAGCTTACCGGGACTCTGGCGGGAGAGGGAACCTCCATGGGTATGCATGAATCCCAATCCCGCTTTATGGAAAATATAATTGGCAGAAGCGAGGAATTCTGGAAGCCTTTGTATCAGAAGCTTACAGATCTGTTCCCAGAGCAGTTGGCGGGGGTCGCTCTGGAGGAATTTATTTTGGGAAGCAACAAGCCGGC
>CATKYY010000092.1 GCA_949841225.1 uncultured Acetivibrio sp.
GAAATTATTAACTTAAAAAAAGTCAATAATTTTGACTTGAGTTTTACAGGTACAATTTGCGTTAAATTATCAAATGGAATAACAACATATGTATCCAGACGCTATGTTCCAAAACTAAAAAAGATATTAGGAATATGAGGTGAATGTTATGAAAAAGAAAATTATTAAGCGTAGTCTTTTAGGTTTTCCACTTGGAATTACAATGGGCTATTTAATTACAATCTTGATTTCTCTTGGTTGGGCAAATGGATATTACTCGCCTTGTGTCCCCGAACTCATATCACTTATGGGAAATGAAATCAATGCTGTCATTTTGCAAACAATTCTTTGTGGAATATTAGGTGTGGGATTTGCGGCAAGTTCAGTAATATGGGAAATGGATAGTTGGAGCATTGTAAAGCAGACAGGAATTTACTTTTCAATTATTTCAGTAATAATGCTGCCAATCGCTTATTTTGCATATTGGATGGAGCATAGTGTAGTTGGATTTTTAATTTATTTTGGGATTTTCGCTTTAATTTTTGTAGTTATATGGATAATACAGTTTGGTATAGGCAGATATAATGTAAGAAAAATGAATGAGAAATTGTCCCAAACGAAGAATAATAGAAATGAGTAGGCAACAATGGATACTGTGCCCTATCTGCGGCAATAAAACTCGCACAATAATACAGGAAGATACAGAATTAAGAAACTTCCCTCTCTACTGTCCGAAGTGCAAAAAGGAAACCATCATCAATGCTCAGGATATGAAAGTCACGCTTGCAGAACACAAATAAGATTTTTATGTATGCCGCCGCATGGGTAATACCATAGCGGCGGGTTTTCGTTTTCCCCTGACCTGCCGCTCCCATGCGGCAAGGTCACGATTGTACTGCTCCACAACAGCCTCCGCCTTGCGGTAGGTTGCCATGAACGCCTGCACATCGGGATAACCGTCCTCTTTCAGAACATCGGGCAGTTTATCCAGCTTTTCAGCGATTTCCTTTTCTGTCCGCTGTATCTGCTCTGTGAGCGACTTGCGCTCCTTACCCTTGAAAATCCCTTTTGTGTCGGCAAGCTGCTGTTTCAGCTTCGGAAGTACCGTGTCCTGCAAATACCGGATTTCTTTCGCCTTATCCTGCGCCTTTATCATCAGCTTTTGCATGGTGCGGAACTCTGCCATATCTATCTCAAGGACAGGCTTCGGCGGCATATCGTGTTCACGGATTAGGTTTTGCAGGAAGTCCTTTGCCTTGCTGACAATACTGCGGAACAGACTGGGCAGCCAGCCCTTACTTTTGATAGACTGGCTTGCCTTTTCGTGTATCTCTATCCGCTTGACCTCTAAAATCTTCGCTTCGGAGATACCCGATAATAACGCCATATCCGCTGTCCTGTTCCATTCCTGTCTTGCGGCATTGTCGGCTTTGATTTCGTCCTCTTTGGGATTGTTCTTGCCGATTTTCTTGGTCGGCAGATAGACGCTGTTTTTATCAAATACCTTTAAGTGCTGCTCAGGATCAGAGATATGGCGGTTGATAAGTTCCGTATACACTTCCTTTACCTCCCATAGAAAAGGCTCTCCCTTAAAGCGTGTGTCTTTAGCGGTAAACAGATGGCTTTCGTATACCTCGCCTTTTTTGATGACGGTACAGCCTTTCCGTATCTGCCCGTCCTCCCCTGTGATTTCCTTTTTGGTGCGGACACGCTTTCCAGTTTCCTCTCGCTGTGACCATCCACTTCCGCCAATATCACATAATAGTCTGACAACCGTTTTAAAATTGGTTCATAGCAAAGCATTGCCGTAGAAGCCATTCCATGTATAAATAGTATTGACTTGTTGTTTTTATCCCCAAAGCATAAAAAATTCATAATACCCTTCTCCACAAAATTTCCAATTTGCCTCTTTGTTCTCTGCAGCCATATAAAGTACTAACATGTATTTTACAATTTTTCCTTCTGGATTCACACTAAAATCACACTAAAAAATAACTCTCATTGTTTCGTAGAAAACATAGCCTTCTCGATATTCTTCTGCCAATATGAGCTGTCAAAGTAATTTCCATTTTTAGGAAGATTCTTGAACATATTCATAATCATGTCATAAGTCATAGATGACGTATCCACAAACAATTCCTTCCCATCCTTTGATTTAATCGCTGTACCGTTTGTCCCAATAAATACAGTCGTATTGTCGTCAATGTGCTGAATTGTTCCTGTCATTTCTGCAAACTTTTTCAGCCATGACTCTCCCTTCTTTCTGCACATTTCTTTAAACTTCGCAGCATCCTCCCCCGTCATGTAAGGGTGTTTTCCATCTCTGACATACCATGAAAAACCTGTTTCTTTGTCCGTATATTTCGGGTCTGTTGCAGCCCATTCTTCCAAGGTCTTATCGCCATACCACGCTGTCAGACCACTGTCATTTGATACGCTGCTTTCTTCCTGCCCCATTAATGGATTTGTCGATTTAAGTGTATCGTATATATCCTGCACATTTGCATTCTGCCTTGTACCTTCGGGCGCAGATTTCTCCGCCGCCTGTTTCTGCAGATAGAACTGTCCCCCCCTGCTCCTGTTGTACTTATTCGTTGATACATTGTTCTTATAATAATTCTGCTCTATTCCATTTACGCTCATTTTTCAAGTCCTCCGTTGTCATCAATTATTTTAATAGTCGTTTCTCTGCCATCCGCTAATAATACGAACCAGCCCTCAAAAAAGTTTCATTATTTAAAGCCCTTATACAAAGACAGATAACGCAAAATAAAATGAGGAACATTAATGATAAGCAAGAATAAAATCTGTCCTATGATATTCCCCCAATTTGCCAGAGCAATGCCAACTCCTGCTGCAATCAGCTTTAAGCTTCCCCAGAATCTTCCTCCATTGCCCCGGAATACCCACCAGTAAGGTACAAATATAAAGCGTAGCCCCTTACAAAATACATAACCTACCATTCTCTTAAATTCTGTTCCATAAACAGCCTTTCCACAATCCCCTGATACTCCGCCAGGCGGCCCGCCTTTTTTATTTTCTTTAAATAAGGCGTATAGTCAGTAAAGCT
The DNA here is from genome assembly GCA_949841225.1 of uncultured Acetivibrio sp. Lineage (GTDB taxonomy): Bacteria > Bacillota > Clostridia > Lachnospirales > Lachnospiraceae > Velocimicrobium. Next base: position 3,050 of record CATKYY010000092.1, read on the forward strand.
GTGCGCCAAATAAAACCAAAGCTCTTTCATTTTATATAGCACCGGTGTTTCACCCGAAAACTCTTTTTCGTAATCCTGGCGCAAACGGCTGAGAAATTGCCAAAGCTCTTCCTTTTCCATTGGTTTTCCTGTTTTCATCTGCTTCAAAAGCCCCGGATTTACTAAAATTCCCCTTCCAACCATAATTTTTTCAATTTCTGGAAATTCTCTGGTAAAAGCCTGATACAGCTCCGGCGTAAAAATATCGCCGTTATAGCAAACCGGAGCCCGGCTATTTTTCCATATTTCCTTAAAAAAGCCGCTGCGTACCGGTTCCTTATAAAAATCCTTCTGAACCCTTGGGTGAATAATCAGTTCCTTTAACTGGTATTTATTATAAATTTCCAGGATTTGATAAAACTCTTCCTCCTGTTCCATGCCCAGGCGGGTTTTAATAGAAATTTCTATTTGTTCCTTTTGATAAAGCTTCTCAAATACTTCTTCCAGAAACCGCTCCAGCTCTTTGGGATACGAAAGGAATCCAGCGCCCTTCTTCTTTGTAACAACAGTACCCGACGGACAGCCCAAATTAAGGTTTACTTCCTTGTAGCCGTACTCCTTTAGCTTTTTTGCAGTATCTATAAAGAATTCTGCCTTACTGGTAAGTATCTGCGGAACTACTTTTTTTCCCTGATTATGCTCTGGAAGAATATCTCTTTTTTCCTTCGCTGTAAAACATCCCTTTGCGTTAGGCGAAATAAAAGGCGTTATATACTTATCCGCTCCGCCGAAATATTCCTCCCAGGCATTACGGAAAATATATCCGGTAATCCCTTCTAATGGCGCAAAATAAAATTCCATATCCATCCTCCATTTCTGCGCTGTTTTTAAGAAAAATCCCTGCTTTCCGCATGAGATACAGATAAAATAGCAAGGCCGAAAGAAAGCGCGGTTAAAACTACAGGAACAAAGGCATTGCCTGCCAACGTAAAATCGCCAACATTGGCCTGCGTAAGAAAAATCAGCAAAAACGACGTAACAATCGCGGCCTTTGAAGATTTTGCAGCCATACCCACAAACAAAGCGATAAATCCCATGCTTACAGTTACCACAGATTTCAAAATCAACTGGATATAAAACCCTGCGCTTTCCATGTTAAAATCAATAACAAAGGAGGATTCGACAACAAATTATTTAAAATTCTTTGAAGAGCCTCCTTATCTCCCTGTACAAAAATAGCCGTTTCTGGGATAAACAAATCAACCTGAACCTCTTTCTGAGATAAAATATCGTAAAACTCCAATACATTTTCCCTGCACGCCTCATTAATATTAATTTTAGAAAGGGTTATGCTGGTATCGCCGGATTCCAGCTTTGCCAAAGTAAAAAACTGATTAATCAGATTCATAACCTGCTTTGCCTTGGCTTCCACCTTTTTTAGCATTTCATCCTCCGTGTAGTTTAGCCGCATAATTTCCAGATACCCCAGGATAACCGTTAACGGCGTTTTTATATCATGGGATATATTCGACAGCATTTTCTTAGAAGAAAGCTCCTCCCTTTTAAAATCTGCTTTTATTTTCTGGCGCTCAATCAACAGACGGTTAATTTGTCCTCCCAGTTCCATCAAAACGGGATTCTCTGTAAATATCATTACCTTTTCATCGCTGCCGGTTTCTGAAATTTCCTCCAGCTTTTCATTCATCTGCCGCAGTTTCGCCTGTATTCCCCGGTTAAAAAGAAACCGCTGGTATAACACAACAGAAAACAAAACGACAGACAATACAGCCAGAAACAATATAATTGTTTTATCGCTCATTCTCAGCCTCCTAATTTATATCCAATTCCCCATACGGTAACGACATACTGGGGCTTACGCGGATTATCCTCTATTTTATTCCGCAGCCTGCTGATATGGACGTTTACTGCATTTTCATCTCCAAAATATACGTCGTTCCACACAAGAGAATACATCTGTTCCTTTGTATATACCTTCTTAGGATTTTGCAACAACAGCTTTAAAATTTCAAATTCCTTTGATGTAAGTTCTATTTTCGTACCATTTTTTGTTACAGAATAATCATTCAGATTCATAACAAGAGCGCCCTTTTCAAGTATTGCCTGCGGCGCTGCAGCTTCCGGGGCATACTGGGTGCTTCTTCTAATATTTGCCTTAATTCGGGCTAAAACTTCTGTAACAGAAAATGGCTTCGTTATATAGTCGTCCGCCCCCAATCCCAATCCAAGGGTTTTATCAGAATCCGTATCCTTCGCTGATATAATAATAATCGGAACCGTACTATTTTCCCTAATTTTCTCCATAACGGCAATCCCGCTTATTTTTGGCAGCATTAAATCCAGCAAAACCAGACAGAATCTGTCCGAAAAAAACGTATCGCAGGCGCTCTCGCCATCAAAGGCTGTAACCACCTCAAAGTTTTCGGTTGCCAAAAAGTTTTTCAACATCGCGCTGATTTCCCTGTCGTCCTCCACTAATAAAATCTTACTCATTACAGAACTCTTCCTTTCAAAAATAACATAAAACTAACGCTTTTCAGATAATTGATATTATAACGCGCTAAAATCTATATTACAATTAAGAACTCAAAAAAAGCAGCGCCCCCTTATTCAGGCTTGCGCTGCTACTAGTACTAGTATTACTAATTAGAGCGTATTTGAAAAATCATTCCTGCCGCCTGCCCGTTCCGCTTTGCAAAACGGGCAGGCGGCAGAAAACATTTTTCAAACACGCTCTGTATCTATTTATGTAGTTTTATTCTTCCTGAATAAATCCAACGGGTTCATTGTTACAAGCACAGCTCCAAGAACAATAATCACGGAGCCGGCAACAATAGTCACCGTCAGTTCCTGTCCCAGGAATAATACGCAGAATAATACGCCCCAGAACGCATAGGTTACATTTAAAGACATTCCGATAGCGCAGCCTACCAGCGCATTACTCTTATACCAGGTAAGAAAAGAAACAGCGGCTGCAAGTCCTGACACAAGAAGCCATATTGCCGGGATTCCTGCCTGTAAGGTTCCTCCCAAAAGAGAAATCGCCCCAACAGCCGGAACAATGATTGCCAAATCCACAATGCCGGATACTAGTTCACGCAGATTAACAGATATTTCCGGTTCAAGCTCTTCTCCGCTGAAGCTTGAAAACATTCCCTCAAGTCCCCAGCAAATTGCTGCGATTAACGCGCAAATAATCCCAAGAGTAAAGTTTGAGCTTCCCTCTGGTTTTACCCAATTTATAACAATAGCCCCTGATACGCAGATAATCATACCTGCCACAACTCTCTTTGTAGGCTTCTGCTTTAAAAATATCCAGGAAAAAATGGAGCCAAATAAGCTGCACGTTGCAGAAATCGGAATTGCATAAGCTCCGGCAAGGGCTAATCCCACCAAATAGGCTCCGTTTGCAATCGGGCCGCCAAGCAGCGAGGCAAGAACGATTATTTTTCCCGACCGGGTTCCCATGCACCGCCATACTTCCGCCAATTTTCCTCTCTTTGCGTTATAAATAGAAAGCCAGATTCCCGCGAATAAATCATTTAATCCAGAACACACATACGGTGCGGCAAGCAGCCCTACTGCTGTTACCAAAGGCTCATAATAGCCGGCTACCATAACAAGCGTAGTATAGATTCCATACGTCAAGCCTGATATGATACCTGACCAGATACCAATGGAATGCGTTTTGTCTGAAGTTGTCATTATATTATCCTCCTAGTACTATTTTGTTTATAAATCCATTCTATTATATAACTCTGCCGCTCCCCAGCTACGCCTGATAAAGCTTCAAATATAACTGTTTGATATGCTCTGCTGTCGGTACTCTGGGGTTGGTTACGGTGCAACGATCTTTCAGCGCATTCTCTGTCATAGCGTCAATCGAATGCAGATAATCTTGTGCATCAATATTTAGTTCTGCAAAATGAACAGGAATACCGATTCGTTTCATAAGATTACGAATCTTTCGTACCATAAGGTGAATCGTAGCTTTATTCGTTCCGGCTGTAATTCCAAGAAGCCTTGCAAGATCCAGATAGCGCAGAAGCGCATCGGATTCTCCTGGAATTTCAAGTCCTGCATTATATTCAATTACAAATGGTAAAAGCACCGCATTACAACGTCCATGCGGAAGATGAAACTGCGCTCCCAACGCATGGGCCATACTGTGGCAAATTCCTAATGAGGCCGCATTAAACGCCATTCCCGCCATACAGGAAGCATTGTGCATACGAGCTCTTGCATCCATATCTTCCCCGCTCGTCACGCAGCGTTCCAGATAATCCCAGACCGTCCGTATGGATTTTTCTGCCATTGCATCTGTAAAATCATTTGCAGCAATGGAAACAAACGCTTCAAACCCATGGGTAAGCACATCCATTCCCGTATCCGCCGTAATTGCCGGCGGAACAGTAGCCGTCAATTTAGGATCTAAAAACACCGCATCTGGAATCATTTCAGAATCAATCAGCGGATATTTGAGCCCTGCTTCCCTGTCAGAAATAACAGCAAAAGCAGTCACTTCGCTTCCGGTTCCGCTTGTAGTCGGCACTGCTATCAAGCGAGGCCTTGGGATACCGTGCATCTTAGCGTACAAATGAACTACCGCCTTTGCCGTATCAATGGCTGACCCGCCGCCGAGCGCAAACACCGTATCTGGTCTGAACCTATTTAATTGATTCAATCCCTTTTGTATCACCGTCATATCAGGATCCGGCACTACCTCTGCAAAAATCTGATATTCTGCATGCAAATCGGTAAGCTTTGTCACAATCAGCTCCGTCTTTCCCGACTGCTGCATAAAGGGATCACAGAAAATAAATGCGCGTTTTATTTCAAATGTATAGATTTTTTCGCTGGAATCTTCACCCATATATATTTTTGTATTTATAGTAAATTCCTCCAAATAGATCCCCCCTTTCCATTATTATTCCTATCAATGTCAGACTTTTTTACAAATTGGAACAATGATCTCTGTCACAAATTCATCCAGTACTTCTGAAGTCCAGTAATCTAATACATACCGCTCTATAGATACATCTTTACAAACATATCCCTGCTTCTTTGTATAGTCAAGAATCTTCTGATAGCTTTCCTCAATATTTTCATATCCGCCCACATGATAGACAGAAGCTACCATTTGGCCTTTCCTGACAAAGATATTCGTCCGTCTGTCGCAAGTCCCAATAATCTGTTGCATAATCCGGGCAGTGCGGCATAGCCCGTTCATCTTATCCTTCAAAGAAGGATACTCTATGATAACCGGACCGGTAATAGCACAATTCATGCTGGAAAGATAATCTGTCCATGGTATATTTATTACCGAATCTCTATAATTATAAGAAAATTTCTGATCCAAATATGCATATTCCTGCGTAGGCAGATATTTAATACTCACCGGATGCTCATTCTGACCAGATACTACCTTTGCTTCCCTGATCAATTCATACCAATCATTCACAGATACATAGCTGGTATGTATCTTTTGCTCTGCCCGGTTCAATTCCAGAATCTTTTTACAGAAGTTATCCTCTATTCCCTGATAGGATTCCCCATTCAAGAGCCCTATCATTTCCTCCAGCTTAAAGCCAAGCTGCTTATAATATTTGATTACAGGAATTTTCAGCAAAGTGACGTCGCTGTAATAGCGGTATCCGTTTTCTTCGCTTACATAATCCGGCGTTACAACGCCTATCTTATCATAAAAACGCAGTGTCTTTGTAGAAACATTACAAATCTTACTAGCCTCGCCAATAGAATATAGTTTTTTCTTATTTTCTGCCATTATCGCCACACAATTTCCTTTTTCCCAATTTCCAGTACTTTTATTTAAATCGGGTCTGTATGTTACAGACCCAATTTTAACAGATTATTCAGAAACCGTTGGAAGAATAGATTCTACTTCCTGATGTGGACGTGGAATTACATGAACGGAAAGCAGCTCTCCAACCTTCTGCGCTGCAGCTGCTCCGGCATCGGTAGCTGCCTTAACAGCTCCTACATCTCCCCGAACCATAACAGTAACCAGACCGCCGCCTACAAATTCTCTTCCAACTAAATAAACATTAGCTGCTTTCACCATAGCGTCAGCCGCCTCTATAGCGCCGATTAATCCCTTTGTTTCAATCATTCCTAATGCATCATACTTTGTCATTTTTATTTCCTCCTATTTTTAAATAATAATATGGTTATTTAATTATCATTAGCTTTGTTTTTGGGTTAATGCAGTACGCATTTGCCTCTTCTGTATCAATATGGCATTCCAAAGCGCCCTTGTCATCCGCGCGAATTACCACATTATCCATAATTCCGGCTCTTGGCCCGTCAACTGCCAGCTTTACGTTCTGTCCGTCGTGTACTCCGTAAGCTTCCGCCTCTCTAGGATTCATATGTATATGCCGCTGAGCCACGATAACTCCTTCTTTAATCTGCACGGAGCCCTTTGGTCCGACCATGATAATACCGCCGCTTCCAGCCAAATCTCCAGACTGCCTCATAGGCGCTTGTACGCCAAGCTTAAACATATCGCCTGCTAAGATTTCCACCTGGTTTTTCGGTCTTGTAGGGCCGAGTACCCTGACCTTTTCAATTACGCCTCTCG
>CATKYY010000093.1 GCA_949841225.1 uncultured Acetivibrio sp.
CAATTTCCTGGCAATTTCCTCTACGCTGCTGCAATCCACTTTTTTAAGATTTTCCTTCTGTTTTTCAAAAAAAGCAATTTGTCCGTCTCTTTTTGCCTGCCGTTCCAGCTTCTGCTCTGTACTTTTCAAACCAGGATTTAAAAAAGTCAGCTGGCTTCCTTGTAGACGTATATTCATAAAACACCTCCCGTTACCCTGCATTGGCATAATTTTTCTTTGTTTCTTTTTATATCGGCATTTCCCAAAAAAGATTAATCATGTAACAAAGAATCCTGCTCTGCAGGATTCTCCGCCTGCGGCGGGCCGTTTTAGCGGCATATTTCTTTTCCGCCGCAGTGCGATAATTGTTTTTTATTTTATAGGGAATCCGAAGGAATTTCCTATAAAATAAAGAAACCGGCAGAAGGAGCCTTTTAAGCTTCCCTCTACCGGTTTTTTGCGTTTTTCTCTCTTTTTATTTTAGTTGTCAAGCAGCTTATTTTCATTATTCCAGCTATAAAGCTTCCTTAATTCTGCTCCAACCTCTTCTAACTGATGGCTTGCTTCTTTTTTCCTCTTAGCATTAAAGCTTGGGCAGCCAACCTGGTTTTCCAACAGCCAGTTACGGGCGAATACGCCTTCTTGGATGTCCTTTAAAACCTGGCGCATCGCATTTTTTGTATCCTCTGTAATAATCTTTGGCCCGGTAATATAATCGCCGTACTCCGCCGTATTGGAAATAGAATACCGCATGCCCTGGAAACCGCTCTGGAAAATAAGGTCTACAATCAGCTTCATCTCATGAATACATTCAAAATAAGCGCTTTCTGGCTCATATCCAGCCTCTACCAGGGTTTCAAAGCCCGCCTTCATTAAAGCGCAGACGCCGCCGCAAAGAACTGCCTGCTCGCCAAAAAGGTCTGTCTCTGTCTCCTCGCGGAAGGTAGTCTGAAGCACGCCGGCTCTTGCGCCGCCAATAGCCAATGCGTAAGCAAGTCCAATATCATGGGCGTTGCCGGTAGCATCCTGATGTACTGCAATCAGACAAGGAACGCCTTTTCCTTCCTGGTACTGGCTCCTTACTGTATGTCCCGGTCCCTTTGGCGCAATCATAACTACGTTAACATCCTTTGGAGGAATGATCTGTCCGAAATGGATTGCAAAACCATGAGCAAACATTAACGTATTGCCTGGCTCCAGATTTGGGGCAATCGACTCATTGTACATTTTCGCCTGCTTCTCATCATTGATAAGGATCATGATAATATCGGCCTTTTTTGCTGCCTCTGCCGCTGTAAATACTTCAAAGCCCTGCGCCTCTGCCTTCGCCCAGGATTTGCTTCCCTCATAAAGGCCGATGATAACATGGGCGCCGGATTCCTTTGCATTTAACGCGTGCGCGTGTCCCTGGCTTCCATAACCAATCACTGCAATGGTTTTTCCATCCAGCAGAGATAAATTGCAATCTTCCTGATAATAAATTTTTGCCATTTTAAATCATCCTCCAATTTTTTCGTTTTGATTAATCATCTATATAGTCGGCCAAATCTCCAGAGCCTCTCGTAAGACCTGTAATACCCGTCCTTACCAGCTCCTTAATCTCAAAGCCGTCTAACAGCTTAATAAATGCATCCAGCTTCGCCTGATTCCCCGTCAGCTCTACCATCATAGAATCCATAGAAACATCTACAATCTTTGCCCGGAAAATATCGGCTACGGCGATAATCGCCTGACGCTCATTCTGTCCTGCCAAAACCTTTACTAAAATCAGCTCCCGGCATACGCTTTCCCCTGCCGCCAGCTCCTTAATCTCTCTTACATCCTCCAGTTTGGCAACCTGTTTCCTAATCTGATCCAGTATCTGGTCGTCGCCAGTTACTGCAACCGTCATTCTGGAATAAGCCGGATTTTCCGTCTCGCCTACGGTAAGGCTGTCAATATTATAACCCCGGCGGCTGAATAAGCCGGATACCCGGCTTAAAACGCCCGATGTATTATCCACAAGAATTGAAAGCACCATTCTCCTCATCACGATTCCTCCATAAAAGTTTTCCTTTTTCTTTCACTACATCACTACACCGTAATAAAATTCTGATATTCTAATAATTTTAGCAATCTGTAATTATTTTGTCAATGGATTTTTTATTACTGCGCCTTTGTTTCCTCTGGAACCTCTTCAAAAATAAAATTGTTCAACGCCTCTATATTCGCAGGCAAATCTATAGTCAATACTTTTTCCTTCCCAATCTGCTCCGGCGTATGGGCCTCGTCTGTCGGAATACGGAATTGCTGAATTTCCGTTGTGCCCATAGTTAATACCGAAAACATATAAGAATAAATCTGTTCGTTAGACAAATCTGTTACAATATTTACCAGCATTTTATCTGCCAGCTTCTTAATTTCCCCCCAGGACATTCCTTTTATATCCGTAAATATAGCCTGAATCACTTCTCTCTGCCGTTCTGTCCTTCGGAAATCAGAGCGTCCTACCTGCCGGATTCTGGAATAAGCCAGCGCCTGGGCGCCGCTCATATTATTTTTCCCTGGCTTCAGCCCGTTCTTTACCTCTGGATGCCTTTTATAGGCCTTTACCAGATAGTCGTATTCCGCCTGGGTCAGTTCAACCTCCACTCCGTCCAACGCATCGATTACCTCCTGAAACGCCTTAAAATCCACTACGGCATAGCCGTCCAGCTTCAAGCCAAAATTTGTAGCTATTGTCCGGTAAAGCAAAGAAACGCCGCCATAGGAATAAGCCGCATTAAATTTATGGAAACCATGCTCTGGAATATCTACCCACATATCCCGCATTAAAGAGGTCAGCTTTAGCTGCTTATGCTTCATATCCAAAGTGGCAATCATCACCGTATCCGAACGCCCGGCCTCCGACCAGCTTTCTCTTTTATCCGCCCCAATCAGCAGAATATTTACGATTTTATCATCTGCCGTTAGATTTTCCTCACTTTCTACCGCTTCAGATAAATCAATCGCCGACGACCTGTCCAGCTTATTTAACGTGCTGTCCAGCTCATACTGAACTCTCGCCACGCCTACGCCCGCCATAATAGCCGCGAAAAAGCTTAATACTAATAAAAACCGTTTCATGCTCAATCTTTCCCCTTTTTGTAAAACTCCTGCAATAGGCTATATTAAAAGAAATACTCCAATATTGCGTATAAGCCCTGTCTTCCAAAATCCGTATTTTATCAGAAGATACCGTTTTCTGATAAAGCCTTCCCTTCGTAACGCTGCAAAGGCTTCTACAACCTCTCTCTTTTCCTCAGAAAGTTCTTCTCCAAAGACCTCCAGGAAATCTTCCGCCTGTTCCTCTGTCTTTTTTAAAGCTTCTCTCTGCCTTTGGACAGACGAAAGCCTGTCCCTTACATAATTTAGAAAGCTCTGGCTTCCTACCACGTTTCCTTCATGCTGCCGGTACAAAAGAGTCGCCTCTGGAAGGTAAGAAACATCCCCAAAGGCCGCCCCAATCAATCCAATCCACCAATCATGCATCCGAAGCTTCCCTGGAACGCTTCCAAGCTTTTCTACTACGGCCCGGTTTATAATCATCGTACAGCCGTTCATTTTATTCTCCATCAAAAGATGGGGCAGGTCTGTCTTTCTTGCATCCAGGCGGCTGCTTTCATGAAAAGATGGAGCTATTTCCATAAGCTCCCCATTTACCACCTTTACATCCGTAAAAAACACTACCGGCATCCCTTCCCCGACTTCCTTCTCCCGCTTCTTTATTCCTGCAAGACTTTTTGAAAGCTTTTCCGGCAGCCATACGTCGTCCTGGTCTGAAAACATTACATAAGGAGCGTCGCTGTTTTTTGCCCCTTCTATAAAATTTCGGACGACTCCTTTATTTTTGGCATTACAAAAAAGCTCCACCCGGCCCGGATGCTCTTTTGCTATCTCTTTTACAATTTCCCTGGTTCTGTCCGTTGAACCGTCGTCATATATCTGAATCAAAAAATCCTGGAAGGTTCCTGATAAAATAGAGTTTATCTGTTCTTCAATATAGGCTTCCCCATTGTAAGAGGCCATAACTACAGTAATTTCACTCAATTTTCTCTCCCTTTTCCTTTCCAAAATTTCTTATTCATGCTAAGCCTGCCGCAAAGCCATACAGGAAGTCTTTCATAGCTCTTTCCCAGACGATAGCCGATCCATTTACAGCCGCTTTGGAAAACCAGCTCCGGCAAAAGATAAGCCTTTTGCTGGGAAACCAGCCATTTTGCCGTATCCTTCACCAGCCGCAGACCCTCGGACTCAGACCTTACGCCGTCAAAAATTTCCCGATACTGCCGCTGAGAAACGCCCAGGTCAAAATTTCTGGTTAGCTGCTGCCAGCCCGTATACCGGTGAGAATGCCTTACCTGGCAGTCCGCGGCATAAGCAATCTTATACCCTGCCTGAATCAACCCCGCCGCAAAAATCATATCCTCATTAAAGATGGTTTTTACCACAAAGCCTCCCAGCTTTTCGTACACTTTCCTGTCATAAGCCGCGCATACATTAGAACAAAAATAAGTTTTAATTCCAAGCTCTTTTAAATCCTCCAGAGACTTTACTCTGGAAACCGCGGGATAATTAAATTGGCGGGTGTAAGCTTCAATAACGCCCGCTTCCTTGCCGCACATCTGCCTTCCATACACGGCCGCCACGCCCTCCTGCCGAAACGCCTCCAGCATACGTTCTGTCAAATCGGCGTTTAACGGCACTGCATCCTGGGTCATAAACATAATATAATCCGCCTGAGACAGCCCCGCTCCCTGGTTTCTCGTACCGCCATGGTCAAATTCCTCCGGGGTAAGCTCTAAAATCGATACATTAGGCCAGCCGCCGTATTTTTGCTGAAGCTCTTCTTTAAAGGGCTCTACCGCCGTATGCATCAAAAAAATATGGTCGGGCGCTTTTTTTTGTTTCCTGATTCGTTTCATCAGAATATGAAATTTTTTATCTGGCTTATAAACCGGAATAATCAAATCCAATACTGCCATATCGTCCTCTCTTCTTTCCAACGCGCTCTAGAAAACTCTAACGCTGTAACAGGCGTTTTACCAGCTCCACGGCCTCTTTTGCATCCCCGGAATAACCGTCCGCGCGAATTTCTTCTGAAAATTCCTGGGTAGTCACCGCTCCGCCGATAATAATCTGCGCCCTTAGCTTTTCCTTCTTCGCCAGCTCTACCACTCTTTCCATCTGCATCATCGTAGTAGTCATCAGCGCCGAAAGCCCGATAATGTCTGCATCCTCCCGTTTTGCCGCTTCAACGATTGTCTCAGCCGGAACATCCTTGCCTAAGTCTATCACATGATAGCCGTAATTCTTAAGCATTAGCACTACCAGGTTTTTCCCAATATCATGAATGTCTCCTTCTACCGTAGCCATAAGGATCGTAGCTTTTTTCTCCCCCGACGCCTCTTTCGCCAAAAGCGGCTCCAGATGGTCAATCGCCGTCTTCATCGCCTCTGCGCTTCCAATCAGCTGCGGCAGAAAATAAATCTGCTGGTCAAATAGCTTTCCTGTTGCATTAATTGCGGGAATTAATACCGAATCCACAATTTCAGAGGCTGTAAGCCCCTGCGCCAGCAAGCCTTCGGTATCCTCTATGATTCGTTCCTTCCGGCCCTTTAAAACATCCTGATAAGCCTGGCCGCAGGCAATGCCTTTTATCTCTGGGCCTGCTTCCCCAGAGGCGGAACCTTTGGAAACCGAACCGCCATTGCCTTTTACAGTTTTCGCCGTCTCCATGGCCGTTACCCGGCTAATATAACGCTCTGCCGCCTCCGGCTTATTAAGCAGCAAATCCGCCGCCAGCACCGTGTTCATAAACAAAGCCTGGGACGGGTTGGCAATGGCCATAGTAAGGCCGGAAAGCCTTGCAAAGGACAAAAAGGCAGCGTTAACAAACTGCCTTTCCGGCAACCCAAAAGAAATATTTGATAAACCGCATACCGTTGCCAGTGAAAGACTTTCCCTACAGTAACGTATGGTATCAATTACCTCCCAAGCGGCGCGCTTATTTGCGCCAATGGTATTTACCAGCCCGTCTACAACTATATCTTCCTTGGAAAGCCCGGCCTCCAGAGCCTTGTCCATAATCTTTCCAATAATTTCCTTTTTCTCCTCCAGAGATTTAGGCAGCCCCTTTTCCGAAAGAGGCAGGAGAATAAACATAGCTCCGTACTTCTTTGCCATAGGAAGCAGCCGCTCCAGCTTTCCCGTCTCTAAAGAAATAGAATTAATCAGCGCCCGGCCCGGATAAATCCGCAAGGCGGCCTCTACCACCTCTGGATAGCTGGAATCAATAGACAGCGGCGCGCTGCCATGACTTGTTAAGGCGTAAATACACCGTTCCATCATTTTCTTTTCATCAATGCCGTTCATTCCCACATTAACATCTAAAACAGCAGCTCCGGCTTCCATTTGCTCCTCTGCCATAGAAAGAACCAGATCCAGCCTTCCCTGCCTTAGCTCCTCTTGAAGAGCCTTTTTCCCTGTAGGATTAATTCTTTCCCCTATGACAAAAAAGCTTCCCTCCAAATCAATCTCCAGAACGCTCTGTTCATTGGTCAAAACCCTTTTTTTCTTCTTTACCAAAAGAGGCGGTTTTTTCTTTTCCACTCGTTTTGCCAGACAAGCGATATGTTCCGGCGTTGTCCCGCAGCAGCCTCCTACGAAAGAAGCCCCGGCCTCCGCCAGCTTCGCAGCCTTTTCTCCAAATTCCTCCGGCCCCATATCGTACCTGGTTACGCCCTCCTGAAGCCGCGGAAGTCCGGCGTTTGGTTTTCCTATCAAAGGAATCCCTGCATAAGCCGCCATCCGCCTGACGATTTCACAAAGCTTTTCCGGGCCATGGGAACAGTTTACTCCCACGGCATCCACGCCCATGGCTTCCATTACTACAGCCGCCGTTTCCGGTTCCGTTCCGTAAAGGGTTTTGCCATCCTCATTAAAGGTAAGCGTTACCATCACCGGCAGCCCGCAGCTTTCCTTGACCGCCAGCACCGCCGCCCGGCACTCCTGCAGGCTCATCATCGTCTCTACTACAAACAAATCAACCGAAGCCTCCAGGCAATAGCCTATCTGCTCCTTATACACCTCCACCAGCTCTTCAAAACTAAGACTGCCTACCGGATAAAGCTGCTCTCCCGTCATTGTCAGATCTCCGGCAATATAAACCCTCTTTTCAGAACCAGAAGCCGCTTCTTTTGACAAGGCTACCAGCCTGCGGGTAATATCCCCGGTATTTTCCTCCAGCCCATACTCTTTCAATTTAATCCGGTTGCTGGTAAAGGTCGGCGCATATAAAATATCTGTTCCAGCCAGAATATACCCCTTCTGAAGCTCGATTAAAGCTTCTGGATGCTCCAGTATCCATTTCTCCGGGCATACTCCCGCCGGCATTCCTGCTTTTTGTAAGTTAGAGCCTGTAGCGCCGTCCAGCACTACGATTTTCTTTTCTGTCAGTTCCCTGAATTCCTGTCTGGTCATGTCTGCCTCATTTCTCTAAAGTTTCTTAATCCGCTCCATCGCCGCCACTGTATTTTCATAGCTTCCAAAAGCGGTCAGACGGAAATACCCTTCGCCGCTCGGTCCAAAACCGGAGCCAGGAGTTCCTACCACATTCGCTCTTTCTAAAAGGTAATCAAAGAATTCCCAGGAGGTCGTCTTATCCGGCGTTTTCAGCCAGATATAAGGCGCGTTAACGCCGCCGTATACCGTATAGCCCGTCTCCTTTAGGCCCTCTTTGATTATCTTTGCATTATTCATATAATATGCAACCTGCTCCTTTAGCTGACGCTTGCCTGCCTCAGAATAAACAGCCTCTCCGGCCTTCTGGATAATATAAGGCGCTCCATTGTATTTTGTACCGTGCCGTCTTGCCCAAAGAGAATGAAGAGAAACTCCGCCGCATTTTAAATCCTTTGGAATTACGGTATATCCCAGACGCGTTCCAGTAAAGCCTGCGTTTTTGGAAAAGCTTTTTAACTCAATGGCGCAGGTCCTGGCTCCCTCGCATTCAAAAATCGTATGAGGCACCTCCGCTTCCGAAATATAGGCCTCATATGCCGCATCATAAATAATCACAGCCCCCGTGCGGTTTGCATAATCTACCCATTCCTGCAGCTGCGCCTTTGTAATAGCCGAGCCCGTCGGATTATTCGGGAAACATAAATAGATTAAGTCCGCCGGTTCCTTTGGAAGCTCCGGCACAAAACCGTTTTCCTCCCGGCAAGGCATATAAACAACATTGTCAAATCTTTCCGTTCCTTTGTTAAACTCCCCGGTCCGGCCCGCCATAACATTGGCGTCTAAATAAACCGGATATACCGGGTCGCATACTGCCACACGGTTATCCAGGCTGAAAATTTCCTGGATATTTCCAGAATCGCTCTTCGCTCCGTCGCTTACAAAAATTTCATCCGCCTGAATATCTGCTCCTCTGTCCTCATAGTCGTTTTTTGCAATAGCGTTCCTTAAAAATTCATAGCCCAATTCCGGCGCATAACCGCGAAAGGTTTCCGCCTTCCCCATTTCATCTACCGCGCTATGAAGAGCCTCTATAATCGCCGGAGCCAGCGGCTGGGTTACATCGCCAATCCCCAGGCGTATAATGCTTTTCTCTGGATTTGCTAAAGAATACTCCGCTACCTTTTTCCCGATCGTAGAAAATAAATAGCTTCCCTGTAATTTTAAATAATTATCATTAATCTTGTACATAATTAACCTCTTTTCTGCGCTGCCTTTTATGCATTGCAGGTTTGTGAATACAGCGCCGGCACAAACCTGCCTCTTTATTTTTTATCCTGGAAGAGCCGCCACGCCACGCATTTCAATCCGCGGCGCGCCAATCCCTTCTATATATTCTCTTGTAATTGTTACTCTGCCAATAGCATCGTCCTTTGGAATCTCATACATAATATCCAGCATAAATTCTTCAATAATGGCCCGAAGAGCTCTGGCTCCGGTTTTTTTCTCCAAAGCCTTTTCCGCGATAGCTTCAATGGCTCCCGCATCAAACTTTAAGTCGACCTCATCCAATGCCAAAAGCTTTGCGTACTGTTTTAAAATTGCATTTTTAGGCTCCTCCAAAATCTCCATCAGCATTTCCTTAGACAGGCTTCCCAACGTAAAAAGAACCGGAAGACGGCCCAAAAACTCTGGAATCATACCGAATTCCCGCAAATCCTCTACTGTAACCTTTTTAAGAATATCCGGGTCCTTATCATACTTATCCTTTAAATCCGCATTAAAGCCGATGGACGCCGTTTTATTCAGCCTCGCCTTAATTACCTTTTCCAGCTCCGGGAAAGCTCCGCCGCAAATAAAAAGGATATTTCTGGTGTTAACGGTCGTCATCGGCACCATAGCGTTTTTGCTGGTAGCCCCTACCGGAACCTCTACATCGGCTCCCTCCAAAAGCTTTAAAAGTCCCTGCTGTACAGATTCGCCGCTAACGTCCCGGCTGGTGGCGCTTTTCTTTTTTGCTATCTTGTCAATTTCATCAATAAAGATAATTCCCCGTTCCGCCTTTTCCACATCATTGTCCGCGGCTGCTAAAAGCTTGGACAAAACGCTCTCCACATC
>CATKYY010000094.1 GCA_949841225.1 uncultured Acetivibrio sp.
ATGGACAAAAATGCTCTGGTATAATTGTTCCAAGCTCTGGATTATAATTTTTCAGGTTCCTGCGAATGGTCAAAGGAAAATCCATAGCCGCCGCTGACGGTATGGGAGAATGCAGCCTGCGGTTAATAGCCGAGGTAACCGCCCGGCGTATATCCGCCTCCAACAGCTTATTAATCTCCTCTACAATCTTTGCAATAAAAGCGCGCACGCTCTCCTTGGAGCGTTTTGGAATCTGATCCTTCAGCATAAGTATTGTAGAAGCCAGATGAATATCCGGCTCTATATTCTCCAAAAGCTCCGGTTCAAAAAGCATCTGGCTAAGTCCGCACCGCTCTATGGCATCGGACTGTATAACCATAACCAGATCCTTTTCAAATAAGGCGCGCACATCCCCCAGCCATCTGGTAATTTGAGGATTGGAAGGTCCTCTTCCGGCTCCCTTCCCGGAAACAAAGCCTCCCGCTTCGCTCCGGTTATAAATAGCAGCCAAAGCCTGGTCCATTAAATCCTGCTCTCCCGACAAAGAAAACCCTCCATTTTTGTCCATGGAAGTAAAACGCTCATTGCTCTCCGCGCCAAGAATCAGACGCCAGCGTTTCATCCGCTCTATTTCATCCATATCTCGCTCCATTCCTGCGCCGTCTTGCGCGCTTCATTTTATATATCTTCAAAATCAAAATCCTCTAACTCTTCCAGCATTTCCTGCGCTTCTTTGGTAAGAGGGCCGTTGGCCGTTTCGCTAACTTGCTGAGGATTTAACTGCCATAGCTCTCCAAGATTTTCTGCAATATCGCTTTTTTCCTTTGCTGTAAAATCTGCAAAAGTACGGCGCAAAAATAAAAGCGCCCGTTTAAATTCCTCATCATCTAGCGTATCCAGATAATGGTCCAGACTCTCCCAAAGGCTCATACGGGTAATCAGGGCGTACCGGTTCTTCATCGAAAGCCCTTCAAACCACCCGGCTCCCAAATCTGCCGGAACTCCCTTAGAAAGCCTTCTTTCTACCTTTCGCTCCAGCTCTTCATTCGTAAGCTTTCCTCTCTCCAGTAAAATTGCCGCCGCATAACCGGAAATTTTTGTGTTCAAATCGTCTCTTTCCGCAATTTCCGCCATCACCAAAAGCCAGCCCTCTTCCGGCAAACACTCATGATGCAGCTGCGCCTCATTCAAAAGTCCAATCCCCTGTATTATTTCCCTGGAGGCATTGTCATCACAAACGCAGCTCCCTGGCAAAAGCAGGCAGGCGCGAAGGAAAAGCTGTTCCAGCACAGAAATCAGGGCTTCGCTGGAAATCTTCCTGATACTCCCATATTGTATTACAATGGATAAGCTGTGGACCGTTTTTGCAATTTCCTCTACAGCGGCCGCCTCTACAGCGATTTTTTGCAGGACAGCCGTAGCATAGCGAACAGTATCCGGCATCCCGCATAAAAAAGATTCCTCAATAATCTTTGCAACAGCGGCAATACTCTCTTCCCTCTCCGCCGCCTCCTTCATCTGGAAAGAAGCCGCCAAAAGCACGGTATCTCCCTTTAGCTGCGCTTCTACAATTTCAATTTCCGCCTCCGGCGTCCAACGCAGTACCCAATGCTCCGCCCAGGTAGCCTTCTCCTGCTGTACCTGCCGCCAGCTTACAAAGGAAATTCCCAGCACCCGCAGCCGATGCAGGAAAAAAGACCTCTCTAAATCTAAAAACGCTGATTTCTTAGACTTCACCGTCAATTTTTCCCTAAGATCCAGATGCAAATCATCTGCTGTCACAGAAAAATACCGTTTCAAATTCAGTTCATCTAAAGAACGGTAAAAATCATTCTGAATCGAAGTCCGGCTGACTCCCTGGGGAAGGCTGCCAATCGCCGTTCCGATTTCCGTATCCGCAACAGCCTGGGCAATTTCCCCAAAGCTTCCATGCCCCATGCAAGTAACGGCCGCATCCCTTAAATCCCGCAAAGCAGGTATTTCATAACCGTGGAGCCTGGCAAGGGAAAACGAAAGCCTCACTGCTTCAATCACTTCCGCCGAGGAAACCATATTTCCATTCTGCCGCTGCCAGGCGGCAAGCCGCGACAAATAGCTGCGGGCGCCATAGTCTGCTTCCTCTCTTTGGAAGCCTTCCCATAAAAGTTCATAGTAGGCCGGCGCTTTATTCCCGGCGCCGTAGCCGGAGCGGGAGGAAAGCCGGTAATAGGAATATGGCATCAGCGTTTTCTGAACCTCAACCGAAGGAAGCTGCTCTAATTCCTCGTCGCTTAATCCTGCTGCCAAGCCCCTTAATCCCTCTACATGGTACGCCCCTGTCACTACTACAATTTTCTCCGGCCCAATGCCGGAATTTATGGCTTCCTGAATCTTTCGTTTCATATAAGCTTCCCGTACAACCGTCTCTGCATAGTCGCTTTCCCTGCCTTCTGTCAGGCTGCGAAGGTTCCTTCCAAAGGCCTGCGCTCCCAAAAAATACCCATGTCCTTCGCTAAAATGCTCCATTGTCCTCTCCCAAAAGGTTTCATGGGAACCCTCGCCGGAAAGCTCGTCCAGTCTGCGGTACACAGACATTCTTTCCTCTTCCCCGGCATCCTCTCTCTTTTCCTCCATACCGGAAAAAGCCAGAAAGGTACTGGAGGGCAGGTCAATAAAACGATATTCCCTACGATTTTCAAAAGCCCAAAGGATTGCCTGATATTCTGGGGAATACTCTGCAAAAGGATACAATATGGTCCGAATCGGCGTTTCATTAGTATAAGCCATAATAGCAACCGGCGGTTTTGCGCCGCTGCCTGTCAGATGGGAAAGCTCCTCTGTAAAATCGCTGGGGCCTTCTATCAAAACCAGCTGCGGCATAACCTCGTCTAAAAGCTTTCTCAAATACCAGGCCCCTGCCGGAGACAAATGGCGGATGCCAAAGATGACAGGCTGCTCCCTGTCCTGCATCCCTGCAATCTCATCCATCATTCATTCAGCTCCTTACACTCTTTATACAGCCCGGACCACCTTAAACCTCGTTTTTTCAGGATATTCTCCAAATATTCCTTCCATGCCAGGCTATCCTTTTCCTCATCCTTTACTACAGCTCCTTGAAGCCCGGCAGCCAAATCATAATCCGTAATCTTGCCGTTTCCAAAGCTTCCTGCAAGAGCCATACTGTTTGCCAACAAAGAAATAGCTTCCGCGGTAGAAAGCACTCCGGTGGTCGGCTTCAGCTTTTGTTTTCCATCTAAGGTAGCGCCAAGTCGCAATTCCCTGAAAATCGTACATACCTTTTCAATTACCTCATCCTCCGGCAGCTTCGCATTCAGCTCCAGATTTTCTGAAAGCTGCGCCACCCGGGTTTTTACAATATGCATTTCTGATTCCAAATCTGCCGGCGCCGGAAGCACCACAATATTAAAACGCCTTTTTAAAGCCGCCGACATCTCGTTTACGCCTTTATCTCTGGTATTAGCCGTTGCAATCACAGAAAATCCCTTCTTTGCCGGAACCTCCATACCAAGCTCCGGCACAGAAATCCTTTTTTCAGACAAAATAGAAATTAAGGCGTCCTGCACCTCGGAGGCGCACCTGGATATTTCTTCCAGCCTTGCAATAGTTCCCGTTTCCATAGCGTGGTATACCGGGCTTTTCAGCATAGCTTCCGGGGAAGGCCCCTGGGAAATCAGCATAGCGTAATTCCAGGAATACCGGATTTGTTCCTCGGTAGTTCCCGCTGTTCCCTGTATTACCTTTGTCGAATCCCCATTAATCGCCGCCGTCAAATGCTCCGACAGCCAGGACTTTGCTGTTCCCGGCTCTCCAATCAGCAAAAGAGCCCGGTCTGTTACCAGCGTTGCAATCGCTATTTCCACCAAACGCTTATGTCCGATATACTTCGGGGTAATCGCCGTCCTGCCGGCCTTTCCTCCAGTTATGTAGGTCAAAACCGATTTAGGGGACATCTTCCACCCCGTAGGAACCGGGTCCGTTTCCGCCTTAATCAACGCGTCTATTTCTTTCTGAAACATCTGCTCTGCAGGCAGACGCTGCAGTTCTGTCTTTATCGCCATTTTTTACTCCATTTCTGCACAAGCTCCTTGCGCTTCGATTGCTATTTTGCCATATAATTCCTGATACCGTTCCTCGTTCCAGCCTGTAACGCTGATTTTTTTAGCCTCTACAAGCTCCTTGATTTCCTTCAGCTCCAAAAGCTTATCCTTTGGAGGCATTGGCGCCTCCTTTATCATATCCTCCATCACCCAATACTGGGTCTTACGCTTTCCTATACTCCTTACTACAAGCCCCTTTCCCTCCATAAAACCGCACAGCTTAAGCGTTGCATAGTACCGTCTGTCATTTCCTGAAGCCGTAGCGATAAAGGCGCGTTTATAGAAATAATCTCCCAAAATCCTGCAAATTTCCGGGTCAGACGGGCAAATCAGCCCCTCCAGCACCCCGTCCCAATCCGTCCGGGCTCCATAATAAGCATAAATACCATAATAAGCCAGCCGCTGCCCATACTCATAGGTATGGAAGGCGCCGCTCTTCTTTAATTTCTCATTTGTCAGCAATTCAAACCAGCGCACATCCAAGCTCCCATAAAGCTCTCTTTGCACATAGTCCATCCTTCCCCTGAATCCATCATAACAGCGTCCAAAAAACTCATAAACCTGCTCTTTGTTATTCCATACAACCCTGGCAAACGTATCCGCAAGCTCCAACCGCTCCAGCTCCTGTTGCTCCCTTTCCTTTCCAAGCAAACCAGAAAACTCCTTATAGGCCTCTTCCTTCGGCTTTGTAAGCAGCGCCGCCGCCAGCGCTGGTTTTAAATACAGGCTTCCGTACCTTTGATACAGCTCCCCAGCCAAGGAAAACAGCCGCCTATCCATACTCCATATCATAGAATCCAAAATCACCCCGGCAACATAATGGGACACGGACGCTGTTTTCCTTTTATCTGTAGTACGACTATCTTCAAACTCTGCCGGCTTTCCTTTTTCATCCTTCAAACTATCTAAAAAAGACTCTGCCGCCATCCTGCGGTATATGTCCAGCATCTTAGAAGAAGCTTTTCCCATCATAGCATCAAATAAGGCTCCAAGCCTTCCATATTCTTCATTAGACAATAAAACATCCGCGCTGTCTGCCCGCGCTTTTAACTCGTCCAATATACTGGACATAGCGTTAGCTACTAAATCAGAAATAGCATCATCCGTAGAAAGCGTCAGATACCTCGCTGTTGCCGCTGGCTTCTTCTTTATCTGCTTTTCCCAAAACTCCCGGCTCTCCTTGTTTTCCATTTTAGACAGCGCCCACATAGCCGCCTTTTTACAGTTTCCCTTTTCTGTTTTTGTAAGCCCTATTAAAAGCTGGCAATTTTCCGGGCTGTGGCGCAGCGCATAAATCGCCGCCTCGCGAACCTCCTTTTCCGCCTGCTCCAGCAAGGATAAATACCAGCCGTTTTCCCCTGCGCCAGCTATCCCTTCCACTACGTGAACACGCCGGACCATCTCCTTTTTCCCTTTCGGGTCAAACCCTCTTTTCAAAACCGGAAGCAAGGAAGCGTCCTCTTTGATAAGCCATTCCTCTAGCCGTTCTGCAAGCTCCGTATAGCCAGAGCCTAATCCGGCTATCATGGCTTCCTTTACCCGGTAATCCGAAAATATCTCTGGATTTGTATCATGCGTATCTACTACCAGGCTGTAATGACCGTTCCCCGTCGTAGTCAGCGCCTCCAGCAAAGGAGCGAGCAGGCTGTATGGAGCATTAGAATACGACGCTTCTCCAAAGCCCTCAAGGGGTTCCACCTCCCCTTCCACGCCAACAGCCGCTTGCGTCGCAAGCACCGCATCTACAAGAGCAAGAACATCTAAAAGCCTTCCTCCTTTCTCTGTGCAATCCTCGGAAAGAAGCCCCCGGGCTGATTTATAGATTTTATCAAAAACAGGCGATACCTTAGAAAGAGGCTCCATCTGTTCTATCCCGCGAGCAAGACGGAAATCCTCTGAAATAAGAGAAGTCCCTGCGATTACACTGGATTCCAATCGTTCCTTTAATTCATAAAGCGGATTAAAATTCATACGTTTACCTCATTTCCAATACATTCTAATATAATAAACGGACAATTTTCTCATTTGACAAAATACTGTAAGGCTGCACGCAAATACGCCGTTTTTCTTCCTCATAGAAAAACGCTCCCAATACCGTCCGGCCTTCCAATAAAGAAGGCTCCAGCATAGAAAGCCGGCCCACCGTACCTTCCATTCCCGGCATATCCTCTAAAAGAATGGTATTTCCTTCTAAATCCTCCATCACATAGTCCTCTCCTATCCTTCCTATTCTTCCAAAGGAAAAAAGCTGCGCTACAAAATTATCCGAAAGAGTATTTTTTATCTGATTTTTTACCAGCTTTACTGCCGCCGGAAGGCTTTTATGGGCATGTTCCAGCAGATTAGCAAGCTGTTCTTCCGTTACTGGACTGTATTCTGCCCCCTCCCAGCGAATCCGGCGGTTTCCTTCCCCTGGATAATAAGCCAGCGCAGGAATCAAAGCCGACTCAAAAACCGTATCCTCCTGCTTTATGTATTTCATTGCCTTTATTGGACGGTAATTGCGGGAAACGGAAACCTCCCCTGTTTCTACATCCGCCCACCAGCCAGTATCAATAAACTCTTTTCTGGCTTCGTCATAAACAACCTGAAAGGATAATTGCAATAGGCGCGCATTTTCCTTTTTTAATCCCAGAGCCTTTAGCTGGTCTAACTTCCAAATACCTCCCAGCTCCTCGTACAAAAAGCTTTCATCATCTCCAACCTCTTCCTTATCCAGCTTTTCCTTCAAATAAGCGTCCGCCTTCTTTACCAGAGCCCTTAGCTGAACCAGGATATGAATCGCCTCTTTATAATGGAAGTTTTCCCCATCCTTCTGAAATGCCTCTATTTCCAGAATCAGTCGATTAACATAAAGCTGCGGCCCCGCCAGGTAATAATCCCCCAACTGTTTCGCCAGGTCCCGATAGGTTTTTATGGAACTGCCGCCCATCGTTCCCAGCCCTGCCTGCAAAAGACTTCCCATCATTTCTTCTGTCAGCCTTAACCCCTCCAGCTGCTTTTTAATTTTCTTTGTACGGGCGGCCTTATTTACTTTCGGCCTGCCCTCCTTTTTTTCTCCGGCGGACTTTGCAGCGCGGGCTTCCTTTTTCTGCCGCTTCTTTAAAATATCCTCCGGTATCTCGCACAGCTCGAATTCCTTTTCCTGGCTTATCTCAAATAAGAGAGCCAGGCTATGCTTGCAGGGAAACTGCCTGCTTGGACAGGAACAGCGAAAAACCGGATTTCCTTCCTCAATAAAATCCGCTGATGTTATATAATTGGACTTGCCGCTTCCTTTGCATTCCCCCATATAAAAGGTATCGTCCTCCGAGCGGAAGCGTTTCACAAAGCCGCCCTTTTGGGAAATCTTCCTTCCATTACTAACAGCAGCGGCATTCGGCCCAAGAACCGTAATAGATTGCTCCGATATTTTTCTCACCTTACCACATCCTTTTGTAATTCATTTCTAAAAAATTCATTTTCATAAATTTATACATCCTCCAGCATTTTGGCCGTATCCTTCAAATAATCTATAATTGGCAGATGCTGCGGACAATGCGCCTCGCATTGCCTGCATGCAATACAGTCCGAAGCCTTTCCCATGCCTTTCTTATTTATGTAATTAGCATAATCCCTTCTGGAATGGACAACCTGCGGCTCGCCAAATTTACTGATTTCATTCATCAGTTTAAAATAATCCGGTATTCCAATCTTTTTCGGGCAGCCGTCCACGCAATAGCGGCAGCCTGTACAGGCTATGCTTTCTCTGGAAAGAATCATTTCCGCCGCCTTTTCCACAAGCCGTTTCTCCTCCTCTGTCAACGGCTTAAAATCCTCCATATAAGAAATATTATTTTCCATTTGCTCCAAGCTGCTCATGCCGGACAGTACCATTACTACATTTTCCAAAGAAGCCGCGTACCGAACCGCCCACGAAGCCTCCGACATACCTGGGGCGGCGGCCCCTAACAGCTTCTTTACCTCCTCCGGTACATTCGCCAGCAATCCGCCCTTGACCGGCTCCATAACAATTACCTGTTTTTTATGCTTCACAGCCGCCTCATAGCATTTCCGGGACTGTACCTCTAGATTTTCCCAATCAACATAATTAATCTGGAGCTGGACGTACTCCATTTCTGGATGCCTTTCTAAAAGCTCGTCCAAAACCTCCGCCGTATCATGGAAAGAAAAACCAATATGCTTAATTTTTCCTTCCGCCTTCTTTTTCTCAACAAAATCAAAAGCGCCAATCTCCTCCGCCAAAGCAAGATAGTCCTTATTCATGGCGTGCAGCAGATAATAATCAAAATACTCTACGCCGCACCGCTCCAGCTGTCCGGCAAAAAAATCCTCCAGCTCTTCCGCCTTTTGGACAATAAAAAAACTTAATTTATCCGTAATCGTATAAGCCTCGCGGGGATAACGCTTCGCCACGCACTCCCGAAACGCGATCTCGCTATTTCCGCCGCCATGGTAAGGCAGCGCCGTATCAAAATAACAGAAGCCCGCCTCCATATACCTGACCGCCATCTTACATACCGCTTCTTGGTCCACCCTTTTATTATCTGTTGGATCTAACAGAGGCAACCGCATAAGGCCAAAGCCTAATTTTTTTGTATCCATCCAAAAAACCGTAAATCTCAACATCCTCTCCACTGCAGGACAGACATTTCACCACGCCCCGCATCGCCGCATTCAATGCCTGACAGTCTCCTCCGCTGGTTAACATACCAATTCTCTTCATCCTGAATCCTCCTTACATCATCACTGTCTTATGTTTCTGCCTAACCTCACGTTCTATTATAGTCCTTTTTCCTTCTCTTCTCAACTGCTTCTTGCTTTTCTTTTTTCTTTTTCCAGCTTATTCCGCACCCGGAGTTCCTTAAAAAAAGTCGTCAGCATCTGTGTACATTCCTCCGCCAACACTCCTCTTGTAACCTGTACCTGATGGTTAAACTCCGACATCTCCAGAATGTTTAAGATCGAACCGCCA
>CATKYY010000095.1 GCA_949841225.1 uncultured Acetivibrio sp.
CTCCGCCAGGCAAAGGAGCTGCTCTTTTGAGATAAATCCCTGGGCGTAGGCGATTTCTTCGATGCATGAGATATAAAGTCCCTGCCGTTTTTGAATAGAGGCAACGAAATTGGAAGCTTCTAAAAGAGAGTCGTGGCTTCCAGTGTCCAGCCATGCCATGCCGCGGCCCATAGCTTCTACCTTTAGACGGCCCTGCTTTAGGTATTCATTGTTGACAGAGGTGATTTCCAGCTCGCCCCGCGGGGATGGAGTAATAGATTTTGCGATTTCTATTACCTGGTTATCATAGAAATATAGGCCTGGAACGGCATATTTTGATTTTGGGCGCTCTGGTTTTTCTTCAATGCTGATAGCATTTCCGTCAGAGTCAAATTCTACAACGCCGTAAGCTCTTGGATCCCGGACGAAATAACCGAAAATGGTAGCTCCATCTTTTTGAGAAGAAGCGCGTTTCAAGGTATTGGAAAAACTTCTGCCATAGAAGATATTGTCGCCCAGCACCAGAGCTACCTGATCTGTACCAATAAAGGCTTCGCCAATTAAGAAAGCTTCTGCCAGTCCGTTTGGTTTTTCCTGGATGGCATAGGAGATGGAAAGCCCCAGTTGGCCGCCGTCGCCCAAAAGCTCTTGAAAAACTGGCAAATCCCTTGGAGTAGAGATAATGAGGATTTCCCGGATACCAGAGAGCATAAGGACGGACAAAGGGTAATAAATCATTGGTTTATCATAAACTGGAAGAATTTGTTTAGAAACTGCTTTGGTTAAAGGATAGAGGCGGGTTCCAGATCCGCCGGCTAAAATAATGCCCTTCATAAAATACTCACTCCTTATTAAAAAGTACAAGATTGAAAATCAAAGTATCAATTATTATCTGTTCCTAAAAATCAGTTACGGCATAAAGGCCAAAAATCCCTAATATTAGTATACGGAAAATTATTTGAAAATACAAGAAAAAAATCTTGACATTTTATCTAATGAGAGATATAATACATACATAAGCTTTAGGCAAATTGTACAAAACATTAAACAGTAGGGGCGTTACTGGTAAAGCAGGCGAGACTGGATTCTGAAATCATCTGTAATCGGTGATTTAGAATTGAGTCTTTTTTTGTGCAAAAAAGGAGAAAACGTAAGAAAAGGGGTTAAAGGGTGCAGCAGTTTGGGAGGCGTTTATGAAAATCGTAAAGGTAATTAATAACAATTTCGTAAGTGCGGTAGATGAACAAGGCAAAGAAATGGTTGTTATGGGAAAGGGCATTGGTTTTCGGAACAGAGCAGGAGATCCGGTTCCTCAAAAAGGGATAGAGAAGCTTTTTTACATAGAGGATTCCGAACTGACGAAAAAATTTAAGGACCTTTTAAAAAATCTTCCAGTAGAGCATATGCGCCTGGCGGTGGAAATCATCGAATATGCGAAAGATATTTGCGGCAAGTCCCTGAATGAGGGGATTTATGTTACTTTGACAGACCATATCAGCTTTGCTATTAAACAGTATCAGAAAAATCAGTTTTATTCCAATCCCTTATTTTGGGAAATTAAGCAGTTTTATAAAAGTGAATATTTGATTGGAGATTATGCGGTAAAGCTGATTGCACAACGGACCGGCATTCAATTTAAGGAAGATGAAGCGGCATCCATCGCCCTGCATATTGTTAATGCAGAATACAATACGGGAATTAGCGAAACTATGCGGATTACTACAATGATACATGAAATTCTGGATGTAGTGAAGGAAAGCTTTCTTATGGAAATAGATGAGGAAAGTATCCATTACAGCCGTTTCGTTAGCCATATAAAGTTTTTATGCAAACGTATATTAAAGGGAGAGCTGTTGAGCAGCATGGATCAAGAGTTTATTTCTATGATACAGGAAAAATATCCAGAGGAATACGCATGTAGCTGTAAAATTGGCGAGTTTGTGAAAGAAAAATATAACTATACAGTGACAACGGAGGAGCTGATGTATTTAGCAATTCATGTAAGACGAATGAGAGATACATTGGGGGAGGATTAAAAGAAAGGAAGAGGAAATTATGCTGGCAGGATTAAAAGGGTTATTTGGAAAGAAAGAAGAAAAGAAAGAGGAGAAGAGGAAAGAGATTATTGGGGCGCCAATAAAGGGAAAAGTGATTCCTCTTTCCGAAGTGCCGGACGAAGCGTTCGCTCAGGAAATATTGGGAAAGGGCGTGGCGATCTGTCCAGAGGAGGGGCGCGCCGTGGCGCCGTGCAATGGGGAAATAACGCTTGTGTTTGATACAAAGCATGCGATTTCTCTTGTTTCAGAGCAGGGAGCGGAGCTGTTAATCCACATTGGGCTGGATACCGTAAATCTAAGGGGGGAGCATTTTGATGTAAAGGTTTCCCAGGGCGATAAGGTAAAGGCGGGAGATGTTTTAGTGGAGTTTGCGGCGGACAAAATAGAACAGGCCGGTTATCAGATAATAAGTCCGGTAATTATTTGTAATTCCGCGGATTACAAGGAGATAGAGACATTCACTGGAAAAGAGGTAAATCCGCTGGATACAGTAATAGAGCTGGATAAATAGGGCTGAAAAAGAATTTAGAGGGAATTGTCCCCTAAAGAATAAAAGTAGGAAAATGAAAGGAGGAGGTATTTTTATGATGAAATATCTTCAAAAACTAGGTAAATCCTTAATGCTGCCTGTAGCGGTATTGCCGGCGGCTGCGATTTTAATGGGCGTTGGGTATTGGATTGACCCGACTGGCTGGGGAGCTAACAGCGCGGTAGCGGCATTCCTGATCAAAGCGGGAGGCGCTATTGTTGATAACCTTCCATGGTTGTTTGCAGTAGGCGTGGCGATCGGTATGGCGAAGAAAAACGACGGCGCGGCGGCTCTTGCCGGTTTGGTAGCTTTCCTGGTAATTACTACAATGCTTTCCAGCGGGACTGTCGCTATGTTAAAGGGAGTTCCGGTAGAAGAGGTTCCTGGCGCTTTTGGAAAAATTGTAAATGCTTTTACCGGTATTGTTTCCGGTTTGGTAGCGGCTGCTTGCTATAACAAGTTCAGCGATACGAAGCTGCCTCAGTTTTTGGCATTTTTCAGTGGAAAGCGCTGCGTGCCGATTGTTACATCTGTAGCTATGTTAGGGGTTTCTGTTGTATTCTTCTTTGTATGGCCGATTATTTATGATGCACTGGTAGCATTTGGTATTTCTATTAAGGATTTAGGGCCTGCGGGAGCTGGTATTTATGCGTTCTTTAACCGTCTTTTAATACCTACTGGTCTTCACCATGCGTTAAACCAGGTATTCTGGCAGGATTTGGCTAATATCAATGATATTGGTAATTTCTGGGGTCCTACAGAAGAGCTGTTGGCATGTAATGGCGTGATAGGAAATTATACGGTAGGTATGTACCAGGCCGGATTCTTCCCTGTTATGATGTTTGGTCTTCCAGGCGCAGCCCTTGCTATGTACCATACAGCAAAGGACAATAAAAAGAAGGTTGCTTCCAGCTTACTTTTAGCAGCAGCATTTTCAGCATTCTTTACTGGAGTTACAGAGCCTTTGGAATTCTCTTTTATGTTCCTTGCACCGGGCCTTTATGCAGTGCATGCAGTTTTAACCGGTATTTCTGTAGCTATTTCAGCAGCAATGCAGTGGATCGCAGGTTTTGGCTTCTCAGCAGGTTTTGTTGATTTTGTTTTAAGTTTAAGGATGCCAATGGCAAAACAGCCTTGGATGCTTTTATTACAGGGCGCTGTATTCTTTGCAATTTATTATGTACTGTTCCGTTTCCTGATTGTGAAATTTAATTTAAAGACGCCGGGACGCGAGGATGACGATGTAAATGATGAAGAAATGAAAGCAACTCTGGCGAATAATGATTATACTGCGGTAGCTTCCGTTATTTTAGAGGGAATCGGCGGAAAAGAAAACGTTACTTCTATTGATAACTGCGTAACCCGTTTACGTTTGGAAATTGTTGATTATACAAAGATAAATGAAAAGAAGATTAAATCTGCAGGCGTGGCGGGCGTGATTCGTCCAGGCAAAAACAGCGTACAGGTAATTGTAGGTACTCAGGTACAGTTTGTAGCAGATGAATTTAGAAAGCTTTGTGAATAAATTCTTGATAAAATAGAAAAATAGTGGTATACTAGTTTCAGAAAGATTCCTGGGATGTGCGATAATTCCTGACATTTTGAACCTACATTTTTTGAATCGGGACACCTATATCAATAAGAGTATGTCAGGCCTCCGTATGCAGTGGAAGACAGAGTGCTTATGTGCGGTAACCCACCTAGCTTGGGCTAGGAGTCAAAATTCAGGAACCGGCATTTTGGGGCTTTACAAAAGATGATGAAGGCAGCTTGTAAAAGCTGCCTTTTTCTGAAATAAAATATACAGGAATGGAGTTAAGAAAGACCATGAGGCAGGGATTTGTAAAAGTGGGCGCGGTAACGCCGAAAATAAAGGTAGCAGATTGCCAACATAACCGAAAGGAAATTATAAAACTGATTGAAGAAGGAGAAAAAGCAAAAATCCGCCTTCTTGTGTTTCCCGAGCTTTGTATTACCGGTTATACCTGCGGAGATTTATTTTTACAAAACGTACTTTTAAGGAGTGCGAAAGAGGAACTGTTGAAAATAGCTGAGGCTACAGAAAATAAAGAGCTTTTGGCAGTTGTCGGCCTGCCTTTTTTAATAGATGGGAAACTTTATAATATGGGCGCGGTACTTCATAGAGGGAAGGTTTTGGGAATGGTGCCTAAAACGGCGATTCCAAATTACTCTGAATTTTATGAGGCAAGGCATTTTTATCCCGGATTTTCCAAAGTAAGGGAAATTGATCTGGGGGGCGAGAGCGTGCCCGTCGGCACAAATCTTTTGTTTTGCTGCCAGGAAATGCCAGAATTTATTTTGGGAGTAGAAATTTGTGAGGACATGTGGGTAACGGTGCCGCCATCCTGCTATCATGCGATGGCAGGCGCTACGGTAATCGCCAATCTCTCTGCCAGTAATGAAGCGGCGGGGAAAGAGGGCTACCGGAGAGATTTGGTGAAAGGCCAGTCCGCCAGAGGGGTATGCGGCTATGTTTATTCGGATGCCGGAGATGGAGAATCTACAACGGACGTGGTATTTTCCGCTCACAATATGATTGCTGAAAATGGAAGCCTTTTGGCGGAATCAGAGCAGTTTAAAAATGAAATGGCCGTCAGCGAGGTGGATTTAGATAAGCTATTGGGAGAAAGGCAACGGATTTCTACTTATATCCAGGCAGATCCGGGAAATTACCGGAAAATAGGTTTTTCCTGGACTGTAGAAAAGACGGAGCTTAGCAGAAGATTTGCAAAAAACCCTTTTATCCCGGAAAAAAAGGAGCTGAGGGATAAAACCTGCAGCGCTATTTTAAATATGCAGGCAATGGGTCTGAAAAAGCGTTTGGAGCATATGGGATGCAAACATGCCGTGCTTGGCGTTTCAGGAGGACTTGACTCTACCCTGGCGCTTTTAGTGACAGTGCGGGCCTTTGACGCCCTGGGGCTTGACCGGGAAGGTATCCTGGCTGTAACGATGCCGTGCTTTGGCACGACGGACCGAACTTATCAAAACGCTTTGGTTCTCGCCAGGGAGCTGGGAACCTCTCTCCGGGAAATACCTGTAAAGGAAGCGGTAACGCTTCACTTTAAGGATATTGGCCATGATTTGGGAGCTCATGACGTGACATATGAGAATTCTCAGGCAAGGGAGAGAACCCAGGTGCTTATGGATTTAGCCAATGCCTGGGGCGGCATGGTAGTTGGAACCGGCGATATGTCGGAGCTGGCTCTGGGCTGGGCTACCTATAATGGAGACCATATGTCTATGTATGGGGTAAACGCCTCTGTACCAAAAACCATGGTGCGGTATTTGGTAGCTTATTATGCAGAACATGAAGAAAATAACGCATTAAAGGCAGCCCTGTATGATGTTTTGGATACGCCGGTAAGCCCGGAGCTTCTTCCTCCAAGGGAGGGAGAAATTGCTCAAAAGACCGAGGATATTGTAGGGCCTTATGAGCTTCATGATTTTTATTTGTATTATGTGCTGCGGTTTGGGTACGAGCCGGAAAAAATATACCGGATGGCAGTAGAAACCTTTGACGGGACGTATGATAAGCATACCGTCTATCGCTGGCTGTGTACCTTTTACCGGAGATTTTTTTCCCAGCAGTATAAGCGTTCCTGCTTACCGGACGGCCCGAAAGTAGGAAGCGTGGCTCTGTCGCCAAGAGGAGATTTGCGGATGCCAAGCGATGCCAGCGTGGCTCTTTGGCTTGGCCAGTTAGATAAGGTAAGGCCGGATTAATCCAGCTTCGCTTTATTTAAAAGTTCCTGCAAGGCGGACAAAAGCAAGGTCTGGGTGTACTGGTTTTCTTTAGACAGTACGACATTTTCAATTGAAACACCGCTGGAAAGCTGGCTGGCAATATCTTCGAGAGAAGGCGAAAGCAAAGGATACATGGTTTCGACGTCTTCGCTTAGATTTACCAGCCTTGCTCCTTTTATACGGGTTTCATCTACGGCAGCTTCCAGACTTAGGACAGTCTGTCCCAGGGTGATTTCTGTTGTGTAGACCCCGGCCCGGTAAATAGGGTCTTCCTGGGAGGTTTGGGAGGTTTGTTCCTTTGCCGGGTGGAACATAAGAATTAACAGCAGTATTAAAAGAATTCCAAGGGCAATAAAAATGCCGGTATATATGATTTCTTTCATCTGCAGAATGATGATACGGGTTTTGGACATAGAAAGACCTCCAATACTTATGATATTACAATTTATGGGGGCGGCGGCAGTTTTATACCAATATTTTACGAAAGGAAGATAGAAGGTTATGGCTTTATGGCTTATTTTGGGAGGCTCTGGGGCGGGAAAAACCCATTATTTGTATAACCGGGTAATTGAAGAGTCCTTGATGCAGCCGGAAAAAAAGTTCTTGGTGATTGTACCAGAGCAGTTTACAATGGCGGCTCAAAAGGATTTTGTAGCAATGCATCCAAATAAAGGGATTATGAATATTGATATTTTAAGCTTCCACCGCCTTGCCTGCCGTGTTTTTGAGGAAACAGCCAGAGAGGAACGGCAGATTTTAGAGGATATAGGAAAAACTATGATTCTGCGGAAAGTAATGGAAAACAAGAAGGGAGAGCTTCGCTACTTTAAAGGGAATCTTAGGAAGCCGGGTTTTGTAGATGAAATGAAGTCTCTCTTATCAGAGCTCTTCCAATACAGCGTAGGAGAAAAGGAGCTTGAGGAAATGCTGCAGGCAGCTGAAAATAAGCCTCAGCTGTCTTTGAAGCTTCAGGATATTGCTGTAGTTTGCCAGGCATTTAAAGAATACATAAGGGAAAAATACATTACGGCAGAGGAGATTTTAGAGGCTCTTTATAATGTAATAGAGAGTTCAGCCCTGCTTTCCGATAGTATAGTGTGTCTGGACGGTTTTACCGGCTTTACGCCGTCTCAGTATTTGGTGCTGAAAAAGCTTTTTAACAAGGCGAAGGATGTTTATGTTACGGCGACCATAGATGAAAGAGAGGATATAAGCCGTTTAGGAGAAGATTTCCGTTTGTTTCATTTAAGTAAGAAAACGATACGGCAGCTATACCGTCTGGCGGGAGAAGCAGGGATAGAGATTATGGAGCCTGTTTATGTAAAAGCGCCGTCCGGGCAGCCGTATCGTTTTTTAGAGGAACCGGCGCTGGCGGCTCTGGAGAGGCATCTGTTCCGGCCATATTTCAGGGAATTTGCCAAAGAGCAGGAAAATATCCGCGTCAGAGGGCTGGAAAGCCCAAGGGAGGAAGTGCGGTTTACTGTCCAGAAAATATGGTATCTGATTCGGGAAAAAGGTTTCCGTTACCGGGATATTGCAGTAGTAACCGGGGATTTAGAAGGATATGGGCGGCTGATTGAAGAGGAATATAAAAAATACCAGATACCATATTTTATGGATAGTAAAAGAGAGATACTGAAAAATCCTTACTGCCGCCTTTTAAGCGGAATTATGGAGCTGTTTTCCAATAGCTTTGATTATGAGAGCATGTTCCACTGCCTGCGAAGCGGTATGCTGGATATTCCTGCGGACAGGCTGGACAGGCTGGAGAATTATGTGCTGGCTTTAGGAATCCGGGGCTATCAAAAATGGAACGCGCCTTTTACCAGAACCTATAAAAAACAGCCGAAGGAGGAGCTGGAAGGGCTGAATGAAACAAGAGAGGAGATTATGGCTATACTGGGGCCTTTGTGGAAAACCGTATCTAAAAGAAACCGTACCGTAAGGGAATATACAGAGGCGCTGTACCAGTTCAGTCTGTCTATTGGAGCCTATGAAAGACTTTTAGAGTATCAGAAGGGATTTGAGGAGCAGGGGAACCTTTTGGCGGCAAAGGAGTATGGACAGGTTTACCAGCTGGTATGCGAGATATTTGAGCAGGCGGTAAATCTTTTGGGAGAAGAGAAGGTAAGCCTCAGAGAATACAGAGAGCTTTTAGAGGCCGGCTTTTCTAAGGCTGAAGTAGGCTTGATTCCCGCGGGGATTGACCAGATTGTGGTAGGAGATATGGAGAGAACCCGTTTGAAGGATATAAAGGCATTGTTCTTTTTAGGAGTTAACGACGGTATGGTGCCGAAAATGGCAAAGGGCGGCGGACTTCTTTCAGATATGGAAAGGGAATTTTTAAAGGAAAGCCGGGTGGAGCTGGCGCCGACAAAACGGGAAAGTATTTATACAGAGCAGTTTTACTTGTACTTAAATCTGACAAAGGCAGAAAAGTACCTTTATCTGACTTATGCTTTTACAGGGGAGGATGGGAAGGAGAGAAAGCCTTCTTATCTGATTGGAAAAATAACCAGAATGTTTCCAGATGCTTTGAAAAAGCAGGAGGATTTGATAGAAGAAAGGCTGGGAGCAGACAG
>CATKYY010000096.1 GCA_949841225.1 uncultured Acetivibrio sp.
TCGTTCGACTTGCATGTGTTAAGCACGCCGCCAGCGTTCATCCTGAGCCAGGATCAAACTCTCAAATTTAAGTTTATCCATCAGGTTTTAGCTTGGCTAATTTATCCTTGATTTCTGTTTTTTAGGTCCGCCTTAGATTTCTCTAAGACGCGTTCTCTGAATTTTCTTCTTAGAATTTTCAGGGTTGTTTCACTGTTTAATTATCAATGTTCTAACTTTATTTTCTTTGTTTTGCTGTACTCAGCGTCAACGTTTAATACTATATCATATCTTCAAGTCTTTGTCAACACTTTTTTTAAATTATTTTTTCAAGTATTTTTATCAACTTAAAAGAAATGTAATTCTTATAAAAATAAGACGGAGAAAGAGGGATTTGAACCCTCGCGCCGCGTAAACGACCTACACCCTTAGCAGGGGCGCCTCTTCAGCCTCTTGAGTATTTCTCCAAATGCTGAACTTAACGTTCTTTATTTTGTTGCTTATTTTTATAATGTATCAAATGCATGATTTAGTATAGCAAAAGAAAAAAGGCTTGTCAACCCTTTTTCTTTTAATTTTTTAAATTTTTTATATAATTTATACAATTCCACAAAGTCTTGTGATGCAAATTATTTTTTTTCCATATATAGTAGGATAATACCATTACTTTTTATATTCCTCTATTGCTGTTTCATATAGATTGTTTCCTTTTGCATCGATTACTACAATAACAGGAAGTTTTTCTACCTCCAATTTTCTAATTGCTTCTGTTCCTAAATCCTCATAAGCAATTACTTCCGCTTCTTTAATGCACTTAGAAAGTAAAGCTCCTGCTCCTCCTACCGCTGCAAAATAAACTGCCGTGTTATTTTTTATAGAATCTATAACCTCCTGATTTCTTTTTCCCTTTCCAATCATCCCTGCCAAACCCATATCTAAAAGTCTTGGAGTATATTTATCCATACGGCTGCTGGTAGTCGGCCCTGCAGAACCTATCGCCTGTCCCTCTCTGGCGGGAGTCGGACCCAGATAATAAATAATTTCATCTTTTATTTCAAAAGGAAGGTGCTCTCCCTTTTCCAGAGCTTCGGCCATTCTTTTATGAGCGGCGTCTCTGGCTGTATAAATAGTTCCTGTAATATAAACATAATCTCCTGCTTCCAAATTCTTTATTTTTTCCTTTGTAATAGGCGTATTCATATATTTATCCACATTCATCCCTCTTTTCTGCATCTTTTATCCACAAATTTTTATTTTAATCCCTTTTTGAAAAATGTTCTTTCTGTTTTTCTTTCAGCTTCCAAAGAAACTCCTCATCTTCCAAATCAGCCTCCAGCTCCCATGCGCAGCTAGGACATAATGGGATTTCTTTTACCGTCTTACAGTATTCAAGACATACCTGCAAATTTTCTTTTTCTGGCATATATAACCATTTGCCGCAAGAAGCGCACCTTAAAGAGTTTTTATTTTCATGCAATGGATAATAAATCAAATGCTCTCTTTTGGCGGCGACATCCTGTTTCAATGTAATTTTTACAGATATAAAATAGTCTTCCTCATTCTATAATATTCTTTTTACATGGCGGTTAACATGGCAGCATATATTAACAGCTACTGGAAGCCCTGCAATATGGGTTGGATAAGTTTCTATATTTACTCCTAAAGCAGTCGTACTTCCTCCCAGTCCTGCAGGCCCTATGCCTAATGAATTAATCTCCTCTAAAACTTCCTGCTCTAGCCTCGCGATATGTGGAAGGGAGGAAGAACGATTCAAATTCCTTGTCAATGCTTTTTTAGCTAAAATAGCGCATTTTTCAAAGCTTCCTCCAATACCGACGCCAACCACCATAGGAGGACATGCATTTGGTCCTGCGAGAGCAACTGTTTCCACTATCGCTTTTTTAACTCCCTCTATCCCATCAGAAGGCTTCAGCATATAAATACGACTCATGTTCTCGCTTCCAAAGCCCTTTGGCGCTACTGTAATTTCCAGTTTTTCACCGGAAACAATTTCATAATGAATAATACCGGGCGTATTATCCTTTGTATTCTCTCTGAGAATCGGGTCGGAAACTACGGATTTTCTAAGATAGCCCTCTTCATATCCCCGGCGGATTCCTTCATTTACTGCAACTTCCAGGTTTTCTCCATCAATATGTAAATCCTGTCCTATTTTTAAAAATACAACCGTCATTCCTGTATCCTGGCAAATAGGAATTTTTTCCTCTCCTGCAATTTTCATATTTTCCTCTAATTGCCCTAAAATTTGT
Organism: uncultured Acetivibrio sp.; assembly: GCA_949841225.1. Taxonomy (GTDB): domain Bacteria; phylum Bacillota; class Clostridia; order Lachnospirales; family Lachnospiraceae; genus Velocimicrobium. Next base: position 2,250 of record CATKYY010000096.1, read on the forward strand.
CTTCCCAGTGGAGATTTTTCTTCCTCCTTCGCATGCAGACAGGCTTTTTCTACATCATCGCTCAAATAAAGATTGGCCTCTATGCACATTTCCTTTATATTATTAATAATTTCATCTGTGTGAATTGTCCTCATTATAATTCCTCATTTCTTAAACTATGACAAATACATTCTAAAGTAAACGTTCTAGTACAATATAAAAATCTTAAATACGCTGTAAAAGCTTTTTATACACCAATAGCATCTCTGGTTCCGTTACCCTATTTTCTATATCCTCCATTAAAATCCATCCGACCGCTTTATTTTCATCCTCTTTTGGCCGAATAGCATCTCTCTCGTCGCCGGTTAAAAGATAAGTAATATTAAAGTGGAGATGAGGAGCTATATAATTTCCTTTTTTCCAATGTCCCTTTGTTGTTAAAATATCCAAAGAAATAATTTCTTTTTCTTCTGGAAAAATATGTTCAATGCCCGTTTCCTCTCTGGCCTCCCGGAGAGCAACTGACAAAAGGCCTGTTTCTCCATCAGCATGACCTCCAATCCAGGACCAGGAATTATAAATATTATGAAATACCATTAACATTTTACTTTTATCATTATTTACAGTAAAACCTGAAACTGTAATATGAAAAAGCTCATTTGCTCTTGTTAAAATAGAAAATCCTTCTTTTTTAATAGCAAAAAGCATAATTTCTTTGTCTTTTTTTTCCTGTTCACAAAGAGGTTTAAATCTTTCTATTTCTTTAATAACTCCGTTGATATTTTCTTTCATAGTTAACCCAATTTCTGCACGGCTTTTGTTTATATCAAGTATTTGACCGCCGTGCGAATCAAAATAAGCCGCCGCAAAAGCTTTCTGCGGCAGCCTGTTTTTACTGTTCCTTTTCCTCAGTTTCCTCTTCTGCCATAGCAGTTCCGGTTTCATTTTCTCTGACCTTCGCAATGCTGGCTATCTTTACTGTTTTAGAAGCATCTAAATTCATAAGCTTAACGCCGGAGGTAATACGGCCAATTTTAGAAATTTGATTACACATAATCCGAATAACAATACCCTCTGTAGTAATCAGCATAATCTCATTTTCTTCTTTTACTGCCTTAACGCCTACTACATTACCGGTCTTTTCCGTAATATTATAGCATTTTACACCCTTGCCGCCGCGCTTTTGCACAGCAAATTCCCGTACGGATGTTCTCTTTCCAAGGCCATATTCAGAAACCAATAAAAGACAATCTCCCTGGGTATCCAGCTGCATTCCAACGACCTCGTCTCCATAGGATAAATTCATGCCTATTACGCCCATAGAAGTTCTTCCCGTCGGCCTTACATCCTTTTCATCAAAGCAAATACACTGTCCGTTTTTCGTAACAAGGAAAATATTTTTTTTGCTATCTGTCACCTTGACCTCAATAAGCTCATCCTCCTCCCGGAGATTAATCGCCTGAAGTCCTGTTTTACGGATATTCGCATATTCACGAACAGACGTCTTCTTTACAATACCGTATTTTGTTGCCATAAACAGATATTTTTCCTCTTCAAACTCCTTCATTGTAATAACAGCGGTTATTTTTTCCTCTGGAAGAAGCTGTAAAAGATTTACAATAGCAGTCCCTCTGGCAGTACGGCCGGACTCTGGTATTTCATATGCCTTTAAACGGTAAACTCTTCCCTTATTTGTAAAGAACATAACATAGTGATGGGTAGTAGTCATAAATAGATCCTCAATATAATCTTCATCTATCGTATGCATCCCTTTAATGCCTTTACCGCCGCGATTTTGGCTTTTAAAATTATCTACCGTCATCCTCTTAATATAGCCGAGGCTGGTCATAGTAATTACTGTATTTTCTTTCGGAATCAAATCCTCCATAGAAATGTCAAATTCATCATAACCGATAGAGGTTCTTCTTTCATCGCCGTATTTATCGCGGATTAATAGAATTTCTTCCCTAATAACGCCAAGCAGCTTTTTCTTATCGGCCAGAATCGCTTTAAACTCTTCTATTTTTCTCATAAGCTCATCATATTCAGCCTCCAGCTTTTCCCTCTCCAGGCCTGTAAGAGCTCTCAAACGCATATCTACAATAGCCTGAGCCTGTACGTCGCTAAGACTATAGGCCTCCATCAGCCTGCTTTTTGCTTCCTGTACATTTTTAGAAGAGCGGATAATACGGATAACCTCGTCGATGTGGTCTAAGGCAATCAATAATCCCTGTAAAATATGAGCTCTTTCTTCCGCTTTATTTAAATCATACTGGGTTCTCCTGGTTACAACCTCTTCCTGATGCTTCAAATAATATTTTAGCATATCCAAAAGATTCATAACTCTTGGCTCATTATTTACCAATGCCAGCATAATAACGCCAAATGTATCCTGCATCTGCGTATGCTTATATAAATGATTTAATATAACGTTTGGATTGGCGTCCCTTCTAAGCTCGATGCAAATTCGCATCCCCTGTCGGTCAGATTCGTCGCGCAGCTCTGTAATTCCATCAATTTTTTTATCTCTATGTAATTCTGCAATTTTTTCAATTAACCTTGCTTTATTTACCATATAAGGAAGCTCCGTAACTACAATACGGTTCTTTCCATTTGCCATAGCCTCAATATCTGTAACAGCCCGCACCCGGATCTTGCCCCGGCCAGTACGATAAGCCTCGTCGATGCCCCTGGTTCCTAAAATCATAGCTCCTGTAGGAAAATCCGGCCCTTTGACAATAGATAAAATTTCTTCCATGGCTGTTTCCCTATCTTCTTCTACTACATTGTCAATGATTTTAACCACTGCGTTAATAACCTCGCGAAGATTATGAGGCGGAATATTAGTCGCCATTCCTACGGCAATACCAGAAGTCCCATTAACTAAAAGATTTGGAAACCGGGATGGCAGAACAACAGGTTCTTTTTCTGTCTCGTCAAAATTTGGTACAAAATCAACTGTATTTTTATTAATATCCGAAAGCATTTCCATGGAAATTTTACTGAGCCTTGCCTCTGTATAACGCATAGCGGCGGCTCCGTCGCCGTCCACAGAGCCAAAATTTCCATGTCCGTCCACCAATGGATAACGGGTAGACCATTCCTGAGCTAAATTTACCAATGCGCCATAAATAGAGCTGTCGCCATGAGGATGATATTTACCCATGGTATCGCCGACGATACGGGCGCATTTACGATGGGGCTTATCTGGACCATTATTAAGCTCTATCATTGCATATAAAATTCTTCTTTGTACTGGCTTTAATCCGTCTCTTACATCCGGCAGGGCGCGGGCGGCAATAACAGACATGGCATAGTCAATATAAGACTCCTCCATCGTCTTTTTTAAATCTACCTCATGAACCTTATCAAAGATATGTTCGTCCATCTATATTCCTCTCTTTTTCTTTCTCTTTTTATATATCCGGGTATTTATAACATTCCGTTTTTCCCCTTTTATATATCCAGATTTTTTACATATTTAGCGTTCTTTTCAATAAATTCTCTTCTTGGCTCTACCTTATCTCCCATTAAGGTAGTAAAAGTTAAGTCAATCTCTGATTCTGTTTCCTCATCAATGGCAACCTTTAATAGAACCCTTCTTTGCGGATCCATTGTGGTTTCCCAAAGCTGCTCGGCATCCATCTCGCCAAGCCCTTTATAGCGCTGAATCTTATTATTTGTATCCCGTCCAATCTCTTTTAATATTTCATTTAATTCTGGGTCGCTATACGCATACCTTACAATTTTTCCTTTTTCTATTTTATAAAGAGGAGGCTGAGCCAGATATACATATCCCTGCTTAATTAGCTCTGGCATAAACCGGTAGAAAAAGGTAAGTAAAAGAGTACTAATATGGGCGCCGTCCACATCCGCATCCGTCATAATAATTATTTTATGGTACCGAAGCTTAGAAATATCAAAATCTTCGGAAATTCCCGTGCCAAAAGCTGTAATCATAGCCTTTATCTCATTATTTACTAAAATACGGTCAAGCCTTGCCTTTTCTACATTTAATATTTTTCCCCTGAGAGGCAAAATAGCCTGCGTTGCCCTGGAACGGGCCGTCTTTGCGCTTCCTCCCGCAGAATCTCCCTCTACAATATAAATCTCGCAATTCTCAGGATTTTTATCAGAGCAATCCGCCAGCTTTCCAGGAAGGCTTGCCGATTCCAACGCCGTCTTTCTCCTAGTTAAATCCCTGGCCTTTCTTGCAGCATCCCTGGCTCTTTGAGCCAAAATCGCTTTTTCACAAATTATCTTTGCTACCGCCGGATTCTGTTCTAAAAAATAGGTAAGCTGTTCTGTAACAACTCCTTCTACAGCTCCTCTGGCCTCGCTGTTTCCAAGCTTTTGCTTTGTCTGTCCTTCAAACTGAGGCTCCTCCAGCTTTACGCTAATAATCGCAGACAGGCCTTCTCTAATATCCTCTCCGCTTAAATTTTGTTCATTTTCTTTTAAAAGCTTTTGTGTTCTGGCATAATCATTAAATGTTTTAGTTAAAGCATTTTTAAAGCCCACCAAATGAGTACCGCCCTCTGGAGTTGTAATGTTATTTACAAAACTGTAACAGCCCTCTACATAAGAATCATTATGCTGCATGGCTACCTCTACCCATACATTATTTTTTTCCCCTTCACAATAAATAATATTTTCATATAAAGGATCCTTATGCCGGTTCAGGTAAGAAACATATTCCTTAATTCCGCCTTCATAATGAAATTCTCTTGTATTTGGCTCGTCCTCTCTATTATCAGTTAAAATAATTCTAATTCCCCGGGTAAGAAAAGCCATTTCCCGCAGACGCTGTTTTAAAATATCATAGTCAAAAATAATTTCTTCAAAAATTTCTTTATCCGGCAGAAAAGATACCGTTGTTCCCCTTTTATCTGTCGCGCCGATTTCTTTTAAAGGATAGATTACCTTACCTCTTTCATAGCGCTGCCTGTAAATTTTTCCATCTGTATGGATTGTTACCTCCAGCCATTCAGAAAGAGCATTTACAACGGATGCTCCTACTCCATGAAGACCTCCCGATACCTTATAGCCCCCGCCGCCAAATTTTCCGCCTGCATGAAGAATTGTAAAAACAACTTCTACCGCAGGAAGTCCCGCCTTATGATTGATTCCTACCGGAATACCGCGACCATTATCTATAACAGTAACCGAATTGTCTTTATTTATTGTAACTTCAATATCGCTGCAAAAGCCAGCTAAGGCTTCGTCAACCGCATTGTCTACAATTTCATATACCAGGTGATGAAGTCCCTTTGAAGAGGTGCTTCCAATATACATTCCAGGTCTTTTTCTTACAGCCTCAAGGCCCTCCAAAATCTGGATCTGGTCTGCTCCGTATTCCTGATTCATTAAATTTCCTCCTGTTCTCTAAAAACGGTTCCATTTATTACCTTGTAAACCCTGTTCATAGCTAAACGCCTATTAATAAATTCTTCTAAGCCAGTGCAGGTAATAATTGTCTGAATATTCTCAATATGATCCAGCAAATAATTCTGCCTGCTTCTGTCAAGCTCTGACAATACATCGTCTAATAGAAGAATCGGCTCTGTCTTTTTTTCCTTCCGGAGGATTTCAATTTCTGCCAGCTTAAGGGACAACGCGCAAGTCCTTTGCTGTCCCTGGGAGCCAAACTTTCGTATATCTGTATCCTGGATTAAAAATTTTATATCATCCCTATGGGGTCCTACTGTCGATGTCCTCTGAGAAATATCTCTTTCCATAGCCCCTCTAAGCTTTTTTTCAAAATCGTCCTCTGTTACATTTGGTTCATATTCTAAAAAAAGCTCTTCTTTCTCCCCGGAAATCCTTTTATGTATTTCGTAAACAATTTTATTCAGCTGGAATACAAATTCTTTTCTTCTTTTAATAATTTTCTTTCCATAATCTTCCAGCTGTAAATCCCATATACTAAGTGTATCCAATAAATCTTTCTTAAAACCAATTTGTTTTAATAAATTATTCCTCTGGCCCACAATACGATTGTATCTTGCCAAATCATAAAGATATACCTTATCCAGCTGGCAAAGCTCCATATCGATAAAACGACGCCTCTCCCCGGGGCCGTCCTTTATAATTCCCAAATCTTCCGGTGAAAAAAATACGACCTGGACTAAGCCTATCAATTCGCTGGATTTTTTAATAGGAACGCCGTCGATAGCAATACCCTTGGAGCGATTCTTCTTTAAATGCATATCAATGGTATGTTCAATACCTTCTTTTTCAATACCAATACGAAGATGCGCTTCTTCTTTACCGATGCGAATCATTTCCTTGTCCTTGCTTGCTTTATGGGAACGGGTTGTACAGCATAAATACAGAGCCTCTAAAATATTTGTTTTTCCCTGGGCGTTGTCGCCATATAAAATATTTGTCTTTGGATGGAAATTTAAAGATAAGTCTTTGTAATTCCTGAAATCACTTAGCTCAATGGATTTAAACCTCATATATTATTTAATTCCCTACCTTTACCTGGATTCCATTATATTCAAAAATATCTCCAATATAAAGCTTTTTCCCTCTTTGGAGTTCAACCTCTCCATTTACCTTTACAAGCCCATCTTTTATTATTATTTTAGCATCAATC
>CATKYY010000097.1 GCA_949841225.1 uncultured Acetivibrio sp.
TATGGCAGATACCCCGGAGGGAACCCGCCTTACAGAAGAAGCCGTATATGAAGGCGCGCCCTTTACAGACGACATGCGGCTGCATAAGTACGCCTGCATCAAATTAACAGAGCGGATGAAAAGAGGAGACTATGTAGATGTACGGATTTCTTTTGCAAATGGAGCTGATTTTGTTCTTTTGTCAAAAAAACAAATACAGGATATTACCTTGCCGCAGGAGGAAGGCGGAGGTGAAAACGCCCTTTGGCTTCATGTATCAGAGGAAGAAATCCTGAGATTATCCAGCGCCATGGTAGATGCCTTCTTGAATGAGGGATGCAGTATTTATGCGGTGCAGTATATCCGGAAAAACCAGAAAGCAGCAGTCATGAATTATAAAGTAAATGATGTAGTGGCGCAGCTAATCCAGGATGACCCTAATATCGTGGAAAAGGCAGAAAACGTCTTGGAGTGGGAGCTTTGGAGCGAGTGGAAGGGAGAAGGAAATACCCTGGGACTTGAACCGGAGGAAGCCTATCAAGAGGAAAAAGATAGCGAAAGCCCAAAGGTTTTGGAGGAAAATCCAGAGAATGAAATTATTTACTTTGATTAATAGACGTCCCGCAGGAAAAAAAGAGTAATTTGTCTCATAAACGCACCTTTTTGCAGCGGGAAGAAGTTAGAAAATGGAGGCTGATCATGGATAAGGGAGAGATGGGCTGGATTCTGGAAGAGATTCAGCGCGCTATTGTAAGGGGAATTTCTGTCCGTATTGATGGGATATGCAGCATAGAGTCCAGAGAAGGCGCCTGCAGCGTGCAGGAAGAGGTAACTTATATGGAGGATTATATAGGAGATGATAGCGGGAAAATTATAGAAATCAGTTTTTCAAGAGTTAAGATACCTAAAAATAAAATATACAGCAATTAATAAAAAATATAGCCCTTTATACGAAAAAGCCGCCGAAAAATGGAAAATCCAGAATCGGCGGCTTTTCTTTGCAAAATGCAAAATTCAAGTTTAAAAAGTTAATGACGCTGGCAATAAAAGGTGGTATAATGTTTGAAAAGGCAGGCTGGTACGGCAGAGGCTGCGGGCGTGGAAAGGAAATGGAGGACATAGGATGAATACCGACGTAAAGAAAAAAGCGTATGTAGGGCTTGCATTGTTTTTAGTTGTTGTATTGATAACGGGTATTACTGTGCTGGTAAAGAAATTTATGCCAAATAAAGAGGTTTTGCCTCTGACAGAATATTATGAGGTAGGTAAAGACGAGCTTTTAGTAGTGCTTCAGGATAAAATACACGAAGAAAAGGGACTTTTTCTGGATGGAGAGGCCTATATTGATTATGATACGGTTGTAAAATATTTAAACAGCAGGTTTTACTGGGACGCGAATGAAAATCTTCTTATTTATACAACAGCAACCGAGGTAATTAAGGCGGAGGCAGGAAATAAGGCTTATTACATAAACAAAAGCAAGACGGATACAAAATACCAGATTATAAAAACGGATGGAAACCGGGTTTATATAGCGGCGGATTATATAAAGCTGTTTTCTAATCTGGAGTACGAGCTATATGAGGAGCCGAACAGGATTGTACTGACTTATAAGTGGAATCAGGATTATTCTTATTCGATAGCAAAAAAAACAACGAAGGTTCGGACAGAACCGAATATCAAAGCGCCGAGCGTAGCCGAGCTTAAAAAAGGGGACAGGGCGCTTTATGCAGAGCTTTCAGAGGAAGAGGAGGAAACCATTTCGGAAGGCTATAAAAAGGTTGTTACAGAGGACGGCGTTATTGGCTATGCCAAGGCAAACCGTTTTAATGCCCCAGTAACAGAGAAGCTTGAAAATGATTATAAGGAAGAGGAGTATCCAAGTATTTCCAAGGATTATAAAATCAACCTGGTGTGGCATCAAGTGACCAATATGAGCGCTAATGACGGTCTTTTAAATCTTTTGGGCAATACGAAAGGGGTTACAACGATTTCACCAACCTGGTTTTCTGTTGCTAATAATAAGGGAGATATTACCTCTCTTGCCAGCGAGACTTACGTTACCCGGGCGCATAATGCAGGAGTTGAGGTATGGGCTCTGTGCGATGATTTTGATACGGAAAATGTAAATATGTACGAGCTTTTAAGCTATACATCCAGAAGGGAAAGGCTGGAAAATGAATTGATTTCCAGCGCTATTAAGTATAACCTGGATGGGCTGAACATAGATTTTGAGAAAATTTCTAAGGATGCAGGGGTACATTTTGTCCAGTTTATTCGCGAACTTTCTGTAAAATGCAGGAGCAACGGTATTGTGCTTTCGGTGGATAATTATACGCCGGGCTATACGGACCATTATGACAGAGTAGAGCAGGGTAAGGTAGTGGATTATGTCATCACTATGGCTTACGACGAGCATACCTCCGGTTCAGAAAGCAGCGGTTCCGTGGCTTCCATCGGCTATGTGGAAAAGGCGATAAAGGACATGCTTTCTATGGTTCCGGCAGAAAAGAACATTATTGCCCTGCCATTTTATACTCGTATTTGGAGAGAGGAAGCGAAGGACGGGGAAACGGAAATTACAAGCTCTGCCTACGGAATGAACCAGGCCATTAATTGGCTGAATGACAGAGGAATAGAGCCGGTATGGTCTAAGGAGGCAGGACAATATTATGCTGAATTGGAAGAGGACGGCGCGGTTTATAAAGTATGGCTGGAGGAAGACGAGTCCATAGAGGCTAAGATGAAGCTGATAGATGAAGCAAAGGCAGGCGGCGTGGCAGGCTGGAAGCTGGGACTTGAAAAACAGAGCGTATGGAATGTTATAGTGAAATATATAAATTAGAAGCTTTATTAAAAGGAAAAACAATTATATCAGTAGTTGGGGCTGGCGGAAAAACCAGCCTCATCTTGCATTATGCAGGAATTTTGGAAAAAAAAGGCAGTCCTGCGGTGATAACGACAACAACGCATATGTACCGGCCTACAGGAAGCTGTTATGGAGAGGGGCAGATGGAGGAAATAAAGAGAGAATTAAGCCGGGGGAAGACCGTTTGGGTAGGAGAAAGAGCTGAGGATCAGAAAAAGATAAAAGGCGTTTCCAATGATTTTTTACGGGAGCTTTTTAAGCTGGGAGCAGATGTTTTGATAGAGGCAGACGGAGCAAAGCGCTTTCCCTGTAAAGTACCTGCCGTGCATGAGCCTGTGATACCAGTGGAGACAAAAATTGTAATTGGCGTTGCGGGCCTTGATTGCCTGGGAAGGAGCCTGCTGGAGGGCTGTTTTCGCTCAGAGCTAGCAGCAGAGCTTCTTGGTACAGATGTGGAGCATTGTATGGGGGAGGAGGATTTGGCTTATATTCTTACCCATCCTTTGGGGACGAAGAAGGGGATTCCGCCAGGGGCGGAGTATGGAGTGGTTTTGAACAAATGCGATTTACCTGGAAACCAGAAGAAAGGGGAAAGGGTCAGGAGGCTACTGGCAGAAAGAGGCTGCCGGGAGGTCGTGCTGGGAGGAGGCTTGAAAAATTATTCTTATCCTATGTGAAGCGCGGCTCACGGCTGACAGAAAGCATTTTTCAATCAACAGGTTTGCCCCTGTACGGCGGCCGCAAACCTGATATAAACAAAGAGCCGTACAGAAATGAGGTTAAAATTGAAAATATTAATTAAGGGGGCCGGCGATTTAGCTACAGGGATTGGCTGGAGGCTTAGAAGGGCTGGTTATGAAGTAATTATGACGGAAATACAGACGCCTACGACAGTAAGGAGGACAGTGGCTTTCTCCAGAGCTGTATATGAAGGGGAGGCTGTGGTTGAAGGAATCTGCGCTGTACGCTGCGGTACAAAGGGAGAGGCTGAAGCCGCTTTAAAAGAGGGGAAGATACCGGTTTTTATGGATGAAAGGGCTGAAATAAGGAAGGAGCTTAAGCCGGAGGTTTTAGTGGATGGAATTATTGCAAAGAGAAATCTAGGGACAAAACTTACAGACGCGCCCTTTGTAATTGGAGTGGGTCCAGGCTTTACGGCAGGAAAGGACTGCCATGCCGTTATTGAGACGAAAAGGGGACATTTTTTAGGAAGAGTTATCCGGGAGGGCGGCGCGATTCCAAACACAGGAGTGCCGGGGAATATTGGCGGATATACAACAGAACGGATTATCCGGGCGGCGGCTGACGGGATTTTTGAGCCGGTTGTCCAAATTGGCGATACCGTTGAAAAAGGACAAATAGTAGCAAGAAGCGGCGGGGCGGATATTTTAGCTCAGATGCCGGGAATTGTAAGAGGAATGCTACAGGCAGGAGTGTCCGTGGTTTCTGGAATGAAATGCGGCGATATTGATGCAAGGTCAGAAAGAGAGCATTGCTATACTATATCAGATAAAGCCAGAGCTATCGGCGGAGGCGTATTAGAAGCAGTGTCGGCATATGAGCATAATGTATGGTAAATAATGTATAGAAAGAAAAGGGAGTAAAAGATGAGAAAAATAGTGGATGCGTTAGGAAAGGCGTGCCCGATTCCGGTAATTATGGCAAAAAAGGAAATTGAAAATAATGAGGAGAATTTGGTAGTTAAGGTAGACAACCGCGCGGCTGTGGAAAATTTGAAAAAATTAGCGGCTTCCTGCGGATACCAATCGGAGGTAACGGAAGAAGACAGCATTTTTTTAGTAAGCCTTTGGAAGGATTGTGAAGAGTGCAGGGAAATTCTTTTGGAGGTTCCAGAGAAAAAAGAGGCTGTAGCGGTTCCTTCCGGGAACGGGGAATATGTAGTGTTTATTGGAAAGGAATGGATTGGCGACGGCGACCATGAGCTGGGGAAAAATCTGATGCGGATGTTTTTTTATACCTTGACGGAATCCGATCATCTTCCCAAGGCTGTTTTATTTATGAATGGCGGCGTGAAGCTTGCCGTGGAGGATGAACAGGTGATAAGCCATCTTGGCGTTTTAAAGGAAAAAGGGGTTGAAATTTTGGTATGCGGTACCTGCCTGAGCTTTTTTGGGATTGCAGAGGAGCTTAAAATAGGCGTGGTCAGCAATATGTATGATATTGCTGGAAAAATGCAGGAGGCAGGAAAGGTAATTACATTGTAAAGGCATGGACGAAGAAAAAGAAAGAAAAACGGCCCTGGTTCTTCTGGCGGCGGGAGAGAGCAGAAGATATGGGGGAATAAAGCTTTTAGATGAGATTGATGGAAAAAAATTGTATCTCTATGGCCTTGAACTGGTAAGGCAGCTCAAGGTAGAAAAAAAGGTGGTAGTTACCCGGTATGAGGAGATAAGGAAAAAGGCAGAGAAATGGGGAATAGAGGCTGTATGGAATGAAGAAACGCAGCTTGGAATTTCCCATTCCCTGCAGCTCGGCCTTAGAAGAGTATTGGAGGAGCTGCCAGAAATTGATGGAGTTTTATTTTTAGTATGCGACCAGCCTTATTTAACTACGGATACGGTGGAGAAGATGCTGACTGCTTTTTCAAAAGGAGAGAAGGAAATCCTTTGCCCTGTGTCTGTGGGAAAGGGACAGGAAGCCTTGGGCAACCCTTGTATTATAGGAAATAGTTACTTTGAAGAGCTTTTTTCGTTGGAAGGGGATGTAGGAGGGAAGAGGGTTATCCGCCGCCATTTAGAAGAGGTTCAGTCCTTTTACATCAGGGAAGAACGGGAGTTGGAGGATATAGATACAAAAAAATTAAGATGACCTAAAAAAAATTAAAAATACGTCTTGCGGTTTTTGCTGGGCTGTGGTACTCTGGTGGTAGAAAGGGAGATGGTAAATATGTTCTATTTAACGGTAAATGGGGTAGAATATTCAGTAAAAACCGACAAAAAGCTTATGCGGTTTTTAAGAGACGATTTGAAGCTGAAATCCGTAAAGGATGGATGCAGCGAGGGAGCTTGCGGAACCTGTACAGTTTTAGTAGAGGGCAAGCCGACAAAGGCCTGTGTGCCTATGGTTTCTAAGATGGAAGGAAAGCAGATTTTGACGGTAGAAGGGCTTTCTGAGTGGGAAAAAAAGGTGTTTACCTATGCCTTTGGAGAGGCGGGAGCAGTTCAGTGCGGTTTTTGCATTCCGGGCATGGTGATGTGCGCGAAAGGGCTTTTAGATACGAACCCAAGCCCTTCCAGGCCAGAGGCGGCTTTTGCTATCCGCAATAATATCTGCCGCTGTACTGGATACAAAAAAATTATTGATGCTATTTTACTTGCCGGAGAGATTTTCCAAAAGGGCGAGCTTCCAGACGGGCATCTGGATGAGGTTAAGGTGGGAAGCTATCTCCACCGTATTGATGTTGAGGAAAAGGTTTTGGGTACCGGGGAATATGTAGACGATATGGAGATAGAGGGTATGATTTATGGAAGCGCCGTTCGCTCCAGATACCCAAGAGCCATTGTGAAGGCGATTCATACGGAAAAAGCAAAGGCTCTGCCCGGCGTAGTAGGAGTGTTTACTGCTTCAGATATTCCGGGGGAGAATAAGGTAGGCCATTTAAAGCATGATTGGGATACTATGATTGCTGTGGGAAGCGTCACCCATTACATTGGTGATGCTATCTGCCTTGTAGCTGCTGAGACGCCGGAGATTTTGGCAGAAGCTAAAGAGCTGGTGGAGATAGAGTATGAAGAGCTTGCGCCGATTACTAACCCTTTGGAGGCTATGAAGGAGGATTCGGAAAAGGTACATAAGGAAGGGAATATCTTGGCCCATGAGCATCTGGTAAGAGGCGATGCAAAAAAGGCGATAGCAGAATCAAAATATAAGGTGACGAGGCAGTATGAGACGCCATTTACAGAGCATGCTTTTTTGGAGCCTGAGGCAGCCGTTGCTATGCCTTTTGACGATGGAGTGTATATTTACTCTACAGACCAGGGAACCTATGATACGCAGAAGGAATGCTCTATTTTACTAGGGCTTCCGCCAGAAAAAGTAATTGTGGAAAATAAGCTGGTGGGCGGCGGTTTTGGCGGAAAAGAGGATGTTACCGTACAGCATCAGGCGGCGCTTCTTGCCTATTTAACAAAGCGGGTAGTGAAAGTTAAGCTTACCAGGAGCGAGAGCATTATGGTGCATCCAAAACGCCACCCGATGATTATGGAGTTTACGACAGCCTGTGATGAGAACGGATATTTGACAGGTATGGAGGCGACGCTAATTGCAGATACGGGCGCCTATGCTTCTTTGGGCGGCCCGGTTTTACAAAGAGCCTGCACCCATGCTGCCGGCCCGTATAATTATCAGAATATTGATATTGACGGAAAAGCGATTTATACAAATAATCCTCCGGCGGGTGCATTCCGCGGCTTTGGCGTAACTCAGAGCTGCTTTGCTACAGAATGTAATTTGAATCTTCTGGCGGAAATGGCAGGCATTTCTCCTTGGGAAATCCGTTACCGAAATGCAATTCGCCCAGGACAGGTGCTTCCAAACGGTCAGATTGCGGATGCCTCTACAGGCCTGGCGGAAACCCTGGAGGCGGTAAAGGAAGTTTTTGAAACTAGTAAATACGCAGGTATCGCCTGCGCTATGAAAAATGCGGGCGTAGGCGTGGGTCTGCCGGATACGGGCCGCGTAAGGCTTTTGGTAAAGGATGGAAAAGTGGAGATTCACGCCGGGGCCTCCTGTATCGGCCAGGGGCTGGGGACAGTTCTGGTACAGATTTTGTGTGAAACAACCAGGCTTCCATTGGAGAAACTTGCGTATAAGAGGCCAAATACCTCCATGGCGCCGGATTCAGGAACTACTTCCGGCTCCAGGCAGACTTTGGTTACAGGAGAAGCTGCCAGAAGAGCCGGGATACAGCTTTTGGAGGATTTAAAGGAGCGCAGCTTAGAGGCTTTGGAAGGGAAAGAATATTATGCAGAATATCTGGCCAAGACGGATAAAATGGGCTCAGATAAGCCGAATCCAGTGTCCCATGTAGCCTATGGCTATGCGACCCAGGTATGCGTGCTGAAAGAAGATGGAACGGTAGAAAAGATTGTAGCGGCTCATGATGTAGGAAAGGCTGTAAATCCGAAGTCTGTAGAAGGACAGATTGAAGGAGGCGTAGTGATGTCTCTGGGCTATGCCCTGACAGAAAAATATCCATTGAAGCAGGGCGTGCCCGGGGCAAAATACGGAACCCTGGGACTGTTCCGGGCGAACAAGGTGCCGGAGGTGGAAAGCATTATTATTGAAAAGCCAGGCATTTCGGAAGCTTATGGGGCTATTGGTATTGGAGAGATTACGTCCATCCCTACAGCGCCGGCAGTCCAAGGAGCGTATTACCGCCGGGACGGAGAGTTCCGAACCAGCCTTCCTCTGGCAAATACGCCATATGCGAAATAGGGCGGCTGGGATAATTTTTCAAATAGGCTCCGGCGTAATAGAGCCGGGTGCGATGTGGTAAAACTGGTAAAGAGAAGAAGCAGGAAATAGCTCTGCTATAAGCCTTTTAGCGTCTTCAAGAGAAGAGGGCTGGATTTTAATAGAAATGCCGCAGCTTCCTGAGATTTCACGGAGCGTCGGCATAATATGAAAATCCAGCTTTCCTTTCAGTTTTTTTTGAGCGGCCATAGCCGTATTGGTATTGGCAAAGGTAATTAGATAGTATTCCATAGAGCCTCCAAAGGATAAATTATTTGCTGTTGTTTATAATAGCTATAATAACGTATTTGGAGAAAAATAGAAAGAGGCATTTTATGAACCGTATTTATTTGGATCAGGCTGCCACCTCTTTTCCCAAGGCAGCAGGAGTAATTGAGACAATGTCCCGGTATATGTCTGAGATAGGGATGAATATTAACAGAGGAAGCTATGGGGA
>CATKYY010000098.1 GCA_949841225.1 uncultured Acetivibrio sp.
AGGTTTATATTTAAAGGGTAAATTAGCTAATCTGTTTTTCCAGCCAGGAAAGAATGTCTTTGTAAACTTCCTCTTTTCCTGTTTCATTGAGGATTTCATGCCGCATGTCTTTGTAAAGCTTTACATTCAGCTTTGTCAGTCCCTGACGGCGGAGCCTTTTTTCTACTTCCTGGATTCCTTTACCCCATCCGCCTACAGGGTCCATATCGCCGCTAATCAGAAAAACAGGGAGCTCTTTAGGAAGCGCCGTATACCATTGCTGGGAAGAAACGTATCCTAATAAACGGGTTAGATCTTTGTAGCCGGAAGTCGTGAAAAGGAAGTTACAGTATTCGTCATTTTCATATTTTTGTATAATGGTTTTGTCGTGAGTAAGCCAGTCAAATTTTGAAGAGACATTGGCATAACGGCTGTTATAGTTTCCAAACATCAGCTTATCAATAAGCGGACTGCGGTAAAATTCGCCTTTCAGGGCTTTGACAATGGAAATCAAGGCGGAGCCTGCTTTTAAGGCTGGATTGGAGCCGGAAGTGCCGCAGATGATAATTCCGTCAATTAAATCTGGATAACGGGCCATGTACGCTCTGGCGACAAAGGAACCCATACTATGCCCCAAGAGGAAAAAAGGAAGCTCTGGATATTGACGCTGTACCAGCCGGGTAATCCTTGCTAAATCTCTTGGCAAAAAGGTATAACCGTTTTTGGGAGCAAAGTACCCCAGTTTATTTTTAGAAAGAGCGCTGTTTTTGTGTCCCAGATGATCATTTCCGCAGACTAAGAAGCCATGTTCTGTAAGATAATCAATAAAGCCTTCATAGCGTTCAATGTATTCGCACATACCATGGGAAATTTGAAGAACCGCTTTTGGAGGGCATAACGGGGTATAGATATAGTAAGTAATATCCTGAATGCCGTTGCGGCTGGCAAGCTTGCCGGTTTCCTTTGTATAGTTCATAAATTACCTCATTTCTGCACTGCTTTTTTGTGCGGCAGATTTGTGAAAGCAGCGCGGACACAAACCTGGCAGTAAAAAATTTATAGAATAAAATGCTTTTTGCTTAATGCTTTTTCGATTTCGTCGAGAATCTTTTCAGAAGCAGCATCAACTGTGTGGGAATGAATATCGCCGCCAAGGATTTTTAAAGGAACTGCCTGGGAAGCCTGTACTCGCTCTACAAAATCATCAGCCTCTCTTCGGGAGCTAATATTGAGATTTCCTGTAATGCTTCCATAAATTTCATGTTCTACAATAACATTGCGAATGCTGCCCCCTAAATCTACGATTGTATATAGCTCGTTGCGAATATCTGCAGTGGAATGGCTAACGGTAAAAATGCGCGAAGCTCCCTGGGGGTTTGGGGGATAGAGCAGGTAGCCTCGGTTTGTTGATATGATTCGGCAGCCTGCGGCGCGCAGCAGGGCAATATCTTGTACAATAATCTGGCGGCTTACGGAAAGCGTTTCGGAAAGCTGTTCGCCAGAAAGGGGGCGTTCCGTATTTTTAAGTAATTGAATTAATTTTTCTCTTCTTGCTACACCGTCCATAATACCCTCGTTTCTTTGCTTATCTAGGTTTTCTAATATTAGTATACATGGATAAAAAAAGCTTTGCAAGCTTGAATTATCTTGAGCTTTTAAGTATAATGCAAGAAAAATAAGGAGAGCTAAGATTGAAAATTAAGATTTTCAATCGCGAGATTTGCGCCTGCGCGCTGCTTGGCCCAAACTCGTTAAGGCGCAGAAAGCGGCGCAGGAATGGAGAAAAAATGAAAATTGTAGTTCAAAGAGTTTCGGAGGCTTCTGTAGCTATAGATGGCAAGATAGCGGGGAGCATAGGAAAAGGACTTCTGCTTTTGCTTGGCGTGGGGAGTGAGGATACAAAGGAAATCGCCGATAAGTTTTTGGAAAAGATTATAAAGCTGCGTATTTTTGAGGATGGAGATGGAAAAACCAATCTTTCTCTTCGGGATGTAGAAGGAGAGCTTTTGGTAGTATCCCAATTTACCTTATATGCGGATTGCAGAAAGGGAAATCGTCCAAGCTTTATTAACAGCGCCCCTCCGGCTATGGCTGAAGAGCTTTATGAGTATTTTCTTGCCCAGTGCAAAGAGAAGCTGGGGAAGGTAGAACATGGGGAGTTTGGAGCGGATATGAAGGTTGCCTTATTAAATGACGGGCCTTTTACTATTGTTTTGGATGATGAAACGGTTCTTAAAAAATCCTGAGCTTAACATGAAAGCGGAGCTTTTAAAATAGGTGCAGCCCTAACCGCTATCTTGGAAGAGAAGGGTTTTGGAAAGGGCAGGGGCAACGCTTCGGTGAACTAACTGCTAACTACAACTAAGCCGTTCCAGAAAGCTGTCACGGCTTAGTTTTCATAAGCAGTGGATTTCATCTCAGCTAAAACCGCCTAAAATGCCTTTTCCAAAACCCTTCTTTTCTAGGATGGCGGTTAGGGCTGCACCTATTTTAAAAGCTTTATTGCAGCGTCAAGATGCGTTTGAAAGCGTAATTTTTAAGTACGCTCTAATGAGAAAGAGAAAACCTGCCGAAATATTTTGTAAGTGATGCACAAAATAGATAAGGCGGGATTTTTTATGAATATAAATAATACAATAAACGGCAGGCTGCCGGACGGGGCGTCCCGGCCGGAGGAGAGCATCCAGACAGGCAGAAGGACCGCAGCCCGAGGGCAGGTATCAGAAAATAGGAGAGCAGCGTCCTATGAGGGCAGCAAAAGGACGGCTCAGGTTCGGAGCCAAAATGGTTTGGACAGCGGTATATATAAGGCTTCCGGGGATAATGGGGAGCAAGGAAAGAATGCGTTGGAAGAGGTCTTGGAACAAGGTCAGGATACCAACGAGGCTCTTGATAAGTCTGCCGATACTATGACAGAAGAGGACTGCGA
The DNA here is from genome assembly GCA_949841225.1 of uncultured Acetivibrio sp. Lineage (GTDB taxonomy): Bacteria > Bacillota > Clostridia > Lachnospirales > Lachnospiraceae > Velocimicrobium. Next base: position 2,909 of record CATKYY010000098.1, read on the forward strand.
GGCTTTAGAGGAAGAAGGGATGAGCCTTGAAGCCTATGAGGCGGAGCGTCTGAATCGCGCTCTTGCAAGGATAAAGGAAAACAGGGTCTTTATGGAGGATAACCTGGAAGGGCGGATGGATAAGCATAAGGAATATGATAAAGAGATTCAGAAGATTGCTTTAAAGAATAAGATTTCTGATAATACGGCAAGAAAGCTGGGGCAGAAGCTGATTGATGCAGGACTTCCTGTAACGGAAGCCAATATTGTGGCCATGGTACAGGCGCTTAATCTGGGAGGCAGCGTCACCGGCCTTTCTGATAATGGAATGGCTCATATGATTGGAAATCATCAGGAGGCGACAATAGAAAATATCCATAATGCTTCTTATGCAGGAGCGGCCGCCATACCGGCGGGCGAAGAGGTATGGGAAGCAGTAAAGGGACAGGTAGAAGAGATAATTGAAAAAAGCGGGCAGCCTGCGACCAAAGAGGCTTTGGAAAATGGAAGGTGGCTTTTGGATCATGAGCTTCCTGTAACAGAGGAAACTTTAGAGGAGCTGGAAAATTTAAAGGGCATCCGCGTCCAGGCCGACGAGGATTATCTTTTAGACCGTATGGTGGAGGCCGTTCGTAAAGGAAGGGCGCCAAAAGAGGCGAATCTGGATCTGGAAACTGTGCGGACCAGGCGCAAGCTGGAGGAAATCCGCCTTTCTATGTCAGAGGAAGCTTCTCAGGAGCTAAAGGAAAAGGGTATTATTATTGATACCGAGCATATAAAAGAGGTTATCGAAGAACTTCGGAATATAGAAAAGGAATATCATAAGGCGCTGCTTACAGAAGCGGGAGAGCTGCCGGAGCTAGACAAAGTAAATCTTTTAGAGGAGACGCTAAAGAAGGCCGACTCAGTAGGAAAAGGCCCGGCTTATGTGCTGGGAAGGACTCTGGCAACCAGCCCGGAGGAGACCTTAGAAACCTTATACCAGGCAGGAAAGGCCATGAAACAGGACGCCTCCAGGCTGGAGGAGGCTTATGAGCCTTTATGGACCGCTCCAAGAAGGGATATGGGCGATTCTATCCAAAAGGCCTTCCAAAATACAGGAGCTTTGCTTTCCGGCCTTGGTTTGGAAGCAACAGAGGAAAATCAAAGGGCCGTTCGGATTTTGGGCTATAACCGGATGGAAATTACAGAGGAAAATATTAACCGGGTTAAGGCCTATGATGCTAAGGTAAACGAGGTGCTGAACGGATTGAAGCCCGCCGTGGCGGTAGAGCTAATCCGCCGTGGAGAGAATCCTTTAGATATGTCTTTTGACAAGCTGCGCCAGTCTGTAAATGAAATTAAGGAAACTATAGGCGCCGGGCCGGAGGAAAAATACAGTACTTATTTATGGAAGCTGGAAAAGCAGGGCGGAGAGATAACAGAAGCGGAGAGAAAAAGCTATATTGGCATTTATCGTCTTTTAAATAATATTGAAAAGACAGATGGAGCCGCTATAGGAGCTGTTTTGAATACAGACAGAGAGCTGACTCTTTCCAACCTTTTGACAGCGGTTCGGACCTTAAAAAATAAAGGGATTAACCAGACAGTTGACGATGAAACAGGCGGCTTTGGAGAAATTACATTTTCATCAGAACGTATTTCCGATCAGATAGACAGCGCGTTTCGGCAGGATAGCAGAGTAGATTATTTGCAGAGCCTGGTAGAACGCACTATGGAGGAGATTTCGCCGGAGCAGGTAAAAGAGGTTTTTGAAAAGGCAGAGGTTCCGGTTATGAATATGGGCCTTGAGAGCTTTTGTGAAAATGTCAGAAATCAGGAAAAGGATGAAAAGCTTAACCGGGAATACCATAGGGAGCAGATGGAGACCGTTCAGAGATTGGCAAAGGATTCCGAGGAGTCCGTCGCCTTTTTAGAGGCCTATGGAGGTACGAAAACAATTCAGGATATTCAGGCGGCGCAGGTCTGGTTTACAGGAGATAAAAATTTATTTAAGGAAATTGACCGGAAAGCCGATAATATTTCTGAAGAGAAAAAGAACCGCTTCCGAGAAAGCGCCCAGGGACTTTTGGATTCTATGGAGGATGAGGAAAGCTTACAATCCGAGTATCAGAATACAGAAGCTGTGATGAAGGGTATCGCAGCGGAGGCGTTTTCAAACCCGGAGCTTTTGTCAGATGAGGCCGGAAGCCTGAGGCTGATACAAAAAGGGATTGCGCTTGCCGGCCGTCTGAGCCGTCAGGAGCATTATGAAATGCCGGTAGTTATCGGTGAAGAGGTAAGCAGCCTAAGCCTTACAATTTTAAAGGGAACCCTGGAAAGCGGAAAAGCAGAGATACGGGTTAATTTCCCGGAACAGGGCGTTGTGGAGGCGGAGCTTACTGTTAAAAATAATGAGATAAAAGGATTTATCCTGTGTGAGACCACGGAAGGTCAACAGCTGATAACAGGATGCCTGGAAGAGGTAAAAGCAGGCTTTGAAGGCCTGGGGCTTACGGTAAAGCAGATCAATGTCAGTATGGACAGGGCGGCTGCTAAACCAGGTCAAAGGGAGGCAAAGCAGGAAGACAGACCAACAGAAACTAAAATCTTATACCAGGCAGCAAAGATTTTGGTGAAGCAGACCATAGAGAGGACACAGGTGGTAAAGAATGAAAATTAATCACAATATTTCCGCATTAGTGGCAAACGGCCACTTAAGCAGAACAAATAATGCATTGGATAAAAGCTTAGAGCGGTTATCCTCCGGTTATCGGATTAACCATGCGGCAGATGACTCTGCAGGTATGGCTATTTCTCAAAAAATGAAAACACAGATTCGCGGCCTGGAGCAGGCTTCCAGAAATGCTTCGGATGGTATTTCTGTTATTCAGACGGCAGAGGGCGCTTTGGGCGAGATAGAGGCTATGCTGCAAAGAGCCAGGGAGCTGGCTGTTCAGGCGGCCAATGGAACAAATACAGGAGAGGACAGAGAAGCTATTCAGAAGGAAGTTGCTCAGTTGAAAAATGAAATTCAGCGTATTTCTGATGATACAGAGTTTAATAAAAAGAGCCTTTTAAATGGAGATTTAGACAGGAAATCCTATTCTAATAATATATATGTAAATTTAGTATCTCTGTCAGATGAGGTTGAAAGCCTGGCATATGATATTACAGTTGATAAGGAAGCAGTAAATGCGTCCTTTGAGGGAAATGCAGCGCCTACTATAGGAGCAGCAGGAGCCCAGAATGAAGGAACGGTTATAATTAATGGAGAAGAGATTTCTATTAAAAAGGGCCAGTCTCTGGAATCCATTAAAACAGATATTCTAAATGCCTGCGACCGGGCAGGTATTTTATGTGAAGGAGGAGCGGCTCCTGATCCATTTACGTTTACAGCAAATGAGGCAGGATCTCATAGAAAGGTAGAGATCGCTTGTACAAATCCTGCATTAGCTACAGAGCTTGGTATTGCTACAGGAACTGCTACGCCAGGAGAAGATGCAGAAATATCATTAAACGGCGGTTTTGGAACGACGGCAGTCACGACGGCAAAGGGAAATCTGGTGACAATTAAGGACCAAAGCGGTTTTGAAATGAAGCTGGAAATTCTGCCTGGAGCCATGGGTCAGGCAGCGGGCGCTGCAAAGGTGACAGTATTGGATGCAGGACCTATGACTTTGCAGATTGGCGCGAATGAAGGGCAGGATGTGGATATAAGTATCCCGGAAACGTCTCCGAAAACTCTTGGAATTGAGAATTTAAATTTAATGACCCAGGATGGCGCTTCAGAGGGGCTTACTATGATTGATGAAGCGATAGAAATTACATCGGGTATCCGCGCAAAGCTGGGAGCTTACCAGAACCGTATGGAGCATGCGATTGCTAATCTGGATGTAGCGTCTCAAAACCTGACGGAGGCCCTGTCCCGTATTGAGGATGCGGATATGGCGGAGGAAATGGCAACCTTTACCCAGCAGAACGTGCTGGCGCAGGCAGGCGTTTCCATGCTGGCGCAGGCAAACGAGAGGCCGCAGCAGGTATTGTCTCTTCTTCAATAAATAATAAATAACAGTTAAGCCTGCGCCGTTTATGGCGGCAGGCTTAACTTAGTGAAAATCCTGGATTAGAAAGGGAGCCTTATGGATAAGGAAAAGAAACAGATGTATTCCGCCAGAGTGTCGCAAGCAAATGCGAGCGAATTGGTTGTGATTACTTATGAGATTATAGAGGACTGTATTACAGAAGCACAGGAAAGCCTAACTGCAGAGCTGGAAGGCAGGAAAGAGGAGGCTCTTAAAGGTATTTTTGAGCAGGAGGTTGAACGCGCCAGGAAGCTTTTAAATGAGCTGATGGGTTCGTTAGATTATAGCTATGAAATTTCCAAAGAATTGCTCAGCCTGTACCGATATGCGGACAAAGAGCTGGCTGCCGCCCAATTTCAGAAAAAAAGCGAGCCTTTAGGACATGCAAAAAAAGTTCTTTCTATTTTAAAGAAAGGATTTGCGAAGATAGCTGAGGAAGATAGCCGGGGGCCGGTAATGGAAAATACGCAAAAGCTGTATGCAGGGCTTACTTATGGGAAACATTCGTTAAATGAAGTATTTGTAAATGCAGATGAAGCAAACCGGGGCTTTCGAGCATAAAACGTGTTTGAAAATTGCTTTTTAGTAAGTAATTTTCAAACACGTTTTCATGTTTTAGAGAATTTATTAAGCCTGTAGTTCTTTTTGTATCTTTTGTGCAAATTCATCGAAAAAGGTCTCGTCGGCTTCGCCAGGATTCCACTTAATGGTAACAGCATCGTTTTCATAACGCGGGATTAGGTGAACATGCAGATGGAATACGGACTGTCCGGCTGCTTCGCCGTTATTTTGGAGCACGTTCAGGCCGTCGCATAGAAGAATTTCTTTCATAACTGAGGCTACTTTTTTAGCAACAACGAAGATTTTAGAAGCATCTTCATCGGACAGTTCAAAGAGGTTGTCTGCATGATTTTTAGGGAGGATAATTGCATGTCCCTTGGAAGCCGGGGAAATATCTAAGATAACCCGGAAGTTATCGTCTTCATAAAGGGTTTTAGAAGGAATTTCCCCCGCTGCAATTTTACAAAAAATACAATTTTCTTTTTTCATGGTCTTCTCCATTTCTGCACGTTTCTCGCGCATATCAAATTTATAGGGGTATTGGGTTAAAAATGAAATACGGTGTCAAAAGCCCTGAGGGTCTTAAAGTCGCCCTTTGCCGTTAAGGCGCCGGACATAAAGGCTCTTTGAAAGGTCATTTGGCCGTTGGCAATATCCTTCATAACGGTACGGCTGGTGCGGGCTATAACATCAGCATCTGTTTTCTGACCATAATAGCAATTCAGGGTTTTTCCTGAAATATCAATGATTAGGGTATTGTTTGTATCCTCAATGGTGACGGCGTAAGAGGCTTGGAAATCTTCCAGAGGCTTAAAGTGAGATTTAAGTTCAGGAATAAATTCTTCGGAGGAAATGTCATTTCCTAAAAGCTCTTTAAACATCAAGGTTAATTCTTCTATATCTTCTTTTTGTTTTTTTACATAAGCATCATCGGAAACATACATAGAAAGCTGCTCTGTTTCCTGAGGCGTCAGGTCTATTGGATGTTGTTGAGGCATAGCTCCCTGCAGGACATGCATACTATTTGGGAACTGGACCGGCCGCTGATTAATGGTCCGGTATAAGGATTCAGCCGATTTTTCAATTAAGAGCGCATATTCAGGACTGGTTTCAAAGGCCGCATGGTTGTTTACAAAAGCGCAGACGCCGGGACAGGTAAGGCCTCCTAAAAGCTCCCAAGCCTGAAGAAGGGAAAGCTCGTGCTTCCGTTCGCCATAAATATTAGAAATCACT
>CATKYY010000099.1 GCA_949841225.1 uncultured Acetivibrio sp.
GTGGTCTTGCCCGTTCCGCCTTTCTGGTTTGCAAGGGCGATTACCTTACATTTAGACATCACGGTTTACCTCCTTTCCTGAAAAATTTAATAGCCACTCTGCATAATACAGAATGGCTATGTATGGGTTTTGGGCAATAAAAAAACCGACTGATTCTCGTTTTGAAAATCAATCGGCTATGTAGACAATAGTATTTATTTAGATACCTACATTATTCTATCATATTCTCCTGTGCTAAACTGTTCTTCTGGCTTTATCTTAAGTTTAAAAAGTTTGTCATAAACCACTACAAAACGTCTGTCATAGGATAAACGTTTCCTAATCAACTGAATATCCACACCAATATCTAGTAAAACTTCTACCCTAAAGAAAACTTTGTAACAATAAATTACCCATTGTATTTCATCCAGAGTCAGTATGGGATTATGTGTATGAGATGCATGAGTATAAACATCCCTATCATTTTTTATATTTTCGAGAAGATTATAATATCCTCGAAATTCCTTATTACTAATCTCTGACAAAGCTTTCATTACTCTTTTAGTCATTTTCTGCAAACATTTACTAAAATTATCACCATTGTTTCTACAATATTTTCTAATAAATTCTTTATCCTCTAAATTTTCAAGTTTTCCAATAATAGTTTCTTTTTCGTTTTCAAATACTATCTGTCTTTCTTCGTCCACATCAGTTCTTTCCATTCCCTCGACAATCTGCATAGTTTTAAGAAACTTATTCGTTGTGGAAATCCCAACATTATCATCAAGTAACACCTGTTTATAGGCTTCAAAAGCTAATTCTTTGCTCTTTATTAAAGAACAGAATTTCTCGATTGTTTCATCAATAGAACTTTCTAAATCAGATACTTTAAACAAACTTTTTCTAATAAAAGACCTACTATCAATATTATTCCTTTTAAAAATACTCAATTTCTCAATAGGAACATTACAATTGCCTAAATAATCAAAACTTTCATTCTTTTGATATAATCTAACTTGGGTAGATGTTACCAACTCCCCACATAATATTTCAAAAAATAAAACTATATTACGAATTTTTTGTTTTATCAGTTCTAAATTCATCATACTTTTCGACTGGCATTGAATATGACTTTTTACACCAAACCTTAAGTCAGTGCCGACTCTTTTAATATTAGGAAATGCCTGAAATGAAAAACCTGATTTTGTATTTATAACCTTATAGTGCGCTTTAATATCTATTTCAAACTCACTTTTATAAAACATCATATCATCAATTTCTTCATAAGGTGTTAGCCCAATTAATTCTTCTCCATCTGTAATGCTGCAAATAAAGCCATCAAATAAAAACTCTCCGGTATTGTCTGCACACCAAACAGTCCCCCAACATACATCTACGGCTTCAATTAACATGTTAAAATTAAAACTTGGATTCTCAATATTTTCACCTTTTAATTTTGATTCAATTTTTCTTATATACAAATTTTTAGCTGTTATCAATTTATCATTCGTCTGTATACATAAAAATAAATTTTCACTTTTCTCTATTTGAACACATATATCCCTTTCCATATTAAAAATCTCAACATAGACACGAAAATTCTCTAAAACACTTATTTGCCCTTGATAAGAACATCGAAAATCTCCAATATGAGTAACTGTACAACTTTTACAATAGTTTTTAAAATTGTCCATTTAAAACAATAATCCTTTCTTCTCAACTAAATTTCTTTCCACTTTAAATAGTAGGCAACCAAACTCAGCCTCTCTCTCAACCATTGTAATATAAATCTACCTTTCCATCAATCAGCATCCCTCTATTCCCCTTCTGATAAGATACGACAACTTATAACCTCCAACGTCATTTAGGAAAAATCTACGAAAATTCCCGGCCAGAAACACCAAGCAAACTTCTCCCCTTTTCCCAAAAGAACGAGGCAAACTTTCACACACCATTTGGGGGATACCCTTTCCCCCAACTCTTCCCCCAAAAATCCCCCAAATCGGCACTCAAAATACGGTAATTTACGATAAGTTATGAACCTCTCCCAGGAACGCAAAAAACCCCTGAAAATGCCCATTCTATGGGATTTTCAGGGGTTCGTAAATCAATTCTTCTCAGAAGTTTACTGATTCATCTGTGCCGCAACCTCAGCCGCAAAGTCCTCATTCTTCTTCTCCAGGCCTTCTCCAGTCTCAAAGCGGACAAATCTCTTAACTGTAATAGCAGCGTTATTTTCTTTTGCAACCTGCGCTACATATTTTCCAACAGTCAAATCGCCATCTTTTACATATGCCTGGTCTAACAGACAAACTTCCTTTAATTCCTTATTCAGACGGCCGGTAATCATCTTTTCAATAATACCTTCCGGCTTTCCTGCATTCTTAGGATCATTTTTTGCCTGCTCTAACAGAATTTCTTTCTCATGATTCTTGTATTCTTCGCTTACCTCATCCTGAGATACATACTTAGGAGAAAGCGCCGCTACCTGCATAGCTACGTTAACAAGAGCCTCTTTTACGGCATCGTTTACAACATCGGTATCCGCTTCTACAATAACGCCGATTCTTCCGCCGCCATGAGTATAAGATACTACGCAGCCGTTTTCTGCCGTTACCTTTTCAAATCTCCGAATAGATAAATTTTCACCAATAACAGCAATCCGGTCAACCAAAGCTTCCTTTACTGTTTTTGCACTGTCTGCATTCCAGGTTTCTGCCATGAAAGCATCCATATCTGCTGCGGAAGAATCCACTGCCTGCTTTGCAACGCTTTCCACAAATTTCTGGAACTCTTCATTTTTAGCAACAAAGTCGGTTTCAGAGTTAACCTCCACGACTGCCGCCGTCTTATTATCTTCTTTAACAATCACACGGCAAAGCCCTTCTGCTGCAATCCTTCCAGCCTTCTTTTCAGCCTTAGCCTGTCCATTTTTTCTTAAATATTCTACCGCTGCATCCATATCGCCGTTTGTCTCATTAAGAGCCTTTTTACAGTCCATCATGCCTGCACCGGTCATTTCTCTTAATTCTTTTACCATTGCTGCTGTAATAGCCATGATTTTTTACCTCCAAATAATTGATTATGTTTTAAGGAATTATGCCTCTTGTGCTTCCTCTACCTTTTCTTCCTCAGCGTCTGTCATTTCAACGCCCTGATTCGCCTCGATAACAGCATCTGCCATCTTAGCAACGATTAATTTAACGGCTCTGATCGCGTCGTCATTGCCTGGAATCACATAATCTAATTCTTCTGGGTCGCAGTTGGTATCGGCAATACCAATCAATGGAATACCTAATGTATGAGCTTCCTGTACGCAGATTCTTTCCTTCTTAGGGTCTACTACAAAAATAGCGTCTGGAACCCTCTTCATATCCTTAATTCCGCCCAGGTTCTTCTCTAACTTTTCCCACTCTTTCTTGAGCGCGATAACTTCCTTCTTAGGAAGCACATCAAAAGTTCCATCCTCGGACATCTTTTCAATCGCTTTTAATCTGGCAACCCTTCCCTGGATTGTCTTAAAGTTGGTCATCATACCGCCTAACCATCTTTCATTTACATAATACATACCGCAGCGCTCTGCCTCTGCCTTAATAGAATCCTGCGCCTGCTTCTTTGTACCTACAAAAAGGATTGTACCGCCGTCGGCTACAATATCTTTAATTGCATAATAAGCCTCGTCTACCTTGCCTACAGACTTTTGCAGGTCAATAATATAGATGCCGTTCCTTTCTGTGTAGATATAAGGAGCCATTTTAGGGTTCCATCTTCTTGTCTGATGTCCAAAATGAACACCTGCTTCCAGTAATTGCTTCATTGAAATTACGCTCATGTCTTTACCTCCATTTGGTTATCGGGTCTTCGCCCATGCTTCCATATACCTCTTCTTTCTAAAAGACCCATGAAAAAGGCACCGTTTTAGAAATCCGTATATGTGTGTTTTTACATACTGGCTAATTTTAGCATAAAACTGGCAAAATAGCAAGCTCTATTTTCTTGCTATTTTGCCAGTTTTATAAATTTTATTTTGTTATTTGTTCTGCAATTTCATTATAATCTGCCCCAACCCGAATTTTAAAAGTTCCTACAGAAATAGAAAAGGAATATCCATTGTCGCAAAGATATGTATCTAATTCTTTCGCGCTGGATACTACTCCGGCAGCTTCCAAAGCTTTAGCTACCACTCTGGAGGGCGTGCCTTCTTCAATCGTAATCGTTACATATTCCGAGTTATCCTCTTGCGACGGAGTCTCCGGCTCTGTTGGATTTTCCGCTTCCGATGCCCCCGGCGTAACCGCCGGCGCTTCTGTTGACTCTGGATTTTCAGATTCTGATGGGTTTTCAGTGGCTGCCGGACTTTCTGGAACGTCCGGCGTCTCTGTATTGGTCGGTGTTTCCTTTGGCGCCGGCGTATCTGTAACCGCCGGCGTTTGTGTTGGCTGTTGAACTTCGTCAGGCCGTATCATTCCTAACAAACTGGCCCTGGCCATAATTTCTTCATCTGTCAGGACTTCCTTTTTCGTAGCTCCTACTGCCATCAGCAAAACAGCGGAAAATACAATTCCCATTCCCAGTCCGCGTAAAAAATACTTTAATTTCATCCGCTTACCCCCTGAAATAAATCAATTACCAGCTTTACTTCACCCTGTCCAAGGTTCAGCTCTTTTGAGATTTCCAATACGGACTTTCCTTCTTTATAAAGCTTTAAAATCCGTTCATTTTTATTTTCCTCTGCAGGCCTTCTTTGCTCAACAACAGGAGCAGCTTTTTTCTTTTGAGATGCCGGTTCTTTTTTGGTAATAGCCGCTAACGCCGCTGCTTCCAAACCGGAAATGGCTTCTTTTCCTGAAGGGAGTTCTTTTTCCTCCCGCCGCAAGACTTCTCCGGCTCTAACCGGAGTTTCCACAAGTCTTATCGGCTTGCTAATCAGTTTTTTAACCTCATCTTCTTTTTCTGTAAGCATATTATAAAGGAAAATAATTTCAGAATGATTCTGCTCCATTTTTTCTAATAGCTGGTCGGAAAACTCGCTGACTGCCATGATTTTTTCATTGGATATCCGGCTTAGCTGGTCGTCCACACGGCCAACTGCTTCTTCTGATTTTTCTGACAAAATAGCGGCGATCCGGTCTGAAACAGCCTTCTCATCCTTCTCTGTCCATATATCCCTTCCCTGGGAAGGCATCGTTTCACTGACTCCCAGGCTTTCATCCAGCTTTTCGGATATAAAAAAGCTGATAACTATAAGAATCAAGCCTACCGCAATTAAAATATAACTGTACATAATCGTATATTATCCCCTTTAGATCCGCATATCAAAGTTACTTATCTTTATTCTTTTTGCCTTTTCTGAAGATTCATCCTCTTTTTTCTTTTTCTTATTCTTAGAACCTTGGTAAGAGGAATTTCCCTTTTCCTTCGCATCGTAACGGTATTCATTGTTTTCACTTTTTGTCATCTTTACCGTCTGCTCGCTGTTATGGCGTACCTCTGTGCTAAACTGGGCGTTCATACTATTCTGGGCATGCGTATGCTTTGCATTTGCTGCACTGTGCTGCTGAGATGCTTCCTGAGAACGGTTTGGCATAACCATCATGTCAATTGGGCGAAGTGCCATTTATATCCTCCTTTTACAGGCTTGCAACCTTTATATCTCCTTTTTCTCTTACAAACTGGCCTCTTGCCAATTCATCCTTTACGATATAAAGGACGTTTGCTATATTTACCTTTACTCCTGGAAAAGCCGTACTGCTGAATTTAATCCGGCCTCCCTGATAATTTTCAATTTCTTCCTTCAGCTCTGCGCTCCTTGCTTCCTTTTGATCAACTTCTTTGCTTAAAGCTTCATATTTATTCTTGGTAGCCATAAGCTTTTGCATGGCTTCCGCTGACATTCCTGCCTTTTGTTGCATTTTTTTCTTAAAAACAGTAAGCTGTTGTAAACACTTCTCCGTTTCCTCCCGAAGCCCTTCCAGCTCCTTTTCTATACTCCGGTATTCGCTCATCACTTCGTCGCCAATACCGCTTTCCAGAACCGTTATAGTCCCCATGGTAGAACCAAGCATTTTTGCAGAAATATTTTTTCGGGTATGTATTTCTCCGCCGGCAATCATGCCCTTTTTCCCGGTAGCTACCACGTCTCCTTTGGCCACTACTTTGCTGTGCATAATAGCATCTGCCGTTACGTCGCCGCCTGCCACTACATCGCAGCTTTCCAGGAATCGGGAAACAATACTTCCCCCGGCTCTTAATGTACCTTTTCCCATACCCTGCATACCCCTTTTCAGGATAATCTGGCCATCCGCCTCCAGGTTCGCTGCTTCTACAACGCCATTAACAACAATATCGCCTTTCGCCTTTACAGAAAAACCTGTTACTACATTACCCTTCACTTCTACATTGCCGTCATACTCAATATCGCCGGAAGCAGTGCTGACATCGGCAGGCACTTCATAGGTATCAGAAACAAAAACCTGGTCGTTTGCAAGGGAAACATGGCCGTTTACATCAGAATACATTATTGTTCCATCCTCCGATAAATGAATATGTTTTCCGTGACGCAGTTTCTTTTGGACTACCTTTTTGGGATGAACCACAATACCTCTGACATCCACGCCATCCTGTCCAAAATCCGCCGGTGTTAACGTTGCCAGATCGTCTCCTTTATTTATGTGGCTAATCATATCTAAATGATGAAAATCCACAGAACCATCTTCATTTACCTTTGGTTTAGAATTCAAATCCGTATTGAAATTATAGGTAATAACGGCGCTCTTTCCTTCTTTTACCTTAGTTCCTTTTGCTAAAGGTATCTTTACACAAAACTGCCGGCCAGCCAGATATGCATCAATCATCCTTTCCTGGATACCGTGCTTTATGCCTGCTACAGCCAAATCGCTTAAAATTTCTTCCCTTGTCATAAGCTTTCCTTTATTGGACGGCGGGAAAAAAATACCAGTAGCCAGCATAGAATCTGAACTAATCTTTATTGACAAATATTCGTCTTCTGGAAGCTGTTCTGTATCATTGAGTTTTATCTCCGTAGGCGTTTTCATCCCCACAAGCGCATGATTTACACTACTAACGTCACAATTTATTTTTTTTGCATCCAAATAAATCAGAAGCATTTCCATTGTAAGCGGGTATCCCCCCTGCATCGCCGGATACGCCTTTATATAGGTTCCATCTGGCTTATGAAGCAATTGGAAAAAGCCGTTTTTATATGCCATACCCTCTCTCCTCCTATAGTTATAAGCTACTTAAAATTTCTACATTATCCCCCAATTTCTTTCTCATTTTCTGCAGGCCCTTTGTATGCAGCTGGGAAATCCTGGATTCAGAAACTTCCAGAATCCTGCTTATTTCCTTCAAGGTAAGCTCTTCATAATAGTAAAACAAAATAACCTTTTTTTCATTTTCAGTCAGAGATTCCAGAGCCTCCATTAATTGCCGTTTTAATTCTTCTTTCTCTACAGCCTTCTCTGGCTGTTCAAACCTGGCGCTGGTTATATTTTCCATTCTCCCTTCGGTTCCCTGCTCCATAAACTCATCCAGAGATACCAGATTTGTCACCTTCATCTGGTTTTGCCAGGAGCCCAGCTCCTCCAGGGATATTTCCAGCTCCTTGGCCAGCTCTTCCTCTGTGCCTGCCCGTCCATGCTCTGACTCCAGCTTCTGGCAGGCTGTTTCCAGCTTCCGCTGTTTCTGGCGGAGCGTCCTTGGTATCCAGTCCATCTTTCGGATTTGATCCAAAATAGCGCCCCGAATCCTAAGGCTGGCATAGGTTTCAAATTTAACCCCTTTTAAAGCATCAAATTTGTCAATAGCATCAATAAGGCCGAAGGTGCCATAGCCTACTAAATCATCATATTCCACCGTATAACCCAGATACATGCCAAGCCTCCCTGCTACAATCTTAACCAGACCTGCATACTCCAATATTAACTTTTCGCGGACAGAGGATGACCTCGTCTTTCTGTATTCATCCCATAGCTTGTTTCTGCCTTCCTCGTTCATCTATTTCCTCATTTCTGCATAACTTTTCATTCTGTCTTCCTATGGCCGTCAGCTTTCTTTCTTTTCTTCTCCTTCCGCAGCGCCTTCCTCAATTCCTTCTTCTGCTTCCTGCCCGTTTTCTTCTTCCTCCTCGTACTCTTCTGGAGGCCTTCCGTCCTTTTCCAATGTTCTGGTAATTAAGGCTTTTGCAATCAGGCCTAAAACATAGAACAAAATCAAAATCCCCAATAAAAGCTTGAGACTGTAAAGCACATCCCATTTTTTTACAATGCTGATAATGCTAATAACCGCTCCTGCGGAAAGCATAGTCACAGCAGGTATATATCTCGTTTTCAAATTTCCATGCCCACCTTATATTGTCTTTCTTGGCTTTCCTACTGCTTTAATTAAAAGCTCTCCCGTTGCCGGATAAAATTCTATTGTCCTTCCATAATTCTTTCCTGTATCTTCCGCCAAAATACGGATTCCCAACGCCCTCAGCTTTTTTTTCGTCGCCTCTACATTTCTTTCTCCAATACGGAGCATATCATTATTGCTACCAAAAGCAAACATCTGCGCTCCTCCGGCAATCTTAGCTGTAAGCCCGGCTCTGCTGGCCCCATTTTTTACCATCATATCAATACAGGCGACAATACCCGTATCGGCAAACTTGGCAATATTACTATTGTTACGAACCAGGGTGCTGTCCGGTA
>CATKYY010000100.1 GCA_949841225.1 uncultured Acetivibrio sp.
ACTAAACAAATTTTAATATACTGTCCAACATGCAAGCATAAAATGGAAGTAAAAGAGTCAGACGCAGAGCCAATGAATGGAAGGTAAGATTACTATTGTTCATTGGTTCTGTTTTTGTTTATGAAATATTATTAGGAGATGTTGGCTCCATGTTTTTACAGGAAGCTAACATGTCTGTTATTTGTGGTAAAAATAGAATAAAGTAGAAATAAAAGTTATGTATGATAGTCAATACGGACAATCCAACATACATAAAATGAATTAATTATAAGCGAGGTGAAAAAAATGGCGCTTACTTATATTAACTATATTCCTACAGGAGACGGCAATTATATAGATTTTAATAAGCTTAGTAAAGAAGAACAGGAGAAAGTAAGCGATAAAATTACAACCCGGCTGATGGAGTCTATGGGATATAGGAAAGCTGCCAGAAAAGGGATAGAAGATGAAAGTAAAGCAGAGATTACATAATTTGTATGAAACAATGGTTCCGTTAAGCTCTTTGCTTCCTTTTAAAAACCATCTTTAAATAGCATTGGCAAAACATTTATAAGCAAGCGGAGCCATAGTGGACAAATGGATATTGATATAGTTTATAAGGCAGTAGGACATGTAGATATGAAAACAGTAAAAACAGAAACAAAAAAACCCTGAAACACTGAACCTATCAGCATTCCAAGGATTTTATCCAATGCGGGAAAAGGGACTTGAACCCTCACGTACGTACATACACATGAACCTGAATCATGCCTGTCTGCCAATTCCAGCATTCCCGCATGTCTTTTTCAGACTTGTTTAGTTTAACACTTTTGTCGTACAATGTCAATATTTTTTTGAAAAAATTTTTATAATTGGGTAACACTTCAGATCTCCTGCTATTTTACTGCTTCTTCATCTTGTGAAGGTCTCTCTTGCCCATGTTGTTTTCAAACGGAACATAAATGCTCCATAGCATTCAGGGAGGGGCTGCCAGGAACACATATTTTGAGAAATTTAATAGTGTATTATAATATAATTGAAAATAGTGGAACGGATTGCTTAAAATACAAGACCGGTTAGGAAAACCGTTAAAATTGCTCCCAGTGCTACAACGACCAGGCCTTTGCCTTTGTATGCCAGAAAAAGGGCGACGGCCGTACCGCATAAGGCGGTGGAAATATTTCCAGTAGAGAAGAAAATATCTGGAAAGGTGAGGGAGGCCAGCACAGCAAAAGGAATGTAGTGCAAAAATGATTTTATAAAGGGCGATTTTATTTCTTTCCGAAAAACGGCAATGGGAAGGACTCTTGGAAGATAAGTGACCAGCGCCATTAAAAGAACGGAAAGGAAGGCTTTTTTAATCATCTGTTGATTCCTCCTTTACAGGATAAAAATAGGCTCCAAAAGAGGCGCCGATAATAGTGGCTATAATGGCCCGGAAGCCGTCGGATATAAAGGAAAAGACCGGAAGGTAGCGGAGTAAAAGCGTGGCGGCTACAGATACCAGGATAATAGTAAGGACCGGGCGAGAGGAAACTGCAGGAGGTACGATAATAGCGATAAACATACCATAAAGAGCAATTCCCATAGCGGAGCTTAGGGCTTCTGGGAGAGAGGAGCAAATGAGGCCTCCAAGAAGAGTGCCAAGGCTCCAGCCTAAAATCGGCGTGGAAATCAGGCCAAGCATATATTCGTTTGTTAGGCGGCCCGGCTCTGCCGAGGCTACAGAAAAGGTTTCATCCGTGATACCAAAGCCAAAAACCAGGCGTTTTGCCAGAGAAATGTTTTTATCCAGCTTTTGGGAAAGGGATAAGGACATCAGCATATAGCGGATATTAATTACAAAGGTAGTAAGAGTGACCTCCAGATAGCTTGCTCCTGAGAGAATCAGGCTGGTTCCGGCAAACTGCCCGGCGCTGGTCAGGTTGGTAAGGGAAATAAAGACGGTTAGCCAGAGAGGAAGGCCTCCGTTTACTGCCATTAGGCCAAAGGTAAAGGATACAGGAAGATAGCCCAGGGCAATGGGGAAGCCCCTTTTTACTCCGTGGATAAATTGATTTTTTTTACTCTGTTCCATTGATGGATGTTCCTCCTGAAAGCATAGTTAAAAATTCTTTGGCGGCTCCGAATAGGGAAAACTGTCCGTTGTAGGCGGCGGCAAGCTTGCGCTTAGGGAGCTCTTCGGAAAGCTTCAAAGTGAAAATGCCGTCGTTGCGTTCTTTCATGCAAAAATCCGGGACAAAAGCAATTCCCAGACCGATTTTTGCCAGGTCAATTAAAAGATCATTGCTGCTGAGCTCAATGGCAGGCGCCAGATCCAGATGGTTTTTTAAAAACAGCTGGTGAAGGAACTGGCTGGTAGTAGAATGCTGCTCCAGCATAAGCAGGGGATAGGATTGTAAATCCGCCAAAGCCATGGCGCGGCCTGTCAGTTCTGGAAAAGCGGACGGGCTGGCAATAAAGGCATCTGAAAATTCAGCGATAGGAATTACGTCGCTTATGCTGTTAAGGCGGGAATTTGGCGAATTAACAATAATCAGGTCTACCTGGCTGTTTTCTAACAGACTAACGCATTGGACGGAGGTGCCGTTTGTTACCTTAATGTGGACGTCTGGATATTTTTGGTGAAAGGCATTGAGGTAGGGCACCAGAAAATAACGGCAGATAGTATCGCTGGAGCCAATGCGAAGCTGCCCGCCCTTTAGAGAGCCGGCGTCTAAAATTTGGGATTCTCCGCGGATAATCAGATTGACAGCCGGTTCAATATGTTTAAAAAGAAGCTCGCCTTCCTTGGTAAGACGGACTTTTTTTGTACTGCGGATAAACAGGGTCTGGTTTAGACGTTTTTCCAGGGTTTTAATAGACTGGCTGACTGCCGATTGGGAGATAAACAATTCTTTTGAAGCTTCAGAAAAGCTCAGGGTTTTTGCTACATAATAAAAAACCTTATATAATTCAAAATTAATATCCATAAAAATACCGCTCCTGTAACAAGGATTTTATCAATTAGTTATAAGCTATACTTATGAAATAACTGTAACATAAAAAAATCAGAAAAACAATATTTATTTTCTTGACTTATAGGGAATTTGAGATAGAATTAATACTGAGTTTGTGTCTGCGCGCTGTCTGGCTCAAACTCGTTGAGGCGCAAAAAGGCGGCGCAGGAATGGGGTTAAATAATGAAAGGATGGAAAAACAAGCTGGGGACGCTTTGGCTTTTGGGAGCCGTGCTTCTTTTTACTGGCTGCAGCTCTAATCCCGACCCGGTTGCAACGGTAGGCGAAGAAAAGCTGTATCTGCCGGAGTTTATGTATTATGTGTACCAGGCGGAAAAGGAAGGCCAGGTTTATGAAGAGATGTATCAGAATATCTTTTCAGAGAGTTATTGGGATACAGAATATGAAGAAGGAAAAACCTTCCGGGAAGTAGCGAAAGAGGATGCTTATGAAAATGGGATTATGTATACCATTTTTGAAAAGGAAGCCAAAAAAGCCGGCTATACTCTTTCAGAAGAGGAAACGGCTGATTGTGAAAAAGAAGCGACGGAGGAATATGCCGGTCTTAGTAAAGAGCAGAGGAAGGCTATCGGCCTGGACCGGGATGCATTTATTGCTCTGAAAAAGAAGGTGTCTCTTGGCAACAAGTATTATGATGCCCTGATGGAAGGCGTGGAAATTAATGAGGATAAGGTTACTTCTTTGATTTTGCCGGAGGATTATGTCCAGTATGATGTGGATTATCTGTATGCAGAGAGAAAGGAGCTTCTGGAGCCATATTTGGCCAAGGCTCTGGAGGGAGAGGACTTTGAGGCGATAGCAGAAGAAAAGCCGGAGGAGCTGGAGGCGGGCCATATCGGGTTTTTAGAAGGAGATTTTCTGTTAGGGGAGGCTTTTGAGAAAGAGGCGTTAAAGCTTTCTAATGGAGAAACCAGCGACCAGATAGTAAAGGAAGAGGATGGCTATTATATTGTCCGTATGGTAGACGATTATTCCACAGACAGCTATGTAGAGGCTTGCGAGGAAGCAATTTTAAATGCAAGGAACGAGGCGTTTCAGTCCGCTTATGAAAAAATAAAAGAAGGATATGAAATCGAAAAATTTAATTCAGGCTGGGATTCCCTGGTAATTGGGGAACTGACAGTGAATAAAGATTCGGAAGAATAAGAAACAAACTTGTTGAGATACAAAATACAGCGCAGGAATGGAGAAAATATATGAATTCAACAAAAAAGGTATTAAAAGGCGATACAGCGGCGAAGAAGAAGCCGCAAAAGAAACAAAAGGATTATGGGAAAACAATGAAAATATGGGCGGGGATTCTAGGAGCTTTTATAGTTGTTGTCTCTGCTGTTATTGCATGGGAAAATTTACATCCAAAGCTGATTCTTACAGTAAATGGTGAAAAAACCTATCTGGAGGATATGACTTACCAGATTATGCTGGCAGAACAGACCCATAATTCCATTGCCTCCTTATATCAGCAGATGGGCTATGCGGAGAGCTATTGGGATATGGAGCAGGACGGCACGACCACCCAGGCTACAGTAAAGCAGCAGGTTGCAGAGTCCGAGGTTCAGCAGCAGATTTTGTATGCAGAGGCAGTAAAAAACGGCTATGAGGCGACAACGGAGGAAAAGGAACAGGCAGCTTCGTCAGCCAAGGATATGCTGGCTAATATGTCGGATGGGCAGAAAAAGAAAACAGGCTTTACAGAAAGCGGATTGACAGAAATCCTGACCCAATACGCCCTGACCCAGCGGTACAGACAGGATTTAATTGACAGCTTTGATATTAATGACGAGGAAATCCGCGCCGGAGTGGATAAGGAGCAGTACAAAGAGTATAAGACCCAGTGCCTCTTTGTATCTACCGGAGCGAAGGAGGACGGAACCGCCCTTACAGATGCAGAAAAGGCTGAGAGAAAAGCAGCCTTGGTAAAAGAAGCCGAGGCAGCCAAGAGCGCGGAGGATTGGAGCAAGGTAATCGACAGCGAGGCAAAAGACCAGGTGGTTTCTTACCAGGCAGTTGATTTTATTAAAGAAGATACCAATTACGACGCAAAGGTAATGGAAAAGGCCATGACTATGGAAAATGGAGAGATTTCAGATGTAGTAGAGGGTGAAGACGGCTACTATGTTATTAAGATGGTAAATAATAACTCCAACGAACGCTATGAAAAGCAGGTCAGCGATTCAATTACGGAAGCGGAAAACCAGAAATTTAATGAAAAATATCTTTCTATTTATGAAACCTATGATGTAAAGATAAACCAGAAAGAATGGGATAAGGTAAAGCTGGGAAGCATGACGATGTAAGTTTGAATTTCCGCATTTTAAGAATCCTGTTTCCGCCTTACCGGACATGGTAAAGCGGAAGCAGGATTCAGGCATCCAAGGCTCCGGCTGGAACGGTTGTTACCCCTGCCCGCATAATAAAAGCCCAGGTAAATGACTTTTGCACAATGGAGATGAGACTTAGAAATCGTGGAAGCCTTTGCTGAATACGATTTTTGTTTTCAAAGGCTCATTGGAATGTTTTGTGCAACGGAATGAGACCGGGCTTTTATTATGCGGGCAGGGGAAGCAACCGTTCCAGCCGGAGCCTTGGATGCCTGAATCCGTCTCTTCCCTCTTTTATTAAATATACTAATAATTTTATTTAATTCCATTAATTTTATTTATAAAAATATCTGTGTTATGATAAGTAAAAGTATCTGCAAACGAAGGGATGCGGGGTGCGCCGCAGGAATGGAGGAAACGTTGAGCAAGGTCAAGAGAATTTATGTGGAAAAGAAAACGCCTTACGCGGTTAAGGCAAAGGAACTTAAGGAGGAGCTGGGAAGCTATCTTGGGATTGAGGGGCTTTCGGCTGTCCGGGTATTGGTTCGGTATGATATAGAGAATATAAGCGAGGAGACGTATGAAAAGGCGAAACATATTGTATTTTCGGAGCCTCCGGTAGATTGGCTGTATGAAGAGAATTTTGAAATAAAAGAAGGGGACAGGGTATTTTCTGTGGAATACCTTCCAGGGCAGTTTGACCAGAGAGCCGATTCGGCGGAGCAGTGCGTAAAGCTTTTAAAGGAAACAGAGGAGCCGATGATTCGTTCTGCTATGACTTATGTCTTGTGCGGAGGCCTTAGCGAGGAGGAGGAAGCCAGAGTCAGGGGCTACCTTGTAAATCCGGTGGATTCCAGAGTGGCCGGGGAAGAAAAGCCGGAGACATTGGAGGCAGATTTTGAGGAACCGCAAGATATAGCTGTTTTTGAAGGCTTTCAGACAATGCCGGAGAAAGAGCTCAAGGAGCTGTATACTTCTTTAAACCTGGCTATGACCTTTCAGGATTTTTTGCATATTCAGAGGTATTTTGCCGGGGAAGAAAAAAGAGACCCGTCTATGACGGAAATCCGCGTGCTGGATACCTACTGGTCGGATCACTGCCGCCATACGACCTTTTTAACAGAGCTGAAAAAGGTTGATTTTGAAGAGGGATATTATAAGGAGCCGATAGAGAAGACGTATCAGGCTTATTTGGAAACCAGGGAAGAGATATTTAAAGACCGCCCGGATAAATATGTTTCTTTGATGGATATTGCTTTGATGGCAATGCGGAAGCTGAAAGCTGAGGGAAAGCTTGAGGATATGGAGGTTTCTGATGAAATCAACGCCTGTTCTATTGTAGTGCCGGTAGAAATGGAGCGGGAGGATGGAGTGAAGGAAACAGAGGAATGGCTGGTATTTTTTAAGAATGAAACCCATAACCATCCGACAGAAATCGAGCCTTTTGGCGGCGCGGCAACCTGCCTTGGCGGTGCAATCCGCGACCCTCTGTCTGGCAGGGGGTATGTATACCAGGCAATGCGGGTGACGGGGGCGGCCGATCCGACAACAGGAGTAAAGGCGGCTTTGGAAGGAAAGCTGCCTCAAAAGAAAATTGTAAAGGGAGCGGCAGACGGCTACAGCTCCTATGGAAACCAGATTGGACTGGCTACAGGTCTGGTAAATGAGATTTATCATCCGAATTATGTAGCGAAAAGAATGGAGATTGGCGCGGTTATGGGCGCGGCTCCAAGAAAGAACGTAATCCGTGAAAATTCGGATCCAGGGGATATTATTATTCTTTTGGGCGGAAGGACAGGAAGGGACGGCTGCGGCGGCGCGACAGGCTCTTCAAAATCTCATACAACAGAGTCTATTCATACCTGCGGCGCTGAAGTACAAAAGGGAAACGCGCCAACAGAGCGGAAAATACAAAGGCTGTTCCGCAGGGGAGAAGTAAGCTCCCTGATTAAAAAATGTAATGATTTTGGCGCAGGCGGCGTTTCTGTCGCTATTGGAGAGCTGGCGGACGGTCTTCATATTTACCTGGATAAGGTACCGAAAAAGTACGCGGGGCTGGACGGCACCGAGCTGGCTATTTCCGAATCCCAGGAGAGAATGGCGGTGGTAGTAGATAAAAAGGATGTAGACGCTATGCTTGCCTACGCCGCAGAGGAAAACCTGGAGGCGGTAGCCGTGGCGGAGGTTATGGAAGAGCCAAGGCTGGTAATGCTTTGGAGGGATAAGGAAATTGTAAATATTTCCAGAGCCTTTTTAGATACGAACGGAGCCCATCAGGAAACGGACGTATGCGTGACTATGCCTTCCAGGGAGGATAATTATCTGACAAAGGAAAGAAAAGCCGACAACTTCCGAGACGCTTTTTTAGATAATCTGAAGGATTTAAATGTATGTTCCCAAAAGGGGCTGGTGGAAATGTTTGACAGCTCTATTGGGGCAGGTACGGTAACTATGCCTTATGGAGGGCTTTACCAGCTAACGCCGGCTCAGACGATGATAGCCAAGCTTCCGGTATTGTCTGGAAGCTGCGATACGGTGACGATGATGAGCTACGGCTTCGACCCGTATTTATCCAGCTGGAGCCCATACCATGGGGCTCAATATGCGGTATTGTCTTCTGTAGCGAAAATTGTGGCCTCCGGCGGAGATTATAAAAACATCCGCTTTACCTTCCAGGAATATTTCCGGCGTTTGGGAAAGGATGCAAAGCGGTGGGGAGAGCCTATGGCCGCTTTGCTTGGCGCCTATGACGCCCAAATAAGGCTGGGCCTGCCGTCTATTGGAGGTAAGGACAGTATGTCCGGCACCTTTAATGAGATCGACGTGCCGCCGACGCTTTGCTCCTTTGCCGTAGATGTAGCAGAAATCTCGGATGTGGTTACGCCGGAATTAAAAGAGGCAGGCAGCGCGCTCGTGCTGTTTGAAGCGAAAAGGGATGCCTACGACCTGCCGGATTATCCGTATATTATGAATTTATATGATAGGATAGCCGGGCTGATTTCGGAAAAGAAGGTAAAGGCGGCCTATGCGGTAGGCTTTGGAGGAATAGCAGAGGCTTTGGCTAAAATGGCCTTTGGAAATAAGCTGGGTGTGGAATTTAATATAGAAGAAACACGTTCCAGCTATTTTATGCCTTTGTATGGAAGCATAGTGGCTGAGATTTCAGAAGCTAATTTGGCGGACCTTTCCATTCCTTATAAGGTAGTGGGGAAGGTAACGGCGCAGGCGGAATTTACCTATGGGGAAGAAACCGTGTCTATAGAGGAGG
>CATKYY010000101.1 GCA_949841225.1 uncultured Acetivibrio sp.
TTATTCCCAGTGCCTTTTTAACCATATTAACAGATTGTGCCATACCATTCTTCATTATATGCCTCAATATGCTTTTTTCATCCATAGATAAATCAGGATATGAATCAGCTAAATCAATATTCCACACTTTTAACTCAGTATGATTAATATCTGTTATGATTTCTGGTCCTCTAAACTCATTTTGTACTGCCGTTTTATAAATCAGTGGTCCTCCAAACCCCTGACGCTCTGATGCTCCTAACAATCGAAACATTTTCATAATAATCTCATTGCGTGGACGTGAATCTCCTCCCACAAAAAATTGTTCTGGGGATACAAGCATTTTTCCTGGATTAATAAAGCTAAACCATCCATCATACACTTCTATTTTTATAGACGGATATCCCTGAACATAATCCGCATGCGCCAAACAATTTACAAGTCCCTCTCTGATAGTTTCATCAAATCCTGATACTGGCATCCTTAATTGCCCGGAATCTAACATAAATGACTCTTGAAATAGGATTCTAATTTTTTCATATACAATATTATAAAAATTATAGAGATTCATTTCATAATCACTCGGCTCATCATCCGAAACTCTGTCAGACCATCTAGGATTATTACCTCTGTGATTAAAATAATCTAAATGGTAATGAGGAAATAATTCTTTTATAGAGTTACATTTTCCCAAAAATAGCAAAGTTCCTCTTCTAATTTTCATTTCACCAGTCTTTCGTTCCTTATAACAGGCTCCAATCTCTGTTAAAAAGTCCATCTGTCCCATTTCAATATATTTTTTCTTAGGAAATCTTTTACTAACACGTTCTTTAAATGTAATTAGAGAATCTAAATCAAGATCCTCTATTGTAAAATTATCCGCAGGCAAATTATCTTGGCCTGGCTGTGCATTCCTTATTAACGCAGACAATTCATCTCTGTTTACCTTTCTATCACCGTCTCCGGTTCTTATCCACGAATTTTCTAACTTGCCATTTACAAAAACCGGTTTCATGTTTTCAGCAGCTTCCTTTACATATATTATAATAACAGTTTTTCCATCAATAATATATGTATTCACATCCTGATTATCAATATTCTTATAACTTACTTTATTAGTATTAGAAAGCTGATCCCATAAACTTGTTAGTGTTTTCTGTGGATTTGCTACACCCGATATTTCATTTTGCGGATTCCTTTCTTCAACTCCTAAAATAATCCATCCTCCAGATGTATTACAAAATGATGAATAACTCTCCCAAAACGCATTTGGTAATTCAGAAGCCTTCTTAAGTTCAATATAATATTTTTCATGTACGTTTAGCAACCATTTTCTCAAATCTTCATTAGTTAAATCTTCTAGTTTTACAATGTTCTTCAATTCTTTTCTCCTAACGCAGCTTAAACTAATACTCTGACATCTTCTGCTTCCACTTACTTCATTATTTTTATATTATAGTCTATCCTCTGCCTATCTTCAATTAATTAATACAAAAAAGAAACCCTGTATAAGTCCATACAAGGTTTCTTTAGATGGAAAGCCACCGCTTTACCTTCGCTTTCGTACATCCCGTATATATTTTTCTTTTATAAATCTTTCATGTTGCCATTTCTGCTTTATATAGGCTAAAATGGAAATCTGCCATTTTATGTAAAAAACAATCTGATTCTGACAAGTGTAACTATTTCATTGAACTGAGGATTACGTTTCTCGGTTAACCGCACATTGCTTTCTAGAATCTTTCTCTTCCATCTTAGGTATAGCAAAGTCCTGCAAACGCTAATGTTTACAGGACTTTTCAAGCTCCCCGAGTTGGGCTCGAACCAACAACCCCACGGTTAACAGCCGTGTGCTCTACCATTGAGCTATCGAGGAATACGATAATTATTATAATGCCCTCTACTTCAAAAGTCAAGGGAAATTTTAACTTTTTAAATATTTTTTATTTACATTCACAAAACAGCCTACAAAGCTACCCGCTTAGAGCAGCTTTCAACATACAAACATATTCTAAAACTGCTCTAAGCGGGCAGCCTGCTGTTTTCTTCTAAAAGCCAAAAACTTAAGCAAGCTTTGATTTTGCTACTTCTACTAATGCAGTAAAGCCAGTAGGGTCATTAATTGCCATCTCAGAAAGCATCTTCCTGTTTACCTGCACATCGGCCAGCTTTAATCCATGCATAAGCTTGCTGTAGGATAATCCATTCATCCTTGCAGCCGCATTAATACGGGCAATCCATAACTGCCTGAACTGTCTTTTCCTCTGCTTCCTGCCTGCAAAAGCCTCTGTCAGGCCTCTCATAACAGACTGCTTTGCTATCCTGTACTGTTTAGAACGAGCTCCTCTGTAGCCCTTTGCCAGCTTTAATACTCTATTGTGTTTTTTCTTTGCGTTTAAGCCGCCTTTAATTCTTGCCATTGTTTTTTCCTCCTTAAATACTGCAAATTATAGATATGGTAATATTTTTTTCATTACCTTTGCGTTTGTAGAATCCGTGATTGTTGCTTTTCTTAAATTTCTCTTCCTTTTGGCAGTCTTCTTGGTTAAAATATGGCTCTTATACGCTTTATTTCTTTTTAACTTACCTGTCCCTGTTATTTTGAAACGCTTTGCTGCTGCTTTCTTTGTTTTTAATTTTGGCATTTTTATTTCCTCCTTATCCTATATCTGAATGGCGTTGATCCTATGTTAACGTTTTTCTCCTAAAAACATTATCATATTTCTTCCTTCCATTTTAGCAGGCTTCTCAATCACCGCAACATCCTCAACCTTTGCATAAAAATCATCCAGTATCTGCTTGCCCATACCCACATGAGCCATTTCACGGCCACGGAACCGAAGTGCTACCTTAACCTTATCACCCTTACTTAAAAACTTCCTTGCCTGATTTGCTTTTGTATTCAGGTCATTTACATCAATATTCGGCGATAAACGAATCTCTTTTACATCAGTTACCTTTTGCTTTTTCTTCGCTTCTTTTTCTTTGCGTGCAAGCTCATACCGATACTTTCCATAATCAATAATCTTGCATACCGGCGGCTTTGCCGTTGGAGCAATCTTTACCAAATCCAGGTCCGCTTCCCTCGCTATTTTCATAGCATCCCTCGCAGACATAATTCCAAGCTGCTCTCCATTTTCTCCAATCAAACGAATCTCCCTGTCTCTGATTTGTTCGTTAATCATTAACTCGCTAATAGTAGTACACCTCCATTTGTTCCTGGTTGCCTTGAAATTTTTGTAAAACAAAAACGTGGGCAGCAAAGCCATCCACGCATTAAGTCCTGTCTTAAAACGGCGTACCGCCGCTTTCTTCCTTAATATAAACCCGAGTCATCTAAAATGCTAAGGTGAGAGTGGATACTCTGCTTTCTTTTCTGCTTACAGCTTTTTAATTATATCACCTGCTAATTACTCTGTCAAGATTTTTTTGCTTGAGTTTCCGCATTTTGCAAATGGTCGGGCTGCCAGGGTGGAGCAAAATAACCATTTGCTCCACCCTGGCAGCCCCACCATTTGCAAAATGCGGAAACTCAACTTTTTTATCGCAGCCCCGCAACAAACGAGCGAACGAAATTTTAAATATATCCTATATTTCATTCATATGTTCCGCCGATACTCTTTGTATATGCATCGCCAAATACCCGATTTCCACCGTATCCAAAGGCTTTTTCAAATATTTCTCTAAATGAGAGCATATGGTAGCTGCCATTTGAAATTCCTCTGGAAATTTAACGGACATATAATCGTTCATATCCAGCCTGAGCTTCTCTCCTTTCATGACGCGGGCTACCATATAACGCACATGGTTCATAAGCCGATTATAAGACAGGGACATTACGTCAATAGAAACTCCCGTTTCTTTCTCTACCAACTGTATACACTCCCTGACGGTTCTTGCAATCTGCATAGAAACAGCCACATTCTCATCCTCAATAGCAGAATGGATATGTAACGCAATATATCCAATTTCATGCTCGTCAATTTCTATTTTCAGCTGTTCTCTCAGTATCTGCCGGATGCACTCCGCCGTTTTATATTCCATATGGAACAACGCCTGAATATCGCCTGTCAGAGGATTACTAATCTGCTCCTGATTTTGTATCCGCTTTACTGCAAATGCAATGTGATCCGCCATAGGGAAAAGTATGCTCCAGTCAATTTTTCCAAAGACTTTCTCGCCTTCCTTCAGCACCTGCTCCGCTATTTCCAAAAAGACCGGATCCATGCCCTTCATAAGTTCCATCCCGGTTCCCCGCTCCGTCTTCTCATAAAGGGAATATACCGTGCAGCCCTCTGGCGCCTCTATCCTCTCGCTGACCTTTTTCCCAAATCCGATTCCTTTTCCCAGCAAAAGGTATTCCTGATTGTCCTCCATCCCAATGGCAATCACTGTGTTATGGTTCAATGCCTTTTTCACTCTGAACATACTTTTCTCCCTCTGCAGGCCATATTCCACTTCATTTTCAGGCATACTTCAAAAATAGCAAATAGCGCCCGCTCTTTTTACTCTTCGTAGGTATCTACTGCAAATAAAGCTTCTCCCGCCTTAATCCGGCCTGTTTTTAAAAGACGGATTTTCTGATTTTCAGAAAGCTCCGTACATAAAACCGGCGATGCAAGGGAAGGCGCATGGCTCCCTAAGTACTCTAAATCCAGCTTTAAAAGCAGCTCTCCCTTCTTTACCTTATCTCCATTTTTTACAAATACCTCAAAGCCCTGTCCATTCAGATTTACTGTATCAATTCCCATATGGAGCAGCATAGCAATTCCCGCGTCTGTTTCAAACCCGATCGCATGTTTTGTATCAAAAACAAAGCTTACCTCGCCATCCTCCGGCGCCAGCACTTCGCCGCCGGATGGAACAACCATAGCGCCGTCTCCCATCATTTTGCCTGCGAACGCTTCGTCCGGCGTTTCAGAAAGGTCCGCCGCCGTACCATTTACCGGACTATAGATAATATCCGTCTTAATAACCTTTCCTTCCGGCTTATCTGTTTCTGTAGCAGAGTCTTTGCCCACCGTTTCTTTTGCCGGGACATATTCTTCTTCCGGCGCTGTTT
Organism: uncultured Acetivibrio sp.; assembly: GCA_949841225.1. GTDB lineage: Bacteria > Bacillota > Clostridia > Lachnospirales > Lachnospiraceae > Velocimicrobium. The sequence goes on from CATKYY010000101.1 coordinate 5,042, forward strand.
CCAGGTAATCCTCCAAATTAGATTTAATCACTGTAACCCGCGGCCCATAAATAACCTGTACGCCATTTCCCTTGTGTACGACTCCGGATGCTCCGGTAGATTTTAACAAACCGTCGTCTACCAATTCTGACTTATGCACTGTACAACGCAGCCTTGTAGCGCAGCAGTCCACATCAGAAATATTCTTTTTACCGCCCAAGCCTCTGCAAATAGAAGCAGAAAGGGCATCCTCCTCAGAAATTTCAGAAGCTTCCGTTCCAGCGCCGCCTTTTTTCCGTGCATCGACGTCGCTCCTCCGGTACAGCTTCACCTCTTCACTGTCATCCCTTCCAGGAGTCTTTAAATCCATCTTTGTAATTAAGAAAGAAAACAGGAAATAATATACAACAAAATATACTGCTCCAACAATTACAATCCATATCCAGTTGGTTTTTCCATTTCCCTGAAGAATTCCAAACAGGAACATATCAATTAAACCGCCTGAAAAAGTCATACCCACACCGACATTGAAAATATGCATCAGCATATAAGCAAGCCCTGCAAATACGCAATGCACTGCATACAAAACCGGCGCTACAAACAGGAATGTAAACTCTAAAGGCTCTGTAATACCCGTCAGCATAGAGGTCAAAGCTGCGGAAGCCAAAAGACCAGCCACTACTTCCTTTTTCTCCGGCTTTGCCACCTTATACATAGCCAGAGCCGCTCCTGGAAGGCCAAAAATCATTAATGGGAATTTACCCGCCATAAACCTGGTTGCAGACACTGCAAAATGCTCTACAGACGGATCTGCAAGCTGTGCAAAGAAAATATTCTGCGCGCCCTCTACTACGCGCCCGCCGACTTCCATGGTTCCGCCAAGGGCTGTCTGCCAAAATGGAAGATAAAATACATGATGAAGTCCAAATGGAATTAACGCGCGCTCCATCAGCCCGTATACCCAGGTTCCGGCATAGCCTGACTCCAGCACTACGCCGCCGACAGCATAAATCCCCTGCTGAATAACCGGCCAGATAAAGAACATCAAAATACCGGCCAAGGTATAGGTCAAACCACTGACAATTGGGACAAACCGCGTGCCGCCGAAAAAGGACAGTACCTGCGGCAGTTCAATTCTATAAAACTTATTATGTAAAGCCGCTACGCCAAGCCCTACAATAATACCGCCGAAAACGCCCATCTGCAAAGATGTAATTCCTACTACAGAAGTTGTTGCGCCCTCCAACATAGCTTCTGGTCCGCCATGATTATTAATCATAGCCCCAATAGACGCGTGCATAATAAAAAACGCAATCGCCGCGGACAACGCCGCTACTTCCTTCTCCTTCTTTGCCATACCGATTGCTACGCCCATAGCAAAAATAATCGGAAGATTTGCAAATACAATGTTGCCGGCATCGCTCATAACCTGCAAAATAGCATTTAGTATAGTACCTGGACCCATAATTCCCATAAGCCCATAGGCGCTCAGCATGGTTTCATTTGTAAAAGAGCCGCCTACTCCAAGCAATAAACCTGCCACCGGCAGAATTGCGATTGGAAGCATAAAGGACCTTCCAACCCGCTGCAATACACCAAAAATCTTGTCTTTCATGACAATCCCTCCTGTTTTTTGGGAAGTGTATGCACATTAGAAACCTGCTTTCTATAAAAACCCGTAGCCTTTCACACAGAAAAAGGCACTAATATGCATAAATATCCCGTAGTATTATGCATAGTTAATGCCTGCTTACCAGTTACATACTATATCATATAAATAAATTATCATTGCCAAAGGAATTTGTCAAGAAATTTTTCCTTAAATTTCTGTATTTTATAGATTCTGTATTTAAAGAAAAGCAAATAATTAGGTCTGCTTTTTAAACCGTAAATAGTTTCATCTCTCCTATACCTTCTGAAAAAATCTCCTCTTTCAAATCATAAACGGCATTACTAATTACATATTCTCCTTCATTCACATAGATTTCTATCAGATTCTTATCTACATAAATATCTAAATGGCATCCTCCTTTTATTTCTGGAGTTTCAAACCAAAGCCTGTAATCCTGATAATTTCGGAAAACCTTTTCCCTGTTTGTACAAATCCGGCGATTCTTCCAGCACACCTGGTAACCCCCAATATCCAGAAATCCCTTATCCTCCATATCCAGGCTAAGCCTGTAGCCAGCGGCGGCATCCGCCTCTTTTACGGATGAAATCTGCCGGGCGAATCTGCTCTCTACATTTGGATGGACGCGAAAGTAAATATGTCCGTCCTTTACCTCCACTACTCTGGGAATACAAAACATTCCAGACCATTCTCCATTTACCGGTTCCGGCATCCGCAGCCACGCGGTCAAAATCCTCCGTCCATCGGCGTCTACAGTACTCTGGGCTGCATATAAATCCAGTCCGTAATCCAAAAACTGATATGTATCTGGAATCGCCATAGTACAGGTTTCTTCCTCGAAAGCTACCAAAGCGCATATCGTCTGCTCTGCTTTCTCCTTCCCATCTCCCGGCATTCCCAGTGGAGAAAGCAGCAAAACCTTTCCGCCTTCGGTCTCAAAATAATCCGGGCATTCCCACATCCAGCCAAAGCCTTCCTTGGAAGCTCTGTTTACATAAATCCATTCTGTTAGATTTGTACTTTTATAAAAAAGCAGGCTTCCCCTGTTATCCTCGCTCCGGGTTCCCAAAACCATATACCAGGCATCTTTTCCTCTCCATACCTTTGGGTCTCTGGTATTTGCCCTGTCCCCTATGCTTTTGTCCTCAATAGCCGGAATAACCACCCGCTTTCTGCCAAAATTGTCAAAATAAAAGCCATCCTCTGAGCAAAGCAGCATCTGTGAGGCCGCATACTGTTCATCCAAACAAAGATGGATATTTTCCGGGTCCGGCTTTTCATAATGAACCCCTGTATAAAAAAGATACAGCTTCCCATCCAGCTCTACTGCGCTTCCAGAAAAGCAGCCGTTCTGATCCTCTGCTTTTGATGGAAAAAGGGCAATCTCCCGATGCTCCCAGCTTACTAAATCCTCGCTGACCGCATGTCCCCAGTGCATCGTTCCCCATACAGGAGCATAAGGAAAATTCTGGTAAAATAAATGATATTTTCCTTTATAATAAATAAACCCATTCGGGTCGTTTATCCAATTTCCCGGTGATTTTAAATGTACTATATCCTTCTTCATCTTGGCCGCTTCTTCCTTTACTAATAAAAAAATACATTTTCCTTATATTCTCCGGCTATCCTTAAAAGCTTCTCTGTAAGCCGTTTCTTCGTTTCTTTTGGCAGCTTTCTGGCCTGCCTTGTACAATGGGCTACGCAGGCGCTGCAAGAAATACACATTT
>CATKYY010000102.1 GCA_949841225.1 uncultured Acetivibrio sp.
TCTCCTTCCTTTTCTTCTGTCAATACGGACTTTAAACCATGGATTAATTCTCCAATCCGTTCCCTCTCTATTTTCATGCTAACCTGATTTACTACCATTCTGGCAGATAACGGGCAGATTTCCTCCAAAACTACAAGACCGTTTTCCTTCAGAGTGGAGCCCGTTTCCACAATATCTACAATTACCTCCGAAAGACCTACCAAAGGCGCCAGCTCAATAGAACCGTTTAATTTAATAATTTCCACCGTCTGATGCTTGCGGTTGTAAAAATAATTTTTTGCAATATTAGGGTATTTGGTAGCTACCCGGATCATCTCCCCGCTGCTTAAATATTGTTTGGCCGACGGCGGCCCTGCTACGCACATACGGCATTTTCCAAGTCCTAAATCTACTACCTCATAAATTTTCCGGCTCTCCTCTAAAATCGTATCCTTTCCTACTACGCCCAAATCCGCCGCTCCATATTCCACATAGGTCGGGACGTCGCTGGCCTTAGCAAGAAAAAATTTCAGCCTTTTTTCTTCATTTACAAAAATAAGCTTCCGGCTTCCCTTTTCCTCCATTTCTTCACAGGTAATCCCGATTTTTTCTAAAATCCCCATCGTCTGCCGGGCAATTCTACCCTTTGCCAATGCAAAAGTAATATATCTTTCTGACTCCATGAAATCCTCCTAAAGTACAATCAGTTTTTGGACCCGACTGTTTTCCTGGTATGCTTCGGCTGTTTCTGCTTTCTGGCTCTCTAAAACACAAACAGGGGAAACCCTCCGTCCCTCTTTTCTAAGCTGCGCCGCCATAGAAACTGCCTCTTTGTTTTTTTCCTTTGTATAAAGAATTACCGTCAATTCCCCTTCCTCTTCCGGGCATTTTTTTTGCCGTTCCAATGCCAGAAGGAGCTGGTCCGCTACAATCGCTACTCCAATTGCCGGAGCATCCTTTCCAAACTGTCCTACCAGGGAATCATAACGGCCGCCCTTTGCCACAGGCTCTCCTGTGCCATAAGTATAGGCCTTTAAAATAATCCCGGTATAATAATCATAACGGCTCAGCATCCCAAGGTCAAAAGTGATATATTTTTCCAGTCCATAGCATCCCAAAAGGCCGTAAAGTTCTTTTAACCGCTCCAACGCCCTTTGAGAACGGTTATTTTTCACTTTTCCTTCTATTTTTTCTAAATCCTCAATCGTGCCGAACAACTCCGGCAAAAGAACAAACAAATCCTTTAAATCAGACGGGAGCCTCCTTTTTTCCAAAAACTCTTCCATACCGAAAATATTTTTGCTCTCCATCAGAGCCTTTATTTCCCCTCTTTCCTCCTCGGAACACGCCGCTTCCTCCAGCAAACCGTTTAAAAAATCCGCATGGCCTACCTCTACCTGGAATTCCGAAAGCCCGGAGGCCTTCAAAGCCTCTACAGTCAAGGCCAGCATTTCCGCATCCGCTTCGACGCTGCTGTCATTGATAAGCTCCGCCCCCAACTGGGTCACTTCATTTAATTTCCCCTTATGGCTTTCGTTGTTAATAAACGTACTGCCCTGGTAACACAACCGGATTGGCAGGCTTTCTTCTTTAAAATACTTCGCCGCGCATCTCGCTACGGAAGGAGTTAAATCTGGCCTCAAAACCAGAGTGTTCCCCTCTCTGTCAAAAAGCTTATACATTTCCCTGGAAGGTATGGTTCCCCTCTCTTTATTAAAAACATCAAAAAATTCAAAAGACGGTGTCTCTATGTCCTCGAACCCATACAGATGAAATACCTGGCGGAGGCTTTCCTCCAACCTCTGCTTCAGCCTGCACTCACCATTATAAATATCCCTGACTCCTTCTGGAGTATGTAGCATAAAACCGCCGCCCTTCTTTGTCTATAAATACTTCACTTCACTAATGTGATAATATGGTAGCATATTGATATTTTTCTGTCAATCCCGATTTTCTAAATCCTGATTCAGTATTTCTAAATAATGTACAAAAACGCCGTTGTGAGCAGAAATCTGATAATGGGGGTCCAGTTCGTCATAGCGAAAGCTTTTCCTCCCGCCGCTTTTCGCCCGTTTCCAATATTTCCAAAGCTCTTCAAAGGCCAAATAGTAAAATACATCCTGTTTTTTAAAATAAATCAAAAGAAAAGCAATTCCATTCTGCTCTTCAAATTCCTTCATAAAGGCAATCTGATGCTCATGGACGTTTTGCATAGGAAAAGTATCCTCCGCGCATTCCTTGGCGTCAAAGCATACAGGTATCCCTTGCACCGCTCCAATATAGTCTACAGTACTTTTCTGCTCAAAATAAGCTAACGTAATATGCCTGGTAGCTTTATCAATGGAAATCGGCGTAATGGGCGTTGGAACCTTCTGAATTACCGCCAGCTTATTGGCGCGGTACTTTTCATTCGTCAAATTTACCATTTCCTCTAAAGTAGAACCCCGCAGGCCTCTCGAATTCCAGGAAGGCATTTAAAACTCCCCCTTTATAATTTCTTCAAAGTATCCTGGCAAAGGCGCTGTAAATATAGCCTCTGAAACAGAAGAAAGCTCTCCGGTAAGCTGCGGCATATGAAGCTCCCCTGCATGGAGCAGCTGGTGCTTTAGCCTGTAAGTTTTTCTAAAATATTTATTTACCCTTACATCCCCATACTTCCCGTCCCCAATAATCGGATGGCCGATACTCTGCAAATGAGCGCGTATTTGGTGGGAACGGCCGGTAATTAGCTTTACCTTAAGGAGAGTATACTCCTTTCCCTGCTTTAATGGTTCATATTCTGTCTGAATATATTCTGAACCCTCTATTTCTTCCTGATAAACGGTAGCCTTGTTATGACTGCGGTTCTTAAAAAGCCAGCCTTCCACCGCCTGCTTTTTCTCTACCCGGCCTCGTACAACGCAAAAATAATATTTATCTACAAGTCTCTCCCGGAACAGCTCTCCCATTTTCTGCAAACCGTCCAATGTTTTTCCGGATACAATAATACCGCTGGTATTCCGGTCCAGCCGGTTGCAGATGCCCGGCCTGAAATAGGCCAGGCGTTCTTTGGTAAGCTCCCCGGATTCCAGCAGATACCCGGTAATATGCTCTACCAGAGAAATGTCCTCCGGCCTTGCCTTTTGAGAAAGCATTCCGGCCGGTTTATTAATAATTAAAAGATTTTTATCCTCATAAACAACCGAAAGCTCCTGTCCCTCTACACAGCCTTCCGTTTTTGCCAGGGAATTTTCATGGGATTTTTGGAATTTTAGAATCGTATCCTCAGAAAAATACAGCTTTACACAATCTCCCGGTACCAGACATTCATTTCCTTCGGCCCTTTTACCATTCAAGGTAATATTTTTTTTCCGAAGCATTTTATAAAAAAAGCTCCTTGGGGCTTCTTCCATATATTTTTCCAGAAGCCGAATCAGCTTTTGGCCTGCTTCCGCTTTTGTAATCTCAATTTCTCTCATAAACCTTTGTTCCTTCTATACAATCAGGGACCTTAAGTATTCCTCTGCCTTCTCAGAGCTTTCTGCTTCTCTTGGCTTCAGACTCCCAAGCCCCTTTTTAAACTCTCCATACTCCTTATAAATTTTAACAGAATAGCCGGACGCCCAATTTCTTACGCCCTGGGCCAGATATTTCTGTATATAGGGAAGCTCCTGGTCCTTTTTCCCTAAAACTCCCAGTACGCAGCCACTCTGTATAATTAGAAAATCTAAATTCATTACCTTTTCCTTTGAGGTAATAACTAAATCGGAATACAAAACTCCTTTTTCCTGTAAACAGCTCTTTAGCTCCCCATACTGCTTTTTATCCGGCGTATGGTAAGGAAACAATACAACAAAATTTACAAAAAACTTTGCTCCTGGAAGTACCATCAAAATTGCTATAATGGTAAAAACATTTGTATTTTCCCCTTTATTTAATGCACAGCCTAAAAAATAAATAAAAATTCCTATCGCCGTCATAAGAAAAGTCATAAAAAGCTGACGTATTTTTTGGTAATTTATATAACCATATTCTGTTTTCCTTCGTTTTTTCATTCTTCGCCCCATTCCCGCACCTTAAATCTATTTTTCCACTTATTTTTTCCATGCCTTTTTGTGGACGTTCCTAATTGTTTTTTTCTTTTTCGTCTTTTCTACTTTCTCCAGCTTTTTCCTATCAGAATTTCTTGGCCGGATCAGGCATTTTTTATCAAATCCGATTAAATCCGTGCGCCCGGCAATCCGAAGCGCTTCTTCTACCAAAGCGTAATTTTCTGGATTCCGGTATTGAATCAAAGCTCTTTGCATCTGCTTTTCCTTCATGGAGCGCGGCACATAAACCGGCTCCATCGTCCTTGGGTCCAGACCGGTATAATACATACAGGTAGAAATTGTCGCCGGCGTAGGGTAAAAATCCTGCACCTGCTCCGGCATATAGCCCAAATCCCTGACATACTCCGCCAGCTTCACAGCCTCCTTCATATCAGAACCTGGGTGGGAGGACATCAAATAAGGAACCACATACTGCTTTTTACCAAGTTTTTTATTTATTTTGCTGTATTCTTGTAAAAACCGCTCATATACAGCATTCTCCGGCTTTCCCATAAGTCTTAGAACCTGATTGCCAACATGCTCCGGCGCTACTTTTAGCTGCCCGCTGACATGATATTTGCAAAGCTCCTGCAAAAAACGCGGGTCCTTATCATAAATCAGGTAATCGAAACGGATACCTGAACGAATAAAAACCTTTTTTACCTTGGGCAGGCTGCGAAGCTTTTTTAACAGCTCGCAATAATCCTGATGGTCAATTTTCAGATTTTTACAAGGAGCAGGAAACAGACATTGCTTTGCCGGACAAGCCCCCTCCGTTTTCTGCTTTTCACAGGCAGTATGCCGGAAATTGGCCGTAGGGCCTCCCACATCGTTGATATAGCCGTTAAAATTCTTATCCTGGATAAGAAGCTTGGCCTCTTCTACAATAGACTCATGGCTCCGGGCCTGTATGATTCTTCCCTGATGAAAGGTTAAAGCGCAGAAATTACAGCCTCCAAAGCACCCGCGGCTGCTTACCAGGCTAAAAGCAAGCTCTTTCATCGCCGGAACGCCGCCGTCCTTTTCATAGGATGGATGGCTTGTCCGCTGATAAGGCAGACGGTATACAGCGTCCATTTCCTCCTGAGATAACGGTTTGGAAGGAGGATTTTGCACGATATATTCAGTATCCTTATATTTTTCCACTAAACGCCGCCCAGAATAAGGATCGGTATTACAATATTGAATATAAAAGCTTTCTGCAAATGCTTTCTTACTATTTTTAATTTCCTCAAACTCCGTCAAAAGCTTATAATCATAAACGTTCTCCAGGCTTTTTGCCTTGTATACCGTTCCTGGAACAAAAGTTATATCCGTAATCTTAAGTCCGCTATCAAGAGCATCTGCGATTTCCACAACTGAACGCTCCCCCATGCCATAGGACAAAAGATCCGCCCCGGAATCTAAAAGAATGGAGCGCTTCACACTGTCGCTCCAATAATCATAATGGCCAAGCCTTCGCAGGCTGGCCTCAATCCCTCCAATAATAACCGGACTGTCCTTATACGTCCGGCGGATTAAATTTCCATAAACTATTGTGGCCCGGTCCGGCCGTTTTCCCATAACGCCCCCCGGCGTATAGGCATCCTGCTTTCTATGTTTTTTTGCTACCGTATAATGGTTAACCATAGTATCCATATTGCCGCCGCAAATTAAAAAACCCAGCCGGGGCTTACCAAATATAGCTATGCTTTCCTCTCTTTTCCAATCCGGCTGAGAAATAATTCCTACCTTATAACCGTGGCTTTCCAGTACGCGGCTGATAATCGCCGGGCCGAAGGAATGGTGGTCTACATAAGCATCTCCTATAACATAGGCGAAATCCACCTGGCTCCAGCCTCTTTTTTCCATATCTTCCCTTGAAACAGGTAAAAAATCCTTTTCCAATCTTATCTCCATGCCCTTCCTGTCTAAAGCGTATTTGTAATTCAGCCTCTTTCGTAAAAAATTTCATCAAAGCTATGTATATAATAATCGGAAGCTTCCTTCTTTTTTTCATCCATATCCCTGGAAAAATCATCGTATACAGAGCACACCTTCATACCAGCGTTTTTTCCGGCCAAAATTCCCTGGACTACATCCTCAAAAACCAGGCAGCTTTCTGGCGCTACCTGAAGCTCAGAAGCCACCAGCTCATAAATGTCTGGAGCCGGTTTTCCTCTTTTTACTTCGCAGGAAGTATGGATACTATCAAAAAATCCCCCCGCATTATGCTTTTCAATCACAAGCTTCACCAAATCTATAGAATTACTGGTAGCAATCCCCGTCTTAATTCCGCTTTTTTTCAAATATTCTAAAAATTCCAGAACGCCCTTTTTAAAGGGCACTTCATAGGCATATTTATCCCATGCCATCTGATTCCAGTCCGACTTAATTTCTTCTACTGAAGAAGGCAGGGAAAAACGCTCCTTCATATATGCCGCCGTCTCAGAAAAGCTCATCCCTTCAATACTTTCTTGTAAATCCTCCGGCATGGAAAGGCCAAATCTTTTTAGATATTGTACGTCTATATCCTTCCACATCCACATAGAATCTACCAGAGTCCCATCTAAATCAAAAATAACTGCTTTTATATTCTCTAACATAACAACCTCTTCATTTTTCTCTGTCTTTCAGTTCTTTTAATTCTTTTTCTGTAAGCGGCCTGCTCTCTCCTGGCAAAAGCGTTTCATCCAGCTTCAGACTTCCCATAGAAAGGCGCTTTAAGTAAAGAACCTTTTTTCCAACCGCCTCAAACATCCTTTTTACCTGATGGTATTTGCCCTCATAGATTAAAAGCTCTATTTCTGATACCTCGCCCTCCTTAAGAACGGTAAGCTCGGCTGGAAGGGCTACGACGTCTTCCCCCAGGTCAAGACCAGCTTTAAAGGCTTCTATATCCTCTTTTTCCACCCTTCCCTGAATTCTGGCATAATAAACCTTTCCTACATGCTTTCTCGGACTTAAAATCTCATGAGCCAAAACTCCGTCGTCCGTAATTAAAAGCAAACCTTCCGTATCCTTATCCAGCCTCCCTACTGGAAAAAGCTTTTTTTTAAAGGGGGCTTCTAAAATATCTAAAACCGTCCGGCAGCTTTTGTCTTCTGTAACCGAAACCACGCCTGCCGGTTTATTCAGCATATAATAGAAATGCTCCTGATAACCAATCGCTTCTCCGTCAAAAGCAACCTTATCCAGTCCTGGTTCTATCTTTTTCTCTGGCCCGGAGGCTGTTTCTCCATTAATGGTAATCCGCCTCTTTTTAATCAGCGCTTTTACCTCTGTTCTGGTTCCAAGACCTGCATCCGCCAGAAATTTATCTAACCGCATCCTCTGCCTCTTTCCTCTCCTGTTTTTTATTATTTTAAGCTCTGGGCCCGGTAGCCTTCCGATATAATATCCAGCTGCTTATTAAACCGCTCTAGCTGCTCCACATCGTCATTTTGGTACAGCCGGAAAAATTCATCCTGTATTTTCACAACCTCGCGTTTATTTGCGACCTTATACAGATTTTGAATATTCGTCAATATATCTGAAACAATGTCCGCCTTTTTCCGAAAGGAATTCTGAGCATCCATAATTTCTGAGCGCACGCTTGCCATTTCCTCGTCCAAAATAACCAGGGCCTCCGCTGCTTTTAAAAGTCTCTTTCGTATATGCTCCGGCATATTCTTTTTATATTTGTACTGCAGGGAGTGCTCTATCGTAGCCCAAAAATTCATTCCCAGGGTACGGATTTGTATCTCTGCCTTCAGCTTTTTTGGTCCATGCATGGTTTGAACGCAATACTCAATAATTACATGGTAGCTCCGGTAGCCGCTGGCCTTTTGCTCCTTAATATAATCCTTTTCCCGGACCACCCTCATATCGTTTCTTTTGTGGATTAGCTCCACTACCTTATCAATATCCTCAACAAATTGACAGATAATACGGATGCCGGCAATGTCGTCCAGCCTTTCTTCAATACATTCCAGCCTAACATTTTTTCTCTGGGCCTTTTCTAATATGCTGGAAATGGTTTTAACCCGGCCGGTCACCAGTTCAATTGGTGAATAAAGCCCTGCATTCCGGTGCTCTCTGATTATATGATTAAACTTAAGCACCAGTTCATCTACTGCCAGTACATAAGGATCCAATATTTCTCTCCATAGTTGAATTTCCATTTCTTACCTCATTTCTGCAGCGTTCTTAAAGAATAATCTTCCTATCCACGCCGATTTTATTCTATCATAGGAACAGGTAGAAAAGCAATTTGTTTCTCTCTAAGCTGCTCCAATATCCAATAAGGATCCCAGCTTTTTTCTGGATTTCCTGTATAAATGCCAAAATGCAAATGCACCGGAAATTG
>CATKYY010000103.1 GCA_949841225.1 uncultured Acetivibrio sp.
GAATTGCTAAATTTGTATTCTCAGATTTTTTTTCTTTATAAGAATGACCATTTACAATAGCCAGATTATTGTCGTAATTTTCCTGGCTCACAAATCCTCCCGGATTCTGGCAAAAGGTTCTCACCTTATTTCCAAAAGGCGCCGGATACCCAATCAGCTTAGATTCATACAGCACGTTATTTACTTCTTCCATGATTTCATTTCGCACCTCAACCCGGACGCCAATATCCACAGTTCCTGGCACATGCTCAATCCCATGGGCGCTACATTGCTTTTCCAGCCATCCCGCTCCCTTCCTTCCAGTAGCGATAACTGTAATTCCTGCCTGTATTTCCTCTTTTTCATGGGTTTTTGCATCCTCTAGCTGCACGCCTGTACATACGCCATCCTGGATAATCATATCTGTACATTCATACCCAAACAGAATTTCTACTCCATTTTCCAGCAAATGCTTTTCAATTTTCCCATAAATTTCCTGCGCCTTTTCTGTTCCTAAATGGCGGATTGGACAATCTACCAGTTTCAGCCCTGCCTTTATCGCCTTTCTGCGTATATCCTTTACCTTTTCATCCTGCCCTACTCCTTCAATCTTTGTATCCGCGCCAAAATCCAGGTAAATCTGGTCTGCATAATGAATCAGCTCTTGAGTATTCTCTGCTCCAAGCAGATTTGGCAAATCTCCGCCTACCTCATAGCTTAAAGACAGCTTCCCATCAGAAAACGCCCCAGCTCCAGAAAATCCCGTAGTAATATCGCAATACGGCTTACAGCTTAAGCATTTCTTTGTCTGAGCCTTCGGGCACCTTCTCTTTTCCATGGATTTTCCCTTTTCTACCATGATGATTTTCTTTTCCGTCTTATTTTTCAACATCTCCAAAGCCGTAAAAATACCAGCCGGTCCGGCTCCTACAATTACAACGTCACATTTTCTCAAAATTACCACGCCCTTCTAAATAATTCTTTAGTTCCTTCAATACTCCGTCATTTACATTATCATCTGCAATATAATTTGCTGCCGCTTTCACTTCCTGCCTGGCATTTCCTACCGCAAAGCTGTATTTCGCGCAAGCAAGCATTTCAAGGTCATTAATATTATCGCCAAATACCATGGTTTCCTCCGGTGTGATGCAAAGCCCCCTTTGGATGTCCCTGACTGCGCTTCCCTTTCCTCCCTTTCTGCTTACAAAATCCTCCCATACCTCTCCGGCGCAGGCTGCCTTTACCCGTTCATGGCAGAGCCATTTTTCTGACAGATATTTTTCCACCTTTTCCTCCGCATGTCCGCTATGGTCGTAGAGGCTTACCTTTACAATATCGTCCTTCAGCGCTTCTTCCATATTATTAACCAAAGTAATATGATAGTGGTATCCTTTATCCATCAGCTCAATTAACTCTTTCTGGTCCGCCTGTATATAAGACGTTTTCGGCGCAGCCACCATCAGGGCGCAGCCGGGTACCTTTTCTATTTCCCTTATCAGCTCCTGTACATCAGAAATTCTCATTTTTGTCACAGATACCAGTTCTCCCTTTTCTATGGTAACATTACCCCCATCCGCAACAAAAATAATTTCATCCTCCACAGGCGCGAACAGCTTCCGTATGCTTTCATACTGCCTTCCGCTGGTTGCCGCAAATTGTGCCCCCTTTGCCTTCAGCCTGCGTATCGTCTCAAAAATCTCTGGATTTATTTTATCCGTCCCATCTGGCACTAAAGTACCGTCAATATCACTGCAAATTAGCTTAATCATAATATTCCCCATTCCTTATACTGCTCTTTATACCAAACTCTAAATCTTCTGGCTTTATCTGTATTTTCTCACTCCATGATGAGGCAGGCTGACTTCTCCCGCCAGATTCTTTAAAAACATACCCTCTATTTCCCGTTTACTTTCTGTCTGCCCCAAAACCCACATAAGCTTTGTTACCGCCGCCTCGCAAGTCATATCGTGGGCCTGCAAAGCTCCGGCCTTTAATATAACCTGTCCCGTCTGATAAACAGACAGATTACTTCCATCATAAAGACACTGGCTTCCTACGACAACTGTCATTCCCTTCTTTATAACGGCGCGGATTGCCTCAGCCAAATTCCTCCGGTGAAAATGCAGCCCGCCAATGCCAAAAGCTTCTATTACAATACCCCGATAGCCCATTTGATACAAAACCTCAAAGATGTCGGGATTTGTCCCTGGAATCAGTTTTAAAAGAAATACCTGCGCGCAGAGCTTGTCCTGAAGAAGAAAATCCCCCTCCGGCTGCTTTAAAGCATAGCTGGAAATATCCAAGCCGTTGGAATTCACTATGCCTACATAAGGATAGTTTATACTTTCAAATGCATCAAAACTGATTGTCCTTACTTTAGAAGCCCTGCAGCCCAGCATCACCTTACGGTTAAACGCAATAAATACCCCCGGCACGCCGCTTCCCGCCATATTTACCGCGCATCGGCAATTTTCCGCCGCATCGGCAATCGGGTTTAAAATAGACAGCTGGCTTCCCGTCAAAACAACAGGAATAGGCACATTTTTTAGCATATAGGAAAGAGCCGACGCCGTATACGCCATGGTATCCGTTCCATGAATAATTACCATTCCCGCATAATTACCTGCCCGTTCGTAAACTGCCTTTGCAATTTGCCGCCACTCTTCCGGCTGCATATTTGAACTATCCAAGGATAAAAGCTCCAAAAATTCTACCTCATAATAGCTTATAATGCCTTCCATACCAGAAAAAATCTCGTTGCTGTCAAGCTCTGGAGCCAGCCCGTCCTTTCCCTTTGCCGAAGCCAGGGTCCCTCCGGTTGTAATAATTAAAATTCTCTTTTTCATTCTTATCCCTCTACAGCTCACAGTCCTGCCTGTAATACTTACTGTGTTAATTATCGGCTAAAAGCTCCTAAACGGTATTTGAAACCCCTTTCTCTAACAACAGGCAGAATTTTCCGTATCCCGTTCTAGTATACCACATATATGAAAGATACGCAAAGTTTGAGTTCCTAAGTTTCCATATTTAAATATTTTTTATTCTATTGAAAAGCAGCCGGTACTGCTGGTATTTTTTTCATTTCCCGTGGAGGATTTGCAGGTACAAAAAGAAGCTCCTGGCATTTTAGTAAGAAAAAACCGGCTGCGAATTATCATTTATGTAAATACCAGCTTCTTTTTGCTTCTTCCTTATTATATGAAAAGAGTAGGAGAAAAGTTCTCCTACTCTAGTAATAATAACGGATCTACCGGTTTTCCGTCCTCCAATACCTTAAAATAAAGATTGCTGCCTTCTTCTACATAATATTTCGTCGGCTTGGCAATTTCCCCAATCACACTGCCTTTTTCAATCGTATCTCCTACTTTAGCCTTTACGTTTTTAAGCTGCCCGTAAACCGCTTCATAGCCGCCGCCCAGGGTTGCCGTCAGGGTAACTCCCGTTTCTTCATTTTCACTAATGTCAGTAACAACGCATTTCCCTGCGCTCAGTACCTCGCTGCCTTCCTTTGCCGCAATCACTACAGCCGGATTGCATTTATACTGAGCCAAAGTTTTAAAATAAATAGATTTGTCCATACTGTATTTTAGAATCACATCGCCTACAATAGGCCAAATCAATCCATCCTCTTCCTTAAAAGAAAGATTTTTAATACTATCTGCTCCTGACATAACCTGAGAAACCTCCGGCGTCTCTTCCTGCTTTTTTTCAGGCTTTGTTTCTGTGGTCTTAGAAGGCTTTTCTGTTTTTTCCGGCTCTTTTGCCTTTGTTTCCGTCTGCGTATCCTGCGGCTTTACAGTTTCCTTTGGTTTTACTGGCGTTGCTGTTGACGGCGTCAGAGCTTCCGGCGTTTTTTCCGGTTTTTTCGCTCCCTGCTCTTCTATCTGTGCCAGATGTTCCGGCTGCTCCTGACTTCCTGTATTTTGGGTCGCTATAATTCCAACCGCCGCAATTGCAATTACACCCACAGCCAGGCTTATATAAAATCCCTTCTTCATAAAAATCACCTCGATTTTATTTTTACCGAAAAGCGAGGTATTATACTTCTTATGAATTAGAAATATTTATCTTTTCTCCTCATCCGTTTCTGACGTATCCGACGGCGGTTCTGGTTTACGATAGCCATAATCCGCAGCCCTGTATATTCCGCTATCGTTCCTATTATAATTCTCTGCTTCCCCATAAACGCTCTCTGGCCGCGGTTCCTTCCCAAAAGAATAAATTACCCGCGTATCGCAAAGAATATCGTGAAACGCTCTTTTTTCTTTATCAATACCCGCCATAATATAGCCGATACACAAAAAGGCTCCAGACAGATATTTCCCAATGGTTTCCCGATAGAGGACGTCCCAAAAAGAAAGCTTCCTTTCATCCGCCGCCACTACTTCCAATGAAAATATCCTTTTTCCCAGCGTAGTTCCCGTCATATAAGTAAGGATAATATAGTAAGCGCTTCCCAAAAGATAGAGAAGAATGTCCCACGCAGTAAAATTAAATAAAACCAGCTGATATAAATAAGAGCTGCCCATGGACGTAAGCCATACCGGTATTCGTAAGGTAAGCAAAAAGCAGGCAACCAAAAGGGCATCTACCCAGGCCGCCGCCAGTCTTGCAAAAAACCCCCCGTAAAATACTTTATTGTTTTCCCGGTTCTGCATAATACATCGGCACCCCATTTCTACTGTCATTCAGCATTTCTGTAATCACCTGTGCATCTGATTTCTCCTGACTTCCCTGATAAGCGGAAAATAAAGAAGAAAACAAAGTGCCGCTGTAAAACACCGGTTCATAGATTACAGACCCTCCGCCGGCCTCCTTACGAAACGCCAGCTCAACATTTTCCAGACTGTCAATTTCATCAATCAGCTTCAGGGAAAGAGCTTGCTTTGCCGTGTAAATCCGTCCATCTGCAATAGGCTTAACTGCATCTACATCCATGTCTCTCCCCTCTGCCACAATTTCTACAAATTGCTCATAGGCCTCGTCTACCATGCTCTGGAAAATCTCATCCTGTTCCTTTGTACCTTCCAGTCCGCCGGAGCCCATAGTCTTATTTTGCCCGCTGGCATAATCTATTTCTTTTACGCCCAGCTTATCTAAAAGTTCCTTATAATTATAAGTAGAAATAACAACGCCGATAGAGCCTGTCCATGCATTCCTGTTCGCTATCACCTTATCCGCCGCCATGGAAATATAATAACCGCCGGAGCACGCCATAGAGCCCATATAAGCCCAAACAGGCCTGCCTGTCAGCTCCTTATATTCTTTTAGCTTAAGATACAGCTCGTCGCTCTCATATACCGTTCCGCCCGGGCTGTTCACATAAAGAAGAATCCCCGTGTTGCTTTCTGAGCGTATCATCTTATCAATATAACGCATGGTATTTTGATGGTCATAGGATACCGTATTAAAAGAGGAAGAGGAGCCTGCATCCTGAATCGTCCCCTCTACCCTTACAAATCCTATAAACGGCTCTACAGGAAGCTCTATGCTTGCTTTACTTTCTCCGAAAAGCTCTGAAAGCAGCCCTGCCGGAGTATTTCTTCCAGCCAGCTGTGCATTCAGCTGGCTGGCCAAGGTACCGGATATGCCTACAGAAATAAAAACTGCCCCTGCCACTACAATTCCGATAATCTGCTTGGTTTTCATAAAGTTACCTCTATTTTCTGCAAATGCCAAATATCCTTAACATATTCCTCTATTGTACGGTCGGAAGAGAACTTACCGCATTTCGCCACATTTAGTATCGCCATCTTCGCCCAACGGGCCTCGTCCTTATAAAGAGCCTCTATCTTTTTCTGAGCCTCCTCATAAGCATGGAAATCCTTCAAAATAAAATACTGATCCGCCTTTTCGCCGCCTCTGGTTTCTAGCAGGGAATCATAAATTCCCCGGAAGAAATTCGGATTTTCAGGACAATAGGTTCCATTAATCAGCTGGGTTAATACCACGCGGATGTCCTGGTCAATGTTGTAAATTTCTTTTGGATTGTATCCGCCGTTCTGCTCATAGGCAATAACCTCATCTGAGGTCAAGCCGAACATAACCGCGTTCTCCTCGCCAACCTCTTCCACAATTTCAACATTTGCGCCGTCCCTGGTGCCCAGAGTAACCGCTCCGTTCAACATAAATTTCATGTTTCCGGTTCCGCTGGCTTCCTTACTTGCCGTAGAAATCTGCTCCGACACATCTGAAGCCGCAAAAATCAGCTCTGCGTTGGATACCCGGTAATTTTCAATAAACACGACTTTCATTTTACCGCCAATCGATGCATCATTATTTACCACATCAGCCACGCTGTTAATCAGCTTAATAATCGCCTTGGCTCTTTCATATCCGGCAGAAGCCTTTGCGCCAAAAATAAAGGTTCTTGGATAAAAATCCATATCAGGATGCTTTTTCAGCTGATTATATACATGCATAACATGCAAAATATTCAAAAGCTGCCGTTTATACTCGTGGAGACGTTTTACCTGTACATCAAAAATAGACCTTGGATCTACCTCGACTCCATTGTGCTCCTTAATATATTTTGCCAGACGTACCTTATTCTGATACTTGATATTCATAAATTCTTTTTGGCACTTTAAATCATCTGCATAAATGGAAAGCTCATCTAAATGAGACAAATCAGTAATCCACTCATCGCCGATTTTATTTGTCACCCAATTTGCCAAAAGCGGATTTCCGTGAAGCAGGAAACGCCTCTGGGTAATACCGTTGGTTTTATTATTAAACTTCTCTGGCATCATCTCATAGAAATCCTTTAATTGCTGATGCTTTAAAATTTCCGTATGAAGCTGCGCCACGCCGTTTACTGAGAAGCCTGATACAATGGCAAGATTTGCCATCCGCACCTGGCCATCATATAAAATAGCCATTTTTTCAATTTTTCCATAATCCCCCGGATAACGTTTCTGAATTTCATTAATGAAACGACGGTTAATTTCCTCTACAATCTGGTAAATTCTTGGAAGCAGTCTTGAGAACAGCTCCAGCGGCCATTTTTCCAATGCTTCCGCCATAATCGTATGGTTTGTATAAGCGCAGGACTTATTTGTAATCTCCCATGCCTCATTCCACTCCAGGTTATGCTCATCCATCAAAATACGCATAAGCTCTGCAACCGTTACTGTAGGATGGGTATCATTCATCTGGAAGCACACCTTTTCATGGAGCTTGCGAATATCGCCAAAGCGGGCCATATAGGATTTCACCGCGCGCTGCACGCTGGCAGACACAAAGAAATACTGCTGCTTTAAGCGAAGCTCTTTTCCTGCATAATGGTTGTCATTTGGATACAGCACCTCGCAGATAGTCCTTGCCAGGTTCTGCTGCTCTACCGCCTTATGGTAATTACCCTTATCAAAATCGTCCAGGTTAAAATCAACAATAGCCTCTGCATCCCAGATACGGAGCGTATTTACCATATTATTATTGTAACCTACGATTGGCAGGTCATATGGAATAGCGCGGACAGACTGGTAATTCTCCTGAACAAAGGTATCTCTGCCGTTTTCATCCTTGCGGATAGTGATGTAGCCGCCGAACCGAACCTCCTGGGAATACTCCGCTCTCTTAATCTCAAAAGGATTGCCATCTTTAAGCCAGTCATCCGGTACTTCCTTCTGATAGCCGTTTTCAATCTCCTGCTTAAACATACCGTATTTATAGCGAATACCGCAGCCATAAGCCGGATACCCCAGAGTAGCGAGGGAATCCAAAAAGCAAGCGGCCAAACGGCCCAAACCGCCGTTTCCCAGAGCTGCATCCGGCTCCTGATCCTCCAGATCTTCCAAATCAATGCCAAGCTCCTCTAAAGCCTCTTTAATTTTCTGATTTCCCTTCAGGTTGATGATAATATTTCCCATCGCCCGGCCAGTTAAAAACTCCATAGATAAATAATACACAATTTTGGATTTGCTCTTCCGATGGGCCTCATGGGTAGCCATCCACTGGTCTACCACATAATCCTTCAGAGCATAAGCAACAGCCTGGAATAATTGCTGCTGGGTCGCTTCTTTTACTGTGCGGAAATTTAATACCTTTAAATAGTCAATAACCTCTTTTTTAAATTCTTCTTTATTAATTTCTTTCACGAGAATCCTCCATTCCAAAATCTTTATCTTAACAGTTCAACCCCTAAAGTAACCTGCTTTCCATTAACGTTCCATTCCTTTACCGCGCCCTTTGCCGTCTCATACCAAATATTTTCTGCCAGAACCTTAGCCTTAACAGCTTCTTCATTTTTTGAAAGAACCTCTT
>CATKYY010000104.1 GCA_949841225.1 uncultured Acetivibrio sp.
ACTGTGTTTAAAAAGGTCTTGTCCTGCTTCGACATAAGGCCGTCCCTGTGGATTGTGGCGAGAGGGGTGGAAGAGGAGCTTATTTTAACCCAGGACTTTGTCTCTTCATTATAGGTATAAGTTCCGCTTTTGGTCTGGTCTGGGTCGTTTTCTACATTTACTGTATATCCGCTTTTGGGATTTGGGTAGGCAACCGCTAAATCAGCGTAGGTATTTACAGGGTCTTTCCATGAGAATCCGTTCGATACGCCCGCAATCAGGTTGTCTACTTCAGCCCGGGTATATTTATCCTTCAACAGTTTTATTTCTGCTTCGGTCAAAGTCCTGTGTAAGCTGTCCTGCTTTAAAAGAGCCAATGGTATATTTTGCAGAGCGGCGGCGTCAAAGTAGTTTGCATTTTCTTCTATGCTGTCTAACTTTTTTCTGTAATAATCGGAAAAGTTGTTGTCAGAAAGTATTTTGTCTTTGTCTTTTTTTACCAGCAAGTCGGTAATGTCTTTCACAAAACTGTATATTTTATTAGAAGTCCAGCCCTTAGAGTTGGAAGTTATCATATCGTTGAAAATATCAGCAAGTGAAAGACTGTCAGAACTACTTCCGCCAGAACCCTCGCCGGAGCCGGGGCTGCCGATAGAATTAAGCTTTTCCACCAACTCCAGGGACAGGTCGTTTTCTGTGATAGGGACTTTGGAAGAACGCGCGTGTTCAATTTCATCTACCTTATGGGTATGGGTTTTGTCAGACTTATTGTCAAGGTAGGAGGCAAGGGCGGCGTGCAGGTCGTCATATTCAATTTTTTCATCTTTTCTGCGAAGCTCCAGCAGCGTATGTATGAAATTTTGGTATTTGTCGTCAAAATCAGATTTTTTAGTATCAAAGTCGGCTTTTAGTATGACAACCTGGATTTTTATCTGGTCTGCCCGATCCGCCTGTTCCCATGCGATATCGGCGTTTACCTTAGAGGAGTTTGCATACGCCTTTGCTTGGGCTGCCGCTTTTTTTACCTCATCGCCAACTGCCTGGACAAGGTTTACTCCTTCTTCCAGCATGGCGATATATTTCAGATAATTCCGCAGGTATTTATCCGCCAGGACGTTCCAGGATTGTATCCAGCTTGCAGAAGGCTGTTCGATCGTGTCGTCGATATTAAGCCCCTTAGAAACAAGAAAGGAATTAGGCAGGGTGTTCCAGCAGTAAAATTCCCCTTTTTCATTTTCACCAATAAATTCAATCGAAAAAGTAACCGTTCCTTCCTGGGAAGTCGCGCGGCTGTCAATCACCCAGTCAAAACGGATTTTGGTATCGGATACTTCCCGGTTGCAGGTAAAAGCTCTGTCTCCTTTTCCGTCCGGCCGCTCAAATTTTACTGCAATCGTTTTTTCTGCCAAATCTACCTGGTCAAAATATCTGTCAATAATAAATGTAACAATTTTGCTTCTGGTATCTTGCGTTACAATAAAATCTTCCAAATATGGCATAATAATTTCTCTGTTTTGAATTTGGATTGGGGCAAGAGAGGAAGCCATGTTGTATGTAATATCTTCTGTATACTTATTAAGGAACTGAATATCTAAGTAATAATCTTGCTGGTCAACAGTTCCAGAAGGAGAAATTGTCCGTTCTATAACTAATTCTACAGGCTTTGTTAAATAACGGTATACCGTGTCGCCAGTTGTGTCAAATTCTGAGATTTCTACCTGGATTGCGACGGTTCCGTTCAGGACGGACAGTTGGCCTGGAACCCACCATTCAAAAGTAATCGTGGCGTCTGTGACATATTTCTCAGTAATACTGTCTGTCCCGGATTGGTTTTTTGCATTTACAAAATGAATGAAAATGTCCTTATTGGATAAATCAACGCCGTCAAGGTAGCGGTTTATCTCAAAAAATATCTTTCTTGATTTTTTGTCTCCCTGAATCAGAATGTCTTTCATCCCAATGGGAGTATTGATATTTTTATTTAGGATATGAAAATGTAAGACTTCTTCTCCGCCGTTCTCATCTGCGCTCCGCATTTTCCCCTGGATGTTCTCAGCCCGGTTAAGGACGCTGTCTTCTTTCATAGAGAGCTGAGATATAATTTTTTTATAGGAATTTAAATTCAAACTATCACCTGCCTTTATACTGCTTCATTATTGAAAAATTTTGTTGTGTGGTAGCTTAAATAATTTAAAATGGTAAGCTGTCCCGTTACATCACCATCGTCGTCATATATAATAGAATAATTTTTGGTAAATATTAAAGTAGTTCCATCAGAACCATAGATTTCTACCAGTAAGCCAGTGTACTTTGCAGTATCTGTCATTTCCCCAAGCAGCGCCGTTTTCATATGCAGGGAGCCATCCTGCCGGATGTATTTTACTGTTTTAAAAATACCGTTGCTATCTTTATCCTCCCGCGTGATAGAAATATCATTCAGAGCAGAAAAGGCTTCTTTTGCTTGTAGGGCAAATTTTTGTGAATTTAGCTCCGCTTCTTTGCAATCTGCTAGCGTCTGGTCGGCAATAGTTTGGATCGTGGATGTACTATTATAAGCTTCCTTTGCTTTATTTGCATAGTTGCTTGCCTGCTTCACTGCATTATCAACTTCTAATAGCAGAGTTTCATACCATTTTTCAGTTGGGATTTCCAGATTATTATCGATTTCCAGAGTAGATTCTACAACAAAGGAGGCCGGCTTTGTATTCCACAGGTATCTTTTTCCATCAGATAGCGTACCTGCTACAAAAATAAAGAAATGGACTTCACCGCTTACTTTGGTTGCTGCGCTCTCTAATGCCCAAGAGATAAATATTTCATCTTCTGTATGCATAATATTACATGCCGGAGCTATTCCTGTTTCGCCATTTTCATTTAAAAATGCGAAAGCAAAAGCCATATTGGAACGGTCGATATTATCTACGGTTCTTTTTAACCGGAAGGTCAAAGCCTGGCTTAAATTGTCGTCTTTAACGGCCACAATTTTATCTGGATGAAATAAAATATCCCGGTCTTTTACTTTAAAGGGCAGATCTGTATCCATAAGGTCGTCCCGGTCAATTCGATCGCCATTATTCTGTATCCAACTGTCAATAATGGAATAATCTGCTTCAGAAGCATTGTTATAGATATAAAAGCTGTCTTCAATATATCTTGTAATTGGTTTTGTTTTCATGCAATAGATTTTATTGCCGTCGCTGTCTATTGTCCTGAATTCTACATAAAACTCGATGTTGCCAGTTGCGGCGGCAACTTCTGGAGGAACGATCCAATGAAAGGTAAGGGCTGTATTGGTAAGCTTAATATCTGTACATGGTGTTTCTCCAGTGTCGTCAAAAGCATTTTTATAGCATATGTAAATCGTTTTTTCAGATAAATCTACTCCGTCTGAAAATCGGCTTGTCCGAAACTCCACTACCTTTGCATTGGCATCGCCAAGAACGCCGAAAGTATCTATGTTCAAGGGTAGCCCAATCGTCCTGTCTGCCATGATATAGGTTGTATCATTTTTCACTGCCATGTTCCGCCTCCCATTCCTGCATAAGCTTAATAATTGTTTCCGCAGCGGTAGTAGCTCTGTCTGCCTCTTCCTTCGCTTCTGCTAAGGTTAGGTTACAGGAGTTTAATAGCTGCTGCATTTGCACTAATTTGTCTGACAATAAGTCTATCTGTTCTTTTGGCACATATTCTGTGATATTGATATGGTCTTTAATTTCTATTGCTACCGTATTTGTCTTTAGCAGAGTTTTATCAGCCGCTTTTACTTCGATCCAAAACTCAATTTGTCCTGTTCTTTGCGTATAATCAATAGAGATAGGGATTTTGGTTGTTACATACCCTTCCCGCTCATCGCTTTCTACTAAGTCTAATTCTTTTATATTTCCTTTTAGACCATCTGGTGAAAGAATATTTTCATTGGTTTCTGTTTCAGGGTTATGATGGCAGAAAGCCCAATTTAATAGGACGCAAGAGGATAAAAAATCGGTTTCTCCATAGGAAGCAGGAAGAAGCAGAATCATGGTGTCGCAGTTATTTTCCCCCTGATATATATTTATGCCAGGGTTAGACAGCCTGATTTTTTTGTCATTGCCCATTGTGATTTTATATTGCAAAATTTACCAGTCCTTTCCAATAAAAATAGCGGCCTTATAGAGTTATCCGCATGGCCGCTTACATAATTTTCTATTTATCTGTTAACGCTG
The DNA here is from genome assembly GCA_949841225.1 of uncultured Acetivibrio sp. GTDB lineage: Bacteria > Bacillota > Clostridia > Lachnospirales > Lachnospiraceae > Velocimicrobium. Next base: position 4,182 of record CATKYY010000104.1, read on the forward strand.
TCCAGGTGTTCCTTCATGCGATTAATTAAGGCTTGCATTTCAGGTTTGATGGTATTCGTATATTCTGTTATGATCTTTTTACATTCATCTGTAATCCGAATACAATTATTGATTGCTGTAGTTAGCGCCAGATACTCATTAGAAGAGACTACCTGCGTTTCATCAAAGGCGGACTTACCTACCTGGATATAAAATATGCTGGAGGATAATAGGGAATTGACAGAAGCTCCATTGGTAGTTTTATTCCTGTAAATACCAATATCACAGATAATCCTTCCGTCGCTGCATAAAACCTGGTCTGTCAGGCAGGCATGGATGCCTCGGCTGTCAACAGAGTAGTCTAACAGTCCTTGTTTTCCATCTGGCTTTGTATACCGTAGCATAATAATATAATCATTTCCAGCGGTTCCTTGTAAAGTATAAGGGACGTCGTCATTGTATAGCTCAATTGTGATTTCCCTTTCTAACGTGTCGTATTGTTTTGCAAATATCGTGGGATATGCGCTTTGCTTATGTAAGTCCAATTTAATTATGTCTTTAACCATTATTCACCGCCTTTTTGGATTGTGTCCTCTACGGAGTTCAGCAAGTTCATTACGGCTGAAAGCCCCGTAATGTTTGTAATTCCTTTTACTTCAATTTGATTTAAAATGTCCATAATTTTTCGGATAGTTTCTTCCGAGTAACAAATCAAAGTTTCTTCCTTTTTATTTGTATTCTCCATTTTTTACTCCATTTCTGCGCTGTTTTTTGCTCCTTCTTTGTTATTAGGATAATTTTGCCTTTATTTTTTTGATAAGGCAGGACTGGGCAAAGCTATCCCATAATTCTTTTTATTTGAAACTGAACCCAATCCGTATAGGAATCTAAGCTGCCGATATTGATATTACTAAGGATGTCCTTTGCTTCTTCTTTAGAAATATCGCCGTCTAAATATTGCTTTAATGCCATAAAGATTTTATAGCATGTAACGGTATCGGCAACTGTCCTCCAGGGAAAAGCCGATTTTATATTTTTACAGTCGTTGCAGATATGGTATCTTTTCCCACAGATAATACATTGTGCGTTTGGCTCTTTTTCTTCCCCCAGGGATTCTTTTTGTTTTTCCCTTGTTTCTGGCATTTTATCACCTCAATTATAGTCTGGACAACAACTGCTGCAAGAGGAATATCTGTAAGTTGCCCTGTAATTCATATAGTCGTTGCTTAAGTCATTGTATTTCTTAGCCCATTTGTCAAGGTCGGTTTGCCAGTCCTGCTTTAAATGTTCCAGGTAAGTCGCCAAATCCTTTCCGTCCAGTTTACCATCCATCTTACAGGATTTTATTTGCAACTGGTTACATTGCAAATCACCTAACCCTGTGTCGCCGTTGCTGATTTTGATTTTACCCTCGTTTTGATTAAATACCATGCCGACAGAATAGTCTTTGTTTCTGAAACGTCCGTATTTTAGGTGTCCGTTTTGATTGCTGTTTACTGTGAACGTATACATATTTCCATCGGATGTTTCATCATTTGGGTTCATGACAATAGAACTGTAGGCGCTGCTAAGACACACAGGCGCGCTTCTGGCTCTTACGGTGATTCCCTGGTAGGTATTTCCTTCCGTACTTTCCCCTAGATAACTGGAGTAGAAGTCTATAATTCCTGAGTTGGCGTTTTCAGCATTTGGATTAGGCTCGGCGGTTTTTCCTGTGGCAATGCCTCTTGGGGTGATAAATAAATTTATCTGCCCATTATCATATTGGGTCTGGATATAGCTTTCCGATATTTTTACATAACGTTTGGTATTTGGGTGGGTAACGCCCATCCAGGTGAAATCGTTGCTGCCGTTGCATTTTAAAAATCGCTCGGTCAGTTCTAAATGTTTCCCGCCAAAATGGAAGGTTCCTTTGGCAAGGTCTATAAAGGTTCCCTCCGTCCCCTGTAAGGTCCCGTCTTCATTCCCGCCGCTTTGCAGCCAATTATCGCTAAAAATAGTTCCTACGGTCATTTTCCCTTTAAAAACCGCGTCTCCATTTTCAGTAAAATAAAGAACAGGCGCGTTCCCTTTTAAAATTTGAAATAACTTTGGGTTGCCTGGGTCGATGAGAATCGTATTGACCCCGTTTGTGCAAGTAAATTTAGAAGAAGTGATTTCAGAAGCAGTTACATGGCCCTCAAACCAGGCGTCGCCGTTATTATTAAACCAAAGCTTTTTCCTACCGTCTTTTAAGATAGAGAAAAGACAGTTGTTGTCGTTAGGGGTTATTTTTAATGTGTTTTTTCCATTGGTAGCCACCAGTCCGTCATCGGTAATACTGTAATTTCCGCTATCATTAAAAATGTAAAGCTGCTCTGAGATTGTAATTTTCCCAAGCAGGAGAGGGGCGGCAATGCCATACATAATAATGTCATTTCCATTGGCATCCGTCCCTAAATATAATTCTCCGATGGCTGTATCTACGGTTTCCCAGGCGCTGTTAGTTAAAAATAATCCATTGGAGGTTCCCCACATTTGGTTAGGAGAGTAATCGTTTCTTTCATCGACCCATTTTCTCCACAGGGTTCCCGTCCCATCTATTTTAAATTCTTCATTTTTGCCAGCAAGAAGCTTATTTTTGGCGGCATTAAAGGCATTACTCATGAATTCGGATACAACGCTGGTTTGCTTTTTTGCAGCGTCCCAGCCAATACCAGAGAGCGCCTGGGAGGTTGCGGCAGATTGGGCTAATTGTTGTATTTCTGCTAAATTGATGTATCCGTCCGATAGATTTTCTTTACTGCTAAATGTTAAGGTAAAATTAGATAAATTATCCCAATCTATACTCATTTTTAATAGTCTTGGGTAGATTAGTTTATCTTCCTCCAACTCCACAGTAACCATGCAGCCAAGAGATAGCTGTTCGGTATAGCTTTTATACTTTGGAAGGGCAGTAAAATTTTCACTGTCAATCGTCATAGTATAAGAGGGGTGGGAGACTTCGGCCAATTTCTTTTTTGCCTGTTCAAACAAAGCCGTTTTCATTTCTAAAATTTCTGAATCCGTCATTGTCCTGGTTGCTACAAAGGTATCGTCTACAAAGCTGGTAAAATAAAAATAAGAGGATAATTCTTTGTACAAATCATTTCCCAGGAAGCTTTCCATATTTAAGATAAAATTATTGCAAATTTCCTGTTGATGTAAAATTTCCGCCTGTTTTGCCTGGTATTCCTGTTTTCTTTGTTTTAAGGCGTTAGCAATCCCATGGCTTCCATAAAGGATATTATAGTATTCCTGGCGTTTCATCTCATTTCTTCCATCTAAATAGAGCGACATTTTCTGATTATAATAATCAAACTCCCCCTGTAATTCTATCGCGCCATATTCATTCCAATTAACGCTATGACTGGTTGCAGGAAGGCGGTTATTAATTTTTTCTGCTTCCGCTAACAGCTTCTTTAGCTTCAGAAGCGCATTGGAATATCCGCTCTTTCTTTCCTCACAGGCATTTGCGTATTCTGATATTTTTTGCTTTAATTCTGGGCTAAACCAAGGGTAGTAGTAATCAAAATTACAAATGTAGCTTGTTCCTGCTGGGTTTACATCGGTTATCTGTAAAGGAGAGCCGTCGTAGTCTCCGCCGGATACCGTCATTACCGTGTAGATGTCGTCTGCATTTTCTTCCATTTGTGCATGTTCTATTACATTTCTGTGACTGAGAAAAATGCTTGTTTGTTTCCCTATATTTTCTAATTTATAGGCATTGATAGTTCTTGCAAACGTATCAAAAACAAAGATACACTCGAAAGCTTTGCTTACATTGCCCATTAAAAAACTGTAAGCGTCGATACTATCTTCATTAAAGGTACGGTATTCGGTTGTAATCTCTATGTCAATATGCCCCACTGTCCATAAAGGGGCTTTCTCCATTACAATATGTAAAATACTATGTGCAGTATCTAGTGGGTTGTATAAACAATATCGGTCGAGTCCTCCTTGGCTGTCTGTCTTAACTCCCATTGCGCCAAAGGAAGTAAGCATTTTTTTGGTCAGCTCGTTTTCCAGAGTCCGTGCCGTTACCTCTTTATATTTTGTATT
>CATKYY010000105.1 GCA_949841225.1 uncultured Acetivibrio sp.
TATTAGTCCGGTAGGCTCAGTAACAAAGGGGCAGGAGGGCCGGGAGCTTTCCGATATTGCAGGTATGAAAGAGGCCGGAGCCCTGGCTCTCAGCGAGGATGGAAAGTCGGTTATGGATACGTCCCTTTATTTTGAAGGCTTAAAAAGGATAAAAGAAAACGGCCTGGTTATGCTGGCTCACTGCGAGGATAAGAGCCTGGTAGGAAAAGGGGTCCTGAATGCAGGAAAAAAGGCAAAGGAGCTGGGAATGGAAGGTATTTCCAATGCGGTAGAGGATGTAATCGTAGCAAGGGACATCCTTCTTGCAAAGGAGGCGAAAGCCAGACTTCATTTGTGCCACTGCTCTACCAAAGATAGCGTAAGTCTTGTAAAATGGGGAAAGGAGCAGGGAGTTTTGGTAACTGCCGAGGTATGCCCGCACCATTTTGCTATGACGGAGGATGAGATTTGCGAAGATAATGCGGTATTTAAAATGAATCCGCCTTTAAGAAGCAGAGAAGATGCCGAGGCTCTGAAAAAAGGGCTGTCCGAAGGGATTATGGATGTGATTGCTACAGACCATGCGCCTCATAGCCAGGAGGAAAAGGCTCTTTCTATAAGAGAGGCGCCTTTTGGGATTGTAGGACTGGAAACAGCATATTCTCTGGGAGTTACAGAGCTGGTGGAACAGGGGTATCTGACCCATGGACAGCTGTGTGAAAAAATGAGCTGGAATCCGGCCAGGGTCCTGGGAATAGATAGAGGAACTTTAGCAGAAGGAAGCGCGGCGGATATTGTTATTACAGACCCCGGGGCCGAGTATGTAATCGACGCTTCCCGGTTTGCTTCCAAAGGGCATAATACGCCGTTCCATGGCAGGAAAGTAAAGGGAAAGGTATGTTTGACCCTGGTAGCGGGGAATATTGTATACGAAGGAGAACAGGAAGATGATTCAAAAGCTGATTCGCAAGATTGAAGAGAGCAGGGCGCCTATTGTAGCAGGGCTCGATCCTATGCTCTCTTATATTCCAGAGCAGATGAAAAAAAGAGCCTATGAGGAATATGGGGAAACCCTGGAAGGGGCCGCAGAAGCGGTCTGGCAGTTTAACAAGGGTATTATTGATGCGATTTACGACCTGGTGCCTGCCGTAAAGCCTCAGATCGCCATGTACGAACAGTTTGGTATTCCGGGACTTACAGTTTTTAAAAGGACGGTAGATTACTGTAAGGAAAAGGACCTGGTGGTTATTGGCGATGTGAAGCGGGGAGATATTGGCTCTACTTCCGCCGCTTATGCAGCCGCCCATATTGGGAAGGTACAGGTAGGCCAAAATATCTGCCGGGGCTTTGATGAGGATTTTATCACGGTAAATCCGTATTTTGGAATTGACGGCATTCAGCCTTTTGTTGATGCGTGCAGAGAGGAAAAAAGGGGGATTTTTGTTCTGGTAAAAACCTCCAACCCTTCCAGCGGTGAATTTCAGGATCGTATGGTTGACGGAAAGCCTTTGTACGAGCAGGTGGCCAGAAAGGTAGCGGAATGGGGCGACGCCTGTATGGGAGACTCCTACAGCTATGTAGGCTGCGTGATTGGCGCTACTTATCCGCAGATGGGAGAAACCCTTCGGAAGCTTATGCCGAAGCAGTATATTCTGGTGCCTGGTTATGGCGCTCAGGGAGGAAAGGCCAAAGATTTGGCGCCTTATTTTAATAAGGATGGTCTGGGAGCTATTGTTAATTCCTCCAGAGGTATTATCGCTGCTTATAAACAGCCGGCTTATGCCAAATTTGGCGAGGAGTCTTACGCCGACGCCTCCAGGCAGGCTGTAATTGATATGAGAGAAGATATTCTTTCAGCTATTTGACAGAATGGAGAAACTGCATGGGAAAGAAATTTAAGAATACTGCAAGGGTAGAAGCGTCGGAATGCCTGGCGGAAGGTATTTACAGCCTTTGGCTTTCCGATGAGGAAATTGCCAAAGAGGCTTTGCCGGGCCAGTTTGTCTCTCTTTACTGTAAGGATAGCGGGAGGCTTTTACCAAGACCTATCAGCCTTTGTGAAATTGATAAGGAAAAGGGGCGAATCAGGCTGGTATACCGGACGGTGGGAAAAGGGACAAAAGAGTTTTCCCACTTGAAGGCCGGCGATACGATAGAGATTATGGGTCCTTTAGGAAATGGCTTTACTCTGGAAGGAAAAAAGATTATTTTACTGGGCGGCGGTATTGGTATTCCGCCGATGCTGGAGCTTTCTAAGGCTTTCAGGGATTTCTCCGGTTGCGAGGTACAGATTGTATTGGGCTACCGCGACGGGCGTCTGTTCCTTTCGGAAGAGTTTAAGCCTTATGGCCGGGTATTTATTGCAACAGAGGATGGAAGCACCGGGACCTGCGGCAATGTGCTGGACGCCGTACGGGAGCAAGAGCTTTCGGCAGATATGATATTTGCCTGCGGACCTTTGCCAATGCTTCGGGGCGTTCAGGCCTATGCCGGGGAAATGGGCATTCGGGCGCAGATTTCTATGGAAGAGAGAATGGCCTGCGGCATTGGAGCCTGTCTTGCCTGCGTATGCGGTTCAAAAGAAACGGATCCTCATACAAATGTCCGCAATAAACGGGTTTGTAAGGATGGACCTGTATTTTATGCAGATGAGATTGAGCTATAGGGAGAGATAAGATGAATATATCTGTAAAAATTGCCGGAGTAGAGCTTAAAAATCCGGTTATGACAGCCTCAGGAACCTTTGGCTCAGGGGCGGAATACAGCGAGTTTGTTGATTTGGGACGTTTGGGCGCGGTAGTTACAAAGGGAGTGGCAAGGACGCCGTGGCCGGGAAATCCTACGCCGCGGATAGCAGAAACCCATGGAGGCATGTTAAATGCCGTTGGCCTCCAGAATCCCGGAATTGATTTATTTATACAAAGAGATCTTCCATTTTTAGAGCGGCAGGATACGAAAATCGTCGTTAATGTATGCGGTAAAACAACAGAGGACTATTGCGAGGTAGTAGAGAGGCTGGCCGATACGGCGGCAGATTTGTTGGAAATCAATATTTCCTGTCCGAACGTAAAGGAAGGCGGTATTGCCTTTGGTCAGAACCCGCGGGCGGTAGAGGCTATTACAACAGAAATAAAAAAGTATGCCAAACAGCCGGTGATTATGAAGCTAAGCCCTAATGTAACGGATATTACAGAAACTGCCAAGGCGGCGGAGGCCGGGGGAGCGGATGCATTATCCCTGATTAACACGCTGACTGGTATGAAAATTGATATTTATAAAAGAGCTTTCGCTCTGGCAAATAAAACGGGCGGGTTGTCTGGTCCTGCTATTAAGCCGGTAGCTGTGCGTATGGTTTATCAAACAGCCCGCGCAGTCAAGCTTCCTATTATTGGGATGGGCGGTATTGCAAATGCAGAGGACGCCATAGAATTTTTGATGGCGGGAGCCTCGGCTATAGCTATAGGGACAGCTAATTTTGCTAATCTTGGGGCAGCTCAGGAGATAGCAGAAGGGCTGGAGCTGTTTATGAAGGAGCAAGGGATAAAGGACATTCGGGAAATTATTGGATGTGTGGAATAGAAGCTAATATATGAGGAGCGGTTTAAGAGTAAACCTCCCGGTTGCCGGGAGGTTTCTTTTTGGATTTTAAAGATGGTATTCGTTTATAATCATTTGGAAAATATTCGCATGGATTTTTTCATCTGCCAGGATACGTTTTAGATTAGCCTGGACGGCTTCGTCTTCCAGGAAGGAAAGCTGCTGCTCGTATTTTTGGATCGTATGTAGTTCGCCTTGTAGAGAATTGCGGACTAAAACGCCCAGATCCGTTGGATATTCATTATAAGCGGGAGTCCAATAATAGCGCCGGTTTTTTCGGAAGCTCCAAAGACGCGGATTTTCTCCAAATTGGAGAGCCAGGGAGCCAAAAATTTCAAGATGATGCATTTCTACAATACTGATTTTATGGAAAATATAAGCGATGTCTTCATAGCCTTCTCCGGTTAACAGGCGGTTATAAAAATAAAGGCTGACGGCAGACATTTCAGAATGGGAGCCGCCCAGATTATCCAGCATGGAACGGGCGCAGGCGGGGTTTCTTTCTTTTACCTGGATTTGAGGATAAGGCTCTTTGGCGGCATAGGCAAGCTCTTTATAGTTTAGCATGAAAATCTCCTTAAAGAAAAATATATTAGATTTTATGTTAAGTAGACAAAGAGCATTCCTTTTGGTAAAATTTATTTATAAAATTTTTGCAGGATAAAGAGGGAAACTGAAATGGGGGCCGAGGATGGAGGAAAAGAAAAGAGAGATCGACGGGTATCAATTTTTAAATAAGCGCGACTATGTAAAAGCAAGCAGGGAAAAAGAGGTTGTAGAGCAGATGAAGGGGAGCGTGAATTGGAAAAATCCTTCCGTCGCTTACAAGCTGTACAATAAAATTTTAGATAAGAGCTCTTTTCATACGATTATAGGGCTTTATTTTCTAAAAGAGCTCAGGGAAATTATTGTCCAATCCGGCATTAATACAAAGGAGGGTTTGCGGCCGATTACAGTAAAGAAGCAAGAGGTACAGGTGGACGCCTACCAGGAAAGGTATGAGGGCCTGAAAACGGCTAACCGGGTAAAAGGGATAGTAATTGCCTTTTTGACGCTTATTATTGCAGGTATGCTGGGAGTTTCTTATATTACGCCCTATACGGTATTTACCAATTATGAGGAGAAGATTAAGGATCAGTATTCTGCATGGGAGCAGGAGCTGAATGAAAGAGAGGCGGCTCTGGAGGAAAAAGAAAAGAATTGAAATTTCACAGTTTTTACATAATTTTATGTTAAAATATTGAAAGTTTTTATGTTTTAATTTTCAGTTTACAGGTTTGCGTCTGCGCGGCATCCGCAAACCTGGCGCATATAAAAAGCTGTGCAGAAATGAGGTTGGGAATGGATATTCTTAAGATTCTTGTCGTAGATGATGAAAGCCGGATGAGGAAGCTGGTACGGGATTTTTTGGTTAAAGACGGCTATGGGGTTTTAGAGGCAGAGGACGGAGAGCAGGCGATGGACCTGTTTTATGAAAATAAGGATATAAGCATGCTGATACTGGATGTGATGATGCCCAGGATGGACGGCTGGCAGGTATGCAGGGAAATCCGGCAGGTATCTCAGGTGCCGATTATTATGTTGACCGCAAAAGGAGAGGAAAGAGACGAGCTGCTTGGCTTTGAGCTGGGGGTAGACGAGTATATTTCCAAGCCCTTCAGTCCTAAAATTCTGGTGGCCAGGGTAGGCGCGATTTTACGCAGAACGAATCTTATAAACGGAGAGCAGAAGGAAGCCGGGGGAATTTTACTGAATGAGGCGGCTCATGAGGTAAAAATTGACGGGAAGCCGGTTGAGCTAAGCTACAAGGAATTTGAGCTTTTAGATTACTTTATTACGAATCGGGGCGTGGCGCTGTCCAGGGAAAAAATACTGAATCATGTATGGGACTATGATTATTTTGGAGATGCCAGAACGATTGACACCCATGTAAAGAAATTAAGGAGTAAATTGGGGAAAAAGGGAAATTATATAAAAACCATTTGGGGGATGGGATATAAGTTTGAGGTAGAGGAATGAAGCATTCAATCCGCGTGCGGCTGGTATTAACCATGGTTTTGGTAACGGGCAGTATAATATTTCTTTTATGGTTTGTAAATAAAGCGTTTTTGCCGGAGTATTATGAAAAGGAAAAGGTAAAAATGCTGGGGAATGCTTATACGGAGGTAGCCGGTATTTATGAAAATAATACGGACAATGAAAAAAATACAGAGGAAATCTCTTTGGCGTTAGAAAAGCTAGGGGCGAACCAAAGCATGAACCTGTATGTATTTCGGCTCTATTATGACCAGGTGGGGTATTATCCAGAGTTTTTATATCCGGCAATGGATGTATTTCAACAAAAGCAGGCGTTTAAACAGATATTGGAATATGGAAGCTATAATTTTTCAGAGGGATCTTATGACGGACGGGAGCTTTTGGCAGAAACAGAAGATTATGTAATTTGCAAGGTTTTTGATCAGCGGATGAATTCTTATTATCTTGAGCTGTTTGGGCCGGTAGATGAGGAAACGGGCATTTATGTAAGAAGCAATTATCAAAGTATGATGGAAAGCATTACCATATCCAATCGTTTTTTAATGTATATCGGGATTTTTGTAACCGTTCTTGGGGGGATTGCCCTGTTTATAGTAGGCAGGGGATTTACAGAGCCTATTTTAGAGCTTTCAAAGGTAGCGGATCAAATGTCCCGGTTAGAGTTTGATTGCAGATACAGCGCCAAAAGACAGGATGAGATAGGGACTTTGGGGAAGAGCATTAATACGATGGCAGATAAGCTGGAAAAAACCATATCAGAGCTAAAAGGCGCTAATAATGAGCTGCAGAAGGATATTGAAAATAAAATCCAGATAGATGAAATGCGGACGGAGTTTTTGTCCAATGTTTCCCATGAACTGAAAACGCCTATTGCGTTGATTCAGGGATATGCGGAAGGGCTGCAGGAAAACATCAACGACGATCAGGAAAACCGGGAATTCTATTGCGAGGTTATTATAGACGAAGCAAATAAAATGAACCGTATGGTTAAAAAGCTTTTAAGCTTAAATCAGATTGAATTTGGGAAGGAGCCGGTGAGCTTTGAACGGTTTGATTTGGTAGAGCTGATTTGGAGCGTGCTGGCTTCTACTGAGATTTTATTCCAGCAAAAGGGGGCCAGGCTGTCCTTTGCGCCGGAAGGACCCGCCTATGTTTGGGCGGATGAATACATGGCGGAAGAGGTTGTAACCAATTATATTAGCAATGCTTTAAATCATGCGGCCGGAGAAAGGAATATTATTATCTGGCTGGAGAAAAAGGAAAGAGCAATCAGAACCTATATTTATAATGATGGCGAGAATATACCAGAAGAAGAGCTTGATAAGATTTGGATTAAATTTTACAAAGTAGATAAGGCAAGAACCAGGGAATACGGCGGAAATGGGATTGGACTGTCGATTGTGAAGGCTATTATGAACAGCCTGCATCAGGAATTTGGCGTAGAAAATCGGGAAAAAGGCGTTGCTTTCTGGTTTGAGCTGGAGATATAAATTGGTAAATTTGTACCTTTTCATAAAAATGCAGAGGATTAACACTTGATGAAAAATCAAAGAAGTGATAAAATAGAAGAAGTATTTGACAATAGGAGGTAGACTCTTGAGACGGATTGGATTTAGCTTTATCCTTTTGGCAGCTGTATGTATGCTGTCCGGCTGCGGTAGCAGTAAAGTAGAACTTACAGATGAACAAAATGGTATGGTTGCAGAATATATAGCAGGGGCTCTCCTCCGCTATGATATGCGGTATGAGGAAGAATTGATTTATACTTCCGATTCGGATATGGAGGCTGTTTTGACAGAAGAAACGGTGGCTCCTCTGCCGAAGGAAACGGAACAGGCGCCTGCGGTTACTCCAAGCCCGGAGCAGACGGACGCCGTACAAAAGCCGGAAGTTGTATACAGCAGTTTAACAGAAATGATAGGACTGGATGGAATAGAGCTGACATATAAGGGAAGCAGTTTTTATAAGAGCTATCCTAAAAAAGGAAACGATGTTTTCGTCATTGAGCCAAGCGGAACAAATCAGCTTCTGGTAGCAGAATTCAAGCTTTCTAACGCCTCCTCCAAGCAAAAGAAAATAGATTTGTCGGAGGCGGGCATAAAGTATACTTTGCATCTGGGAGGGAAAGAGTACAAGTCTCTTTTAACGGCGCTGCCTGATGATTTGCGTTATTTAAATACAAAGCTGGAGGCTGGAAAGAAGAAAACGGTAGTAGTTGTTTTTGAGGTAGAAAAGGATGCAAGCTTAACAGATGCAGAAATAACAATTACCCGCGATAGCCTGGCAGCCTACATAAAACCGTTGTAAGCAGAAAGAATCCCATTTTGGGATTCTTTTTTATCTGTGAGATAAGCTATGCTTTTGATTTGCCGCAGTCCTTTATAGATACTGTCGCAAGAGCTGGTGATGATATTAGCATACCTTCTGTTTTTCAGGAGTACTCCTTAGGACTTGGAACTTCGGAAAGGTAGAGTAATTATTGTTGTATTACCATAGAGAAAGCTGTGGTTTACATGAGAATAGAGATTTATTTTTGTATGACGAAGCAAATAAGTAGAAGATTGTTGAATTGAATCTTTTTATGTAATATAA
>CATKYY010000106.1 GCA_949841225.1 uncultured Acetivibrio sp.
CAGTTGCATTTTTCCAAATGATATTCCCTACAAAGTTTTCTTCGCCAAAAACCTCATTACATATCTTTTTAAGGTTATCTACTTCGTTATCATCAATGGAAATAAAGATAACTCCGTCGTCTTGCAAAAGGTTAACCGCAAGGCGCAAGCGGGGATACATCATGTTCAACCAATTTGTGTGATACCGCCCCATTGTTTCAGGATTGCTCTTTGTGGTCTGCTGTGTAACTTCCACATACCGCCGCATGGGGTCGGCAAAATCATCCTCATACACAAAGTCGCTACCTGTATTATACGGCGGGTCTATGTAGATCATCTTTACCTTGCGGAAATAGGATTTTTGGAGCAGCTTCAGCACTTCCAGATTGTCGCCCTCGATATACAAGTTTTGGGTCGTGTCAAAATTCACGCTCTCGGCGGGACAGGGGCGCAAGGTCGCTGTACTCCGGCGCTGCGCCAAACGCAAACAATCGCTTTTTCCTTTCCATTTGAACTCGTATTTCTCGTAATCGTCGGTGATATACTCCCCGCACAAGGAAAGTAACTTGTCAATGTCTAATCTGCCCTCGGTGAAGCACTCCGGGAAAACAGCCTGCAACCTCGCTTTGTTCTCGGCCTCTATATCCATGCTCAAACCGTCTAATCTATCAGTCATGGGACTTGTCCTCCTCAACGAAACTTTCTAATTTGTATAAATCTGTTGTTACTGCGTATTCTAATCATTCTTTGCCCCGCATCTGTCCAGACGCTACCTTTATGGACACAATTAAGGAATATAGGATATTCCTTGCTGCCGCCCCTAAATCACTGCCTATATATTCAAGCTGTTGGGTGTATCATTTGACCTCCGTTTTGTTGGGAGCAGACAACGCACATTTTACTAACCTGTCAATCTTTTCATATTCTGTTGCCATAAGTTTATATCTCATAGCTAATCCTTTCTACACTTTTTCCGCTGATACCCTACCCACTTTCCGTTTGTTACTCTTGCGTCCTCCGGTTTTTGAGCGTCGGCGGGCATAACCCACGATGTGCCGATTTTAAACGCGCCTTTTACTCGCCCATCCCTGCATAATTCAGACACTCGCCGGGGTGTTACGCCCCACAGCTTGCCTGCTTGCTCCGTCGTCATAATATCCATAACAACCGCCCTCACAAATACAATTCATTAAAGAGATTATAGCACATTTGCGGAAGTATATCAATCTGCAAGTATATTTCGCTTTTATAGGGCTTTGAATTTCCTTACAGCGAAAAGTCACCTAATAATTTTCCAAAAAATCTCTCTCAAAACTTTGGCAAAATCGAAAAATGTGGTGTTGTATATAGTGGGGCCAAAGTGCAACAAATCACCCTTTTAAAACGGGAATTTTTACGGAAAGGGTACCTGTTCTGATATACTAAAGTTGTAACACTTGATTCGGATAAGATATAATAAAAACGAACAAAGTATACAACTTTAGTATACCAGAACAATGGTAAAGACGTTTTATGTTCACGCGCCAGATAAGTCAAAAGGCTATCAGGAACAGCAGATTGACGTTTCCTATGACCTTATAGGAATACTCCCTGTGTCTTTGCTGAATGATCTACATAACGGAGAAACGGCATAGCCAAAGCTACGCCGTTTCCAGACAACAATCTTATGCTATTTTATGAGTGCAGCCTCCCTTTATATTTATTCGTTTTCCGCCTTCTTGCTTTCTTCAATTACCCTCGCCTGTACGTCTGACGGAGCCGGCTCATATCTTGCGAATTCATAAGAAAAATCGCCGATACCGCCGGTCATAGAACGAAGCTCTGTAGAATAACCGAAAATTTCCGACTGCGGAATATCTGCTACTATCTCCTGTTTCCCATTGTGCATAGGATTCATACCCAATACGCGGCCTCTTCTTTTATTTAAGTCGCCCATAATATCTCCCGTGAAGCGATCTGGAACAACAACCTTCAAAGAAACAATCGGCTCTAAAAGAATCGGCGTAGCTTCCATGATTCCCTGCTTAAAGGCCAGAATCGTAGCCATCTTAAAGGCCATTTCAGAGGAATCTACCGGATGATAAGAACCGTCCACCAAAGTAGCCTTAATGCCAACAACCGGATAACCTGCCAAAGGTCCCTTTACAACGCTTTCTGCCAGTCCCTTTTCTACTGCCGGGAAATAGTTCTTTGGAACAGCGCCGCCAAAAATCTTCTCTTCAAATACATAGGCGGTTTCCAAATCTCCAGAAGGCTCAAACTCCATATGTACATCGCCGTACTGTCCATGTCCGCCGGACTGTTTCTTATGCTTACCCTGAACCCTCACCTTTTTACGGATAGTCTCCCGGTATGGAACCCTTGGCTTAGAAAGACTAATTTCTACTTTATACCGCGCCAACAGCTTAGAAACTACAATATCCAACTGCTGCTCGCCAATACCATACAAAAGCGTCTGGCGGTTTTCATTATCATTTACCACCTTTAAGGTCTTATCCTCATCCATCATCTTTGCAAGAGCCTGAGAAACCTTATCGTCATCCCCTTTGTTTTTAGTTGTAAATCTCAAATAAGTATAAGGCTGGGAAACCTTTACTTCATTATAGGAAACCGGAACCGCCTTTGTAGCCAGGGTATCTCCGGTCGCTGTATTAGAAAGCTTTGCAATCGCTCCTATATCTCCTGCATAAAGCTCCTTTACTTCAATCTGCTCTTTGCCTCTTAGCACATACAGACGGGAAATCTTCTCCTCTGTCTCCGTTCTGGTATTATAAAGAACTGCATCGGATTTTAATACGCCGGAACATACCTTAACCAGAGAAAACTTTCCAATAAATGGATCGGCAATGGTTTTAAATACTCTGGCAGTCATTTCCTTATTTGCATCATAGTCTGCGTTAAAGGTAGAACGGTCTTTCGTATTGATACCCGTAAGGATACAGCGGTTCGGCGATGGGAAATATTTCTCAATGGCCTGCAAAAGCATAGTAGAACCCTGAGCGTTCAGGCCGGAGCCCATAAGGACAGGAACGATGCTGCAATCGGTCACGCTGCTTCTCAAAGCCGTTGACATTTCAATCTTTGTAAAGTCCTCGCCGTTAAAATATTTTTCCATTAATTCTTCGCTGGTTTCGGCAACTGCCTCCATCAGAAGTTCTCTATATTTATCAAGATATTCTTTTGAATAATCTGGAATTTCACATTCATTATAATTGCTGGCTGTCGTAAACCTCCTGCCTTTCATTTTTACTACGTTAACATAGCCTACAAACTTTTCATTTTCACGAATCGGCAGATGGAACGGCGCTATCTTCTTTCCATAAAGCTCCGTCAGCTTCTCTACTACTTCGCGGTAGCTGGCATTGTCGTCGTCCATATCTGTTACAAAGAAAATTCTTGGAAGCTTAAACCTTTCGCACAGATCCCACGCCTTCATTGTGCCCACTTCAATTCCTGCCTTTGCAGAAACTACAATGACTGCTGCATCCGCCGCATGCAGAGCCTCTTCTACTTCTCCAACAAAATCAAAATAACCAGGAGTATCTAAAAAGTTAACCTTGGTATCCTCCCAGATAATAGGAACTACCGATGTACTGATGGAAAAACCTCTTTTTATCTCTTCCTTGTCATAATCGCTAACACTGCTGCCGTCTTCTACTCTTCCCTGACGCTTCGTAACTCCTGTGGTAAATGCCATGGCCTCTACCAGGGTCGTTTTACCACAGCCGCCGTGCCCTAAAAGGGCAACATTCCTAATCTTTTCATATTTATAAGTTTCCATAGTATGTTCCTCCAATACGAGCTATTTGATTTTCCAATCATGTATACATTTTACTAAAAATTTTCAAATAATTCAACTCTTTTATACATAATTTACAAGTGAACTTGCCAGAAATTTTTTCAGGCCTTCCAAATGCTGCAAAATATGAAAACTCAAGCAGCAAATCTATTGACATATTTCCCTATTGTAATACACTTATTTATATCAAGCAGACGCCATTTTTCAGGCGCGCTCTATAAAAGGAGGCTCATTATGACAAAACGAGGATTAAAAATCGCTACCATAGGAGGCGGCTCCAGCTATACTCCAGAATTAATCGAGGGCTTTATCAAACGTTACCAGGATCTGCCCGTCAAGGACATATATCTTTTGGATATTGAAGCCGGACGCCAAAAGCTGGAAACCGTTTCGGCTCTTGCCGCCAGAATGGTCGAAAAAAGCGGTATTGATTTAAAAATCCATGCAACCTTTCATCGCGAAGAGGCTTTAAAGGACGCCGATTTCGTAACCACCCAATTTCGCGTCGGACTTTTGGAGGCCCGTATCCGGGACGAAAAAATACCTCTGAAATACAAAAAAATCGGCCAGGAAACCACCGGAGCCGGAGGCTTTGCAAATGCCCTTCGCAGCGTTCCGGTTATACTGAATATCTGCCGCGACATGGAGCGTCTCTGCCCTGATGCATGGCTTATTAATTTCGCCAATCCTTCGGGAATCCTTACTGAAGCTGTTTTAAATCATACGAATATTCGGGCCATCGGTTTATGTAATTGCCCTATCAATATGATAAACGATATGGCAGAGAAATTTCATGTCTCCAACAATGAAATCTATTGTGATTTTGTAGGACTTAACCATCTGGTCTGGGTACCCCGCGTTCTTTTACGCGGAAAGGACGTGACAAGCCAGGCGGTAGAGTTGGCTTGCGCCGAAGCCTCCAAAGAAATTATGGCCAATATCCCTAAAATTCATTATCACCCGGATTTTTTGAAAACTCTTGGCATGATTCCCGTCAGTTATTTAAAATATTACTATATGCAGCCAGAAATGCTTAACGATTGTCTGCGCGCTTATGAAAATGAAGGCGTCCGCGGAGAAGTCGTTCAAAAAGTGGAAGATGAACTTTTTAAGCTGTACCAGGACCCTGCGCTTAATATAAAGCCTAAGCAGCTTGCAGAACGGGGAGGCGCGCGCTACTCTGATGCCGCCTGCTCCCTGATAAATTCTATTTACAACAACAAGAGGGACATCCAGGTTGTAAACGTATCAAACCAGGGCGCGAATCTGGATTTACCTTATAATGCGGTAATTGAAAGAAACTGCGTAATTGACGGAAATGGAGCTCATCCTCTCGCCCTTGGACACGCTCCGCTAAAAATCCGGGGACTATTACAGATTGTCAAGGCTTATGAGCAGCTTACTATCCAGGCCGCCATTACAGGAGATTATAACGCCGCATTGCAGGCCCTTACTATCCATCCTTTGGTTGGTTCTGCCGAAACTGCCCGCTGCATATTAAACGACATTCTTGAACAAAACAAAGAATACCTGCCGTTGTTCCATAAGTAATCATACGCCAGGCAATGTTCCGCTTTAAAGTTATAAAGTATTGACATTACATTTTCAATATAGTAGAATCTATGAAGAATTACTACAGCCTTACAACATCTAACTATTATTTTACACAAAAGGAGCGTACTATATATGATTATCGTAATGAAACCAGGAGCTTCCGAGGCTTCGGTTAAAAACATAGTAGACTACATCCACTCAAGAGAGCTGGACACCCATTTGTCTGAAGGCCGGGAAGTAACCATTATCGGAGTTGTCGGCGACAAATCCAAGCTCTATGGCCAAAATCTGGAAATTTTTGACGGCGTAGATAAGATTGTAGAGGTAACAGAAAGCTATAAGCTCTCTAATCGAAAGTTCCACCCTCTTCCATCGGTTATATCTGTTGGAAATACAAAAATCGGCGGGGATGAGCTTATTATCATGTCGGGGCCTTGCGCTGTAGAATCTGAAAAACAGGTGATGGAAACGGCTCTTGCTATTAAAAAGGCCGGCGCCCAGATTCTCCGGGGCGGCGCTTATAAGCCAAGAACCTCGCCTTATGCTTTTCAGGGACTGGAAGAAGACGGACTCCGTCTGATGAAGGAAGCCAAGGACGAAACCGGGCTTTCTATCGTGTGCGAGGTTACAAGCCTCCAGGCCATTGAAGCCGCCTGCAAATATGTAGACCTGCTCCAGATTGGCGCGCGCAATATGCAGAATTTCTACCTATTAAAAGAAGCTGGAAAAACCGGGCTTCCCATCCTTTTAAAGCGTGGCCTTTCCGCTACCATTGATGAATGGCTGAACGCTTCCGAGTATATTATGGCGGAGGGAAACCCAAATGTAATTTTATGCGAGCGCGGTATCCGTACCTTTGAAACTGCTACCCGGAATACCCTGGATTTAAGCGCAATTCCGGTAATTAAGGCCAAAAGCCACCTTCCAATCGTTGTAGACCCAAGCCATGCCACCGGCGTCCGCAGCTACGTTGCTTCTATGGCAAAGGCCTCCGTTGCAGCCGGAGCTGACGGCCTTATGGTTGAAACCCATCCAAATCCAGAAACAGCTCTTTCCGACGGACCTCAGTCTTTAACCTTTGCCCAGTTTGACAAGCTTTGTGAAGAGCTTCGCCCATTTGCAGCTTTGATGAATAAGAAATTTTAGGAGGATTTTCTATGGAAACAGACGTTTCAGAAGCAGGCTTTTCTATTGGCTTTATCGGTTTCGGCCTAATCGGTGGTTCTATTGCAAAGGCTCTGAAAAAGGCCTTTCCTGGCTGCCTGCTTTACGCCCTGGACCACCATGCCAAACTACCGGACGAGCCAAGCAAAAACCAGGCTTTAAATCAAGCTCTTTCCGACGGCGTGCTGGACGGCATAGAAACCAGCCTTACCAAAAGGCTGGCCGGCTGCCGGGTTATTTTTTTGTGCGCTCCGGTTCTTACCAATATTGCCTACTTAGAAAAGCTAAAACCGCTTCTTTCTGAAAACACGATATTAACTGATGTAGGCAGCGTAAAAGGAAATATATACAAAGCCGTACAAAAACTTGGCATGGAAGCCTTCTTTATCGGCGGCCACCCAATGACCGGCTCTGAAAAAACCGGCTACGGAAATGCAAATTCCCTGTTAATGGAAAATGCTTATTATATCCTAACTCCTACAGAAAGCTCTTCTCCAAAAGACCTTTCTTTTTTAAAGAGTCTGGTAGAAGCTATGGGATCTATTCCTATTCTCCTGGACTGCCAAAACCACGACAATATTGTGTCCGCTATCAGCCACGTTCCCCATATTATCGCTTCCAGCCTGGTAAATATGGTCCGTGTCTGTGATGATGAGGAAAACCATATGTTTTCCCTGGCCGCGGGCGGCTTTAAGGATATTACCCGGATCGCTTCCTCCTCTCCCGTTATGTGGCAGAATATCTGTCTTACCAACCGCGACAGCATTACTGCTTTCTTAGACCGCTATATGGACGAGCTGGAAGCTATGCGAAATCTGATTTCCCAGGAAAAGGAAGACGAACTTTTACAGGCCTTTCAGGACGCCAAGGATTACCGCGACTCTATTCCAAAACAAAGGGTTAACGCCCCAGGACGCATTTATGAGCTTTATCTTGACATCATAGATGAAGCAGGCGCTATTGCTTCGATTGCTACCCTTCTGGCAAGCAACGGCATTAGTATTAAAAATATCGGTATCCTTCACAACCGGGAATTTGAAGAGGGCGTTCTCCACATGGAGTTTTATGAGGAAGCCGCCGTAGAAAAAGCCGCCGGTATTTTAGAACGCCACCACTATACCATATATCAGCGTTAACGCGCGTCAGAATGGAGATTCAAATGAAAATAGAAAAAAGAAATGGATTAAAAAAAGAGCTTCTTATTCCTGGAGACAAATCAATTTCTCATCGCGCCATTATGCTGGGTTCCCTTGCGAAAGGCGCTACAGAAATTACTAATTTTCTCCAGGGCGCAGACTGCCTTTCTACGATTCAATGCTTTCAGAAAATGGGCGTTGAAATAGAAAACAAACAAAACGCCGTACTTATAAAAGGAAAGGGCCTTCATGGCCTTACCTGCCCAAACAGCGTCCTAGATGTAGGCAACAGCGGCACTACCGCCCGTTTAATGTCGGGAATTCTAGCTGCCCAGCCCTTTTCTGTCACAATAACCGGAGATGCTTCTATTCAAAAACGGCCCATGGGACGGATTATAACCCCTCTCACCCAAATGGGCGCGAACATAAAAAGCCTGAATGAAAATGGATGCGCCCCTTTAGAAATTCAGGGAACCCCTTTAAAAGGTATTGATTACCAGTCGCCCGTAGCCTCTGCGCAGGTAAAATCCTCTATTTTACTGGCTGGTCTT
>CATKYY010000107.1 GCA_949841225.1 uncultured Acetivibrio sp.
ATGAATCGTTGGCTGTTCATCTTGCAGCAACATTTTAATAAACTTCGGAATTACTGCGGCGTATGCCCCATTCGGGTCCTGCCTTCTTCCAAAAACATTAAAATACCGCATTCCATAAGTATCCAAACCATATAATCTGCAATATAATTTTCCATATTCTTCATCAGTCTTTTTTGTTAGTGCATAAGGAGAAAGTAGATTTCCCTCTTGTCCTTCTATTTTTGGAAGAACCGGGTGGTCTCCATAAACAGACGAACTGGAAGCATATACAAACTTTTTTATTTTTTGCTGTCTTGCAGCCTCCATCATATTTAAAGTTCCCTGAATATTTACTTTTTCATAATACAATGGCATTTCTATACTTCTTGGAACACTTCCCCATGCCGCCTGATGCAGAACATATTTCACTCCCCTGCATGCTTCTATACAAGTATCAAAATCCGTAATATCTCCCTTTATAAAGGTATATCTTGGATTTCCTGTAAACAAATCAACATTTTTCTGGCTTCCTGTAGAAAGATTGTCCAGACATCTTACCCTGTATCCCATATTTAAAATAGCTTCACATAAATTGGAACCAATAAATCCAGCGCCTCCTGTTACCAAGAATACCGCTTCCTTTTCAAATTTCAGCTCTTTGTAACCCACTTTTTATTTCCTTTCTATTACAATCTCCAATACAAAAATCCTGCTTCTTCATATATTCTTTTATCCAGCAGTCCTTTCACATCCAATAACACTTTTTGATTATTTTCTCCTTTTTTAAAAAGCCTGCTTATATCCTCCATAGACATTTCTGTAAACTCTTTATGAGCTACCGCTAAAATCACGGCATCCACGTCAAAGATTTGGTCTATATCCGTAAAATCTACGCCATATTCCCATTTTGCTTCCTTAGTATCTGCTTCTGGGTCTGTAACGATAGGAACAATTCCATACTCTTCTAATTCATGGACAATATCAATCACTCTTGTATTGCGGGTGTCCGGGCAATTTTCTTTAAAGGCAAACCCCAAAATAGCTACCTTTGCATTTTTTATAGAAATATCTGCTTTAATTAAATTTTTAACCAGGTTTTCAACGATATATTTCCCCATATCATCATTAATACGCCGGCCTGACAATATAATCTGGCTGTGATAACCAGCCTGTTCTGCTTTATAAGTCAGATAATAAGGATCTACCCCAATACAATGGCCGCCTACAAGACCAGGCATAAATTTCAGAAAATTCCATTTTGTCCCCGCAGCCTCTAACACCGCTTTTGTATCAATGCCTATTTTATTAAAAATGATAGAAAGCTCGTTCATAAAAGCAATATTAATGTCTCTCTGACTGTTCTCAATAACCTTTGCTGCTTCTGCCACCCTTATACTTTCTGCTTTATGCACACCGGCCTTTACTACTAATCCATATACATCTGCAACACAGGCTAAGGTTTCTTCATCCATGCCAGAAACGATTTTTGTAATACTCTCCAGCCTATGTACCTTATCTCCTGGATTAATCCGTTCTGGCGAATAGCCAATTTTAAAATCTACTCCGCATTTTAAGCCAGATTCGTATTCTAAAATTGGCACGCAGATTTCCTCCGTTACTCCCGGATACACCGTTGATTCATAAACAACAATGGAACCCTTTGTTAAATTTCTTCCCAATACATGACTGGCGCCCTCAATTGGAGACAAGTCAGGCGTATGATCCTGATTCACAGGAGTAGGCACCGCCACAATATGAAATTTCGCATTTTGCAATTTTTTTTCATCCGCAGTGAATTCCACCATACAATTTGCAAGCGCTTCATCGCCAATTTCCTTTGTTGGATCGACCCCGGATTTATATAATTCTATTTTCTGCTCGTTCACATCAAATCCAATAACATCTACGATTTTAGAAAATGCAGCTGCAATAGGCAGCCCTACATAGCCTAATCCAATTAAACTAAGCTTTTCCTTTTTATTCACTAAATCAGAACATAAATTATTCATATGTTTTTCCTCACTTTTCTGCCTGCTTTTTTACCTTCAGCATATACCGAAACCATCTAAGAAAAATTTGGTCAGGTTCTAAATCATTAGCTATTAAATTTGCATTTTTTCCAATTTTACTGGAAAACGCGTCGTCTGATAAAACCCTTATTACAGCCTCTTCCAATTCCTTTTTATTTTTAACCAGCACCCCATTCTCGTTATTTTTAATTAAAAATCTGGGCCCTCCGCATGGGCAGTCTATCGCTATTACCGGCAGCCCTAGCGCCATTGCTTCCATCAAAGCGTTAGGCATTCCTTCGTGGCTGGATGTCATAATAAACACTCTGCTTTTATAAATAGCATCAAAAACATTATCTACCTGTCCTAAGAACAAAACCTGTTCCTTTAACCCAAGACCTCTAGCATAATTCTCCAATTCTTTTTTTAATCTGCCCTCTCCATAAATAAGCAATTTATAATCTGGAAAATCCTTCAAAATGCTCTTATAGACTTGCAGTAATAAGGGATAATTCTTCTCTTTAATTAATCTTCCCACTGCAACAATTTCTTTTTTTCTGTTCCCATTATAAGATGTCCGTATTGCTTCTTTATTAATTGGATTCGGTATAATAACCGATTTTTTCTGAATTTTCTTTGAAAAATAATTTTTTGCATCTTCCGTTTGAAATATAAAACCATCTGCCCTTGGATATAATGTTTTCATCATTATTTTATATGGCAAAAAATTGTACTCCACAACCGGATCACTTCTAACGGAGACTATCATGGGAAAACGGCATTCCCTTTTCAAGCTCAGCGCTAAAAAAGAGGGTTCTGGGAGAATATTTACTAAAATATCCGTCTCTAACACATTAAATATATCTTTCAGCCGCCTTCTCCTCCGAAGAAAACGTTTTATTTTATTTTGGTTTTTCTGCTTTTCCCATTTATCAATACAGATATGTTTTATTCGCGGATCTAAAGGATATTGCGGAGCTGTATTTAAACAGGTGATAATTGTAACTGTATTTTCCTGTACCAAATATTGATTACAGAGATTTGTAATAACCCTCTCTGCTCCGCCTTTATCTAACGACATTGTAAAAAAAGTAATCTTCATTCTTCTCTTCACACTTCCAGACTTTTGTAAATAGTCTTCATTTTTTTATTTACAACCTGAATACTGAATTTCTCTATTCTCTTCCGATTAAAATTTCCCATTCTTGCACATCGCCCTCTGTCATTTATCAGCCTTTGTATCGCCGCTTTAAATTCATTTACATTTACAGGAGAACAAAAAATTCCTCCCCGTCTTTCAATAATTAAGTCCGTATTTCCTCTTATCCTCGAACAAATTACAGGAAGACCGCTTGCCATCGCCTCCATAAGAGCCACTGATAACCCCTCGCGATACGATGGAAATATAAAAGCATCTGCCGCGTCATAAAAAGCCGCTATATCATCCCGGAAGCCAGGTAAAAAAAACCGCCCTTCAAGATTCAGCCTTCTAATAAGCGCTTTTAATTTTTCTTCTAATTCACCAGTTCCAACAATGGCATAATACACCTTACCTTCCCTTACCCCCGAAAGCCCTGCCAATGCCCGCAGCGCTGTTTCATGGTTTTTGTTTTCATTCAGCTCTCCTACGGATAACAGCAGTTTTGCCTCCTCCGGCACTCCAAACTCCGCCCGGATACGCTCCCTGTTTTTCTCTCTTCTCCCAACCATAAACCTAGCTGTATCCACGCCAACCCCTGGTACATACTCCACCTTTTTTGCATGCATTTTCTTCTTTGCAAGGGCATAGTCTTCTTTATTAATAGTTATCAATACATCCGTCCACCTGGAACAGAGCTTTTCTACCGGATAATAAAGCAGCCAGTTTTTTAACGGCGCTCCCTTAAAAAAATGAAAACCATGGGCCGTATAAATAACCTTTACTTTGTACTTATGCGCTACCATTCTTCCTATCGCCCCGCCAATAGGAGAATGGCAATGAATAAAAATATAATTATTTTCTTTTATTATTTGCTCTATCTGCCTATATGCTTTTACATGGCTTGTTAAACTTACCCCAGAACGTGAAAAGTCTATCTGAAAGCACTTCATTTGTAATGCAGCAAGCTTTCCCCTCAATCTTTTTATTGCTTCTGTATTACAGGTACTTCCTTTTTCAAAATTACATGCTATATGGACTTCATATCCCATAGACTGCAAAAGAGTAATATTAGGCATATTAAATTGATCTATCATAGATGCCACTGAAGCAATCATCAAAACTCTTTCCACTACTTTCCTTCCGTCCTCTCTATAGATTGTTCCAAATTACAAACCTGGTAATCTATTCCTTTGTATTCGCTCATAGACTTCTCATAAACCATATTCCCAAAAATCTTATTCATAATTTTTCCTAAGCGTCTGCTACACTTTGCTACACAAAAAATGCCTTGATTAAATACTTTGGTTGTATGTACTTTATGATTATTTTTTTCTGCTATGGTCTTCACCAAATCACTGGTTTTTACATACTCTTTATTCTGGGGAAAAAATATGCCTTCTTCTTCAGAATCGATCATCAGTTTTACAAACTCACACAGATTTTCTATATACAACATAGAGCGTTCGTTATTAATGTCCGGGAACAGGACGACCCATCTCGCCAATTTAGATAATAAAGGATAATTTCCTTTGCTATTTTTTCCATAAATCATAGGAGGTCTCAAAACTACTACCTTAAAATTTTTATCACCTAACTCACGAACTCCTTTATCTGCCAGCCACTTACTGTTTCCATATACACTCGATGGTTTTGGCTCCGTATCTTCCGTAATTACTTTTTTACATCCAATTTTTCCACTTTCACCATACACAATCATGCTGCTCATCAGTATAAATTGTTCTACTCCTGCACTTTTTGCTTTTTTCGCAACCTCAAGTGCTAGTTTAGTATTTACATCGTAGTATTTCTTCTTTTTTCCTTGAAGCAACTTTCCCGTTTCTGCATGTGCAATACCTGCTACATGAAAAACAACATCATAATTAAAAAAAGCATAGGTTTTCCAATTATCATTTTTCACATCTAAAGTATCTATTTTATAGTTTTTTTGTCCTTTAAGATAACCTTCTACAGACGTACCAATATAACTCCCTGCTCCAGTTATTAATATTCTTTTCATAGCTATTTTCTCTCTGCTTTACTTAAAGCTCCTGTTCCACCTTCTACCACACCATCTTTTTTCAGGACAACAATAATTGTCCGTATAATACAATACAAATCAATTAGAAAGCTTTGATGTTTAACATAATAGCCATCTATTTTTGCTTTCTTCTTAATTTTCAATTCATCTCTGCCTGATACTTGTGCCAACCCTGTCAAACCTGGCGCTATAGCATTTGCATCATATTTATCTCTTTCTGCAATCAGGTCATCCTGGTTCCAAAGGGCTGGCCTTGGTCCTACAAAGCTCATATCTCCCTTTAAAATATTCCAAAGCTGTGGAAGCTCATCCAGACTGGTTTTCCTAAGAAATTTTCCTGTTTTCGTAATATACCTTCCTGGATCTTTTAGCATGTGTGTTGGACAATTTTTGGGTGTTTCTACATACATTGTACGGAATTTAAGGATTGCAAAATATTTTTTATCCTTTCCTAACCGTTTTTGCTTAAAAATAACAGGTTTCCCCGACTCTATCCTTATCATCCAAGCAATTTCTAAAAAAAGTGGAGCTAATACTATTAACAATATGAGTGAACAAATAATATCAAACCAACGTTTTATTCGTATGTACATAATATTCTCCCATTATTCTATAAATTGAAATTGTTTTGATGGACTGCCTAAAATCCATCCCTGTTCCCTTTCATATATCCCTGTCCATAAGTACATTTCATAATCTGCCAGAATATTTACTACTAATACTACATTACCAAAACCATACTGCCTTCTCGTTTCGGGCAGCTTATTTATACCATTTATTTTCCATTGTATTGGTATTTCATAATTTTCTTTTCCAAGAAAAATTTTTTTCAACAAGATAGTAGATTTTTTCCTTGTCATAATGAACACACATTTCTTCTGGAAAATAATGGAACAACTTGGCGTTCTACAGCTCTTTTTCCAACTTCCTGAAAAATTTTAATTTTTCACTTTTTATTGATTATAATAACTTATCTAATTTATTAATATCTTCCAGTATCTTCTCCCCTGCCTGCCAGGTTATCTTTGCCTATGGCGCTCCCTTGACGGGGCAGAAAACGGCGACACTGAACCCAAAGCGGACGGCCTGTAGCCCTCTGCTTCACCCTGATATTTCTACCAAGGATTTTCAAACAAAAAGCGCCTTCCTATGTTCATCGCCTCATTAAAATAAGAATTTCCTCTATGTCCATTGGGACAAATAAAATTTTTTCCGCCATAATAATTCTTGCTTGGCTTATTTCTTTTGTTGAAACGCTTTACCGGTTCTTGGCATATATGGCAGGTACTGGCGATTCCCTTTGTGCTAACGGACGTTACCACTATCCCTCTGCCAAAGGCCTTATAACGAAGATACCCGATAATCCGCCTTCCCAGCCAATCGTAACTGGTAGCTGATAAATAACCGATTTGGTTTAAATTGATTGGTTGCTTGTAATTAGGCACTGCTAAAATACAAACGCCTTCTTTTTCACAAAAATCTACAATCTGACGGCTTACCTTATGAGCATAGGCATTTGTCAGATTCCTTATTTTTTCCTTTAGATATTTGTTTTCTTCCTCTGGAAGAGGCTTCTTTTTTTCTTCAGGTCCCTCCATGCCCATAGAGCTGCGGTTTTTCTTAATTCGGTTCAAAAGCTGCCGCTTACTGTGGGACAGTTTCTTTCCCTCCCGGATAAACAGGCTTTTTGTACATTCTCCATTCCTATCCAGAATAACTAAAACTGCCAGACAATCATTGCTTGGAAAAGCGGCTCCACAGACAGGCTCTCCCGCCAGAAACCGTTCCTTTACCGTGCGGATGTCCTCTACTTCCTCTCTTACAGGCACATGAAGCATTATTTTACCGCCAGAAAATTTCAGTACCGGCGACAGACGCTTTCCCTCTGCAGGGAAGATTCTCCCGCAGGTATCCAGGCGGCACGACTCCCAAACCCATTTTTCTCCATTCCAAAGCTTTAAAGAAATATGGTTTTCTGTAAAATCCTTATACATTCCCTTATAAAAAATAGGAGACGCCTGAAAGCTTTTTCCTTCTGCTTCTTCCAAAGACATGGGATGAATCCCTGCCTTCTGCCAACTTTTCCAAATTCGTATCGCCTCGTTGATAGCGGCTCTTCTAAAATACAACGGCGCCTTTTTCTCAGGAAGCGGATATTTTATACTTCCACTATCCTGTCCTCTGGCTCCAACTGTTAAAAGCTCCAGCTTCCGCATAATCTGTTGTCCAGAAGAAATAGCGGACAATCCCTGTTCCTTTAACAAAACATCCATGTAAAAGCCAAGTACCCGGTTATAAATATCCCTTGTTTCCAGAAGCCAGTCCTTGCGCTGGCTATATAAACGGAAACGATATGTTATGATACGATACCCTGCTTTTTTCTCCATGTACTCCTCCAAAGAACATTCGTTAAGGATGTAACTTAGCGAAAGCCTCTTTTTTCTTCTGCTTTTTATGGTAAAGCATAAGCAAAACTATCTTATGACATCTTTTTGACGGCTTTTTTGACGCAGATTATTTTGATAAGAAGATTTAAATAGTTTCTTTTCTTTGAAAATACTTTACTTTGAGATTGTTCGCTTACCAAAGATATGACGGCTTAAAAGAAAAAATCAATTTCTAAATCAAATATTTCTGTTTGCTCTCATTGAAAAAAGTATAAATAGACAGTTAAAATTTATTATTTAAGAGGGATTAAGTTTATATTTACATAGAGCTACAAACCTCGCATAGCTAAGAGCAGGAATAAATATAAATTATAAAGATTTAATTCAAAATAAACAGAATATTTGTATTGAATTCTATAAAATAGCAGAAAATTATTAAGAAATTTATCAAAACTAGGGCATTGACGAAAAAAAGAATATGTACTATACTAAATAACGAGTAAAAAAGAGGCTTTCGCTAAGTTACATCCTTAGCGAAAGCCTCTTTTTTATTTTAAATAATAATACAACCCAATCCGCCGTTACTGTCGTTTACTACCTCCTGAATTACTTCCTGG
>CATKYY010000108.1 GCA_949841225.1 uncultured Acetivibrio sp.
TGACCATTATATGGCTATGAATCCGGGTTATGTAGAGGAAGAAATAACAGGTATCCCTACCTTTGAGCCTTCCTTCCACCTGCCGGCAATTTGGATTACAGAAGGCCAGAGGGAAAGAGCAGAGTCTATGGGATATACAGTAGTAGATCCGCCTTCTATTATAGCGACGCATCTGACGGAGGTTATCAGAAACCACCTAGATGAGCTGATGACCAGACAGGATGTACAAAACCTGATTAACAATGTTCAGGAGGCGAATGAAACCCTCATCGGCGAACTGGTACCAAAGCTCCTTGGCGTAGGAGAAATACAGAAGGTATTGCAGAATTTGCTGAGTGAAGGAATTTCTATTCGGGATTTAATTACTATTTTTGAAACTCTGGCAGATTATGCGCCAACTACCAGAGATACGGATGTATTGACAGAATATGTAAGGCAGAGCCTAAAGAGGGCGATTTCTAATAAGTATTTCCCACAAAATGAAATGACGAGCGTGGTAACGCTGGACCCGAAAATTGAGCAGGAGATTATGGGCGCTGTAAAGCAGACCGAACAAGGAGCTTACCTTACCCTGGAGCCGGAGACGACAAGGGCGATTATCGGTTCTGTAGAAGAAGAGGTAGCGAAGCTTGAAAATTTGGGAAAAAATCCAATTGTTATTACATCGCCGATTGTGCGGATGTACTTTAAGAAGCTGACAGAGGATTACTTCAAGGATTTGATTGTGATTTCTTATAATGAGATCGAATCCAGTGTTGAATTACAATCAGTAGGGATGGTGACGATTTAGTGATTATTAAGAAATTTCAGGCAAGGACTGAAACAGAAGCAATTCTTTTGGCAAAAGAGGAGCTGGGGAAGGACGCTATAGTTATGAATATTAAAACCGTAAAGCCAAAAGGATTTTACGGTTTGTTTAAAAAACCAGTAGTAGAGATTACTGCCGCTATAGACGACAATGATTCCTACAATTCTTCTGGGGAAAAAATGCTTTCTGAGCTTCAAAAGATTCAAGAAGTAGCAAAACCGGCGCCGTCGGTGGCAACGGCCCTTAATCCGAATATTCTGGAAGAAAGGGAAGAGCCAAAAGCGGAAAATGCCATTGAAAAGCGGTTGAACGACCTGCAGAAGCTTTTGGAAACTCAACTGGTGGAAAAAAATGAAAAAGCGGCGGGATCAGAGGAGCAGGCTGAGAAATCGGTAAATAGAAAAAATGAGGCATGTATCCAGCTGGTCCAGGATCAATTAGTTAATAATGAGATGGACGAAAAATATGTTAGCCAGATTATCTCTGAGGTAGAAAAAGGGCTTCCAAGAGAGGCTGGAGTTGATAATGTGCTTTCCAGCGTTTATCAGAGGATTATATTGAAGCTGGGCCAGAGGAAAGCCATTGAGATTTCAGAGGAAGGGCCTAAATTCTTGTTTTTTATTGGCCCTACCGGCGTAGGAAAGACGACAACGATTGCAAAATTAGCTTCGGATTTTGTTTTAAAGAAGAAAGCAAAGGTGGCTCTTATTGCATCAGACACCTATCGTATTGCTGCTGTAGAACAGTTGAAAACATACGCCAATATCCTGAGTATTCCTCTTCAGGTAGCTTATTCTCCAGAAGATATGGGGCAGGTGAAGGAAGAGTTTTCAGATATGGATCTGGTTTTCATCGACACAGCTGGCAGGTCCCACCAGAACCAGGAGCAAAAGGAAGATCTTGCAGAGCTTTTAAAAGTGATACCTAAGGAAGAAAGAGAGATATTTCTGGTTTTAAGCGCAACGACAAAATACCGGGATTTATTGAAAATTACAGATTGCTATTCTGATATTGCAGAATATAATCTGATTTTTACAAAACTGGATGAAACCAGCTGTATTGGAAATATATATAACCTGAAGATGCATACGGGGGCGCCGCTTTCCTACACGACGTCGGGGCAGAATGTACCAGATGATATTGGGATTATAGATGCACAGGATATAGCCAAGAAGCTGTTGGGAGGGAATGATTATTGATAGACCAGGCAAGCCATTTAAGGAGTATAATTAAGAAAAACCAACAGTCTCCGGCATCTAAAGTAATTACCGTTACCAGCGGGAAGGGCGGAGTGGGGAAGAGCAGTATTTCTGTAAATCTGGCAATTCAGCTACAAAAACTGGGAAACCGCATTATTATTATGGATGCAGATTTTGGTCTGGCGAATATTGAGGTTATGCTGGGAATCCGGCCTGTGTATAATCTTGCAGATTTGATTTTTAAAGGCCGGAAGCTAAATGAGATTATTACGCAGGGGCCGGAAGGTATAGGCTTTATTTCGGGCGGTTCTGGTATCCAGGAGCTTACTCGTCTTACGAATGATCAGATTATTGGCTTAAATCAGTCGTTGTGTCTTTTAGATGAGATGACGGATATTATTATTATTGATACTGGAGCCGGTATCGGGGATTCTGTTATGGAGTTTGCCTGTTCTAGTGATGAGACGATTTTAGTAGTGACGCCAGATCCTACGTCTATTACCGATGCTTATGCTGTTTTGAAAGCTCTGGATAAGAAATTTGAGGGAGATTCCGTGCAATTTACAATAAAAATGCTTGCAAACAGGGTAGAAAACTACAAAGAGGGAAAGGAGCTTTACAATAAACTAAGCGTCGTAGTAAATAAATTTTTAAAAATTAAATTAGAGTTTTTGGGAGCGGTTCCTCAGGATGCTTTGCTTTCTAAAGCTGTTCTTAGGCAGATGCCGGTTTCTTTAAGTTCCCCTAAGGCTCCTTCTGTCCAGGCATTGCGTCAAATTGCGGCAGTTTTAGGAGATTATGAAATAACAGGGTCAAAGCAGGCTGGAGGGATACGCATGTTATTCCGTAATTTAATAAAAGGTAAAACAGGCAGGTGAGAGTATGATTTCTAATATTTTATCAGTAGGAAGCAAGGCAGAGATCAGCCATGGATTGAAAAAGGATCCTTATAAAAGTAAAATAATGGATATTTTAGACGAAGAGACGTTGAAGCTTTCTCTTCCTATTGAGGGGAATCTTGTAATACCGCTGGAAAAGGGATGGAGACTTGAGCTTACATTTTGGTGTAAAAAAGGAATGTACCAATGCAGCGGGGAAGTTTTGAGCCGTTATAAAGAGGATAATTTATACCTTATGACAGTCCGAATTACTTCAGAGCTGGAGAGGATTCAAAGAAGGCAGTTTTATCGTCTTCCTTATTTCATGGAAATAGAGTTTATGGAGCAGAAGGAAGAAGAGGATACGTCTCAGGAAACAGAGGAAGAGGTATGGAATACAGGAACTACGATAGATTTAAGCGGGGGAGGCTGCAAGTTCCATTCCAAATTTCAATATGTTCA
The DNA here is from genome assembly GCA_949841225.1 of uncultured Acetivibrio sp. GTDB lineage: Bacteria > Bacillota > Clostridia > Lachnospirales > Lachnospiraceae > Velocimicrobium. The sequence continues at coordinate 3,348 of CATKYY010000108.1, forward strand.
GGGAACACAGCTAAAAATACGTTTTGATATAAAAATGGCAAGCGGAGAATATGAGCATGTGTGGAGTGGAAAAGTAACAAGCTCTTCTGCACTTTCAGACCAGCCTGATATATTTGAGACCAGGGTTGAATTTCTTGATGCTGAACGCAGAAAAAGGGAACAGCTTGTTAAGTTCATTTTTGAGGAGGAAAGAAGAATCAGGCGAAAGGAAAGGGGCAAGAGCAGTGAAAAAGAAAATTTTAATAGTTGATGACTCTGCACTCATGAGAAGGACTATATCTGATATAATAAACTCAGATTCAAGATTAGAAGCGGAAGCAGTTGCAAGCAACGGTCTTGAAGCATTGGATCTTATTGTTGCAGCTCCAAAGCGTTTTGACGTTGTTCTTTTGGATATTAATATGCCAAAGATGGATGGCTTGCAGTTTTTAGAACAGGCAAACAGGCTGAAACTAAAACTGAAAGTTATTGTAGTGAGCACTCTGGCGTTGGAAGGAGCCGAGGAAACGATTCGGGCCTTGGAGCTGGGAGCTTTTGACTTTGTTACGAAACCAGGCAGCTTTCTGGAAGCAAAGGGAGACGACTTCAAAGGAAGAATTTTAAAATGCTTGTGCGTTGCTTTAGGAATTAATGAAGCTTTTTCATTGCCAACAATGGTAGAAAAGCCAGAAAGCTTAAAGAAAACGATTCGTCTGCCGGGCAAAGTGGTAAAGGGCAGCAAGCTGATCGCGCTGGCTTGTTCTACTGGCGGACCAAAAGCCTTGCAGCAGGTTATTCCAACGCTTCCGGCAAATCTTGATGCTCCTGTGCTGTTAGTGCAGCATATGCCGGTAGGCTTTACCAAATCCCTGGCAAGCCGTTTAAATGATTTAAGCAACGTGCTGGTAAAGGAAGCGGAGGATGGGGACATTCTTGAAAAAGGCACGGTTTACATAGCTAAGGGAGGATACCAGATGAGGCTTAGCCGCGCGAAAGGCGGACAGCACCGGATAGAGCTGACACAGGAGCCTGCAAGGGGCGGGTTGCGTCCTTGTGCAGATATTATGTATGAATCTCTGGTTTCTTCGGAGTATGAAAAAATCACATGCGTGGTATTGACCGGCATGGGTGGAGATGGGACTCAGGGGATTATGCAGTTAAAGAAACACAAGGGAATTTATGTTATTGCCCAGGATCAGGCTACTTGTACGGTATATGGTATGCCAAAGGTAGTAGCGGAAGCGGGACTTGTAGATGAGGTAGTGCCGCTTAAGCTGGTTTCTGGGGCGATTACAAAAAACGTGGGGGTGCGATAAATGGATGTAAGCCAATATCTTGAGATTTTTATTGATGAAACAAAGGAGCATCTGCAGAATTTAAGTGATGAGCTTTTGATTCTGGAAAAAGAGCCAGACAACAGCAGCACGATTAATGAAATATTCCGTGCCGCCCATTCCTTAAAGGGAATGGCCGGGACTATGGGATATAAGCGGATGCAGAAGCTTACCCATAATATGGAGAATGTATTTTCAGAGATTCGTAATGCAAAAATGAAAGTAAAGCCGGCTTTGGTAGACACTTTGTTCCGTGGGCTGGATGCATTGGAAGGGTATCTGGATAATATTCAGAATACAGCCGACGAGGGAACAGAGGATAATGAACCAATTCTGGATTCTTTAAACCAGATATTAAACGAGGGCCTGGGGATAGAGGCTCCTGCAAAAAAAGAGGAGCCAGTAAAAGCAGCGCCTGTGGGCGATAATGGCAGCGTTGCTAAATTCCAAGAGCTTTCTGTAGCAGATTTTGAAATTCATGCTATGAAAAAAGCAAAGGACGGAGGTCAGAATGTATTTGGCATTACCGTATATATTCAAGAGTCCTGTATTTTAAAGGCGGCCAGAGCTTTTCTGGTGTTTAAAGCTTTGGAGGAGCTGGGCGAGGTGGTGAAGGCTTTTCCAGATGTGCAGGATATTGAGGATGAAAAGTTTGATTTTGATTTCAGCGTCATTCTTTTATCGAGAGAGCCAGCAGATAAAATAAAAGAAGAGATTTTAAGGGTTTCTGAGATTAAAAGCGCTGTAATTGGCGAGTTCCAGATACCGGACCAGCCAACAGCAGAGAATAAGGAAAATAATACGGCAGCTCCTGTCCATGAGGAGGCGCCTGCGCCTGCCGCAGCCGTTCAGGCCGCTACAGCGGCGAAGCCGCCTCAGCCAGAACAGAACGCTACAGTAAAAAAAGGCGCGACTACTTCTAAGCCGGTAGTTAATCGTTCTGTCCGCGTCGATATTGAAAAGCTGGATGTTTTAATGAATTTGGTGAGCGAGCTAATTATTGCAAAAAACGGACTTGTGTCTATTGGAGCCAATGAAACTTCTGGAAATACGGCAACCGCAGCTTTTAATGAACAGATTGAATATTTAGAGCGGGTAACGACAAATCTTCATGAATCTGTTATGAAGGTTCGTATGATGCCAATTGAAAGCGTTGTAAATAAATTCCCTCGTATGATTCGCGATTTATCTAAGAAACTGGGTAAAAAAATGGAACTCTATATGAGCGGCGAGGATACGGAATTAGACCGTACCGTTATTGATGAAATTGGCGACCCGTTAATGCATCTTTTGAGAAATGCAGCGGACCATGGTCTTGAGAGCAATGAGGAAAGACGCTCATTAGGAAAACCGGAGGTTGGTTCTGTTTGGCTGGATGCTTACCAGGATGGAAATAATGTAGTGATTGAGGTTCGCGATAATGGTAAGGGAATTGATACGGAAAGCGTAAAAAATAAGGCTATTGAAAAGGGTACGATTACGCCGGAGCAGGCAGAAACTATGACAAAGAAGGACATTATCGACCTTTTGTTCCGTCCAAGTTTCTCTACGGCAGAAAAAATTACAGACGTTTCCGGCAGAGGCGTGGGTCTGGACGTTGTTAAGACCAAGATTGAGAAGCTTGGCGGAGACATCGAATGTAAAACTACCCTTGGAGAAGGAAGTAATTTTATTATTCGTCTTCCGCTTACCCTGGCGATTATTCAGGCGCTTATGGTTGAGCTGGGAGATGAAAAATATGCGATTCCGTTAGGCTGCATCCAAACGATTGAAGACGTTTCTATGGATGATATTAAGTATGTTCAGACAAAAGAGGTTATTAACCTCCGCGGCACGGTTATTCCGTTGATTCGTCTGGACGAGGTGCTGGATGTAGAGCCTAGGAAAGAAGCCCCAGAAAGCTTGACGGTTGTTATTGTTTCCAAAGGCGATAAATTAGCCGGCCTGGTAGTTGATAATTTAATTGGACAGCTGGAAATCGTTATCAAGTCCATTGGAAAATATATTAATAACGATAAGATAATCAGCGGCGCGGCTATCCTCGGCGACGGCGAGGTTGCTTTGATCATTGATGCAAATGCTTTAGTATAGGGGGTAGTGAAAATGGCTGATTTGAATACAGTGAAAATCGAAGAGGGAAAGCAGTACATATGTGTAAAGCTGGGGGACGAGCAATATGGTATTGACATCCAGTATGTAGACAATATTGTAAGAATGCAGAAAATTACCCGTGTGCCAAAGGCTCAGTCGTATTTTAAAGGAGTAATTAATCTGCGTGGCGAAATTGTCCCTGTGATGAGTCTTCGGCTGAAGTTTGACCTGGAGCCGGACGCTTATTCTAACGCTACCAGAATTATTATTATTAAGCTGGAGCAGCAGGCGTCGGTAGGCGTTATTGTCGATGAGGTACGAGAGGTTGTTACCCTGGAGGATTCCTGCATTGACAAACCAACCTATGATGGGGCGGATGGTAAGAGCATGTACATCAGCGGCGTTGGCAAACACGGTGAAGAATTAATTTCCCTCCTTAATATTGCGGATGTAATTATTGAAAAGGACAACATATAAAAGAAAGTATGATGAGGTGGAGCCTATGTCAGATTTTGAATATGGGGAACTGAATGCAATGGAATTCGATGTTTTAAAGGAAATTGGCAATATTGGCGCGGGCAATGCTACTACGGCGCTGTCTCAGCTTATTAACGCCAAGGTTGACATGAAGGTTCCTAATGTTGAATTATTGGGTTTTAAAGAGCTGGCCGATATTATCGGCGGGCCGGAAAACCTGATTGTCGGTATTCTCCTTACCTTACAAGGCGAGATTGATGGAATGATGATGTTTATGCTGGAAAAGGATTCAGCGCATCATATTGTCAATATGATTATGGGAAGGGACATTAATTCTTTTGAGGATTTTTCAGAAATGGACCTGTCTGCGCTGAATGAAATCGGGAATATTATTGCAGGAGCTTACCTTTCTGCAATTTCAACCCTGACTCATATGCTGATTACGTCCTCCGTTCCTTATACAGCGATTGATATGGCCGGGGCAATCTTAAGCGTACCTGCGATTGAATTTGGTAAAGTAAGCGATAAGGCCCTAGTTATTAAAACTCAGGTCTATGAAGACGGTAAAGCCGTAAATGGATATTTTGTATTAATACCGACCTTGGAGTCATATAGTAAAATTATGGCTTCTCTAGGGTTATAAGTTGGGTGATTAATAATGAGTAAGATGATAAAAGTAGGAATGGCTGACTACAATATCTGCAAAGCGCCGGATGCAATTACAACCTTGGGGCTTGGCTCCTGCGTAGGAATCGCTTTATATGATTCTACAAGGAAGATTGCGGGCCTGGCCCATATTATGCTACCG
>CATKYY010000109.1 GCA_949841225.1 uncultured Acetivibrio sp.
GGTTTAAAAGAGCCGGATTGCCCCTTTCTTCCGGGGTCATAGATGAAATAATAGCTTCTATTGGCTTAAACGCATTATCGTCAATTTCAACGTCCTTTGGAAGTCCGACTCCCGGAAGCATATTTAAGATACCGGAGATACCTCCTAATTTCTTCATCTGCTCCATAGAGTCCAGGAAATCGTTGAAATCAAACTCTGCCTTTTTAATCTTTTTTCCAAGGGCTTCTGCTTTATCTGCATCAATGGAAGCTTCCGCCTTTTCAATCAGCGTCAGCACGTCTCCCATACCGAGGATTCGGGAAGCCATACGATCCGGGTAAAACTGCTCTAAATCTGAAAGCTTCTCCCCCATACCTACATAGAGAATCGGCTTTCCTGTCACAGCGCGGATAGATAACGCCGCGCCGCCTCTGGTATCGCCGTCCAGCTTCGTAAGAATTACGCCGTCAATACCGATTTTTCCATGAAAGGTTTCCGCTACGTTCACCGCATCCTGGCCCGTCATGGCATCGACTACTAAAATACTATGAGCTACCGGAATCGTTTCCTTTATCTCCATCAGCTCCGTCATCATATCCTCGTCAATATGAAGCCGTCCCGCCGTATCCAGAATTAATACGTTTTGCCCGTTTTTCTGCGCGTGCTCCATAGCCGCCTTAGCAATATTTACCGGCTTATGTCCGTCGCCCATAGAAAATACAGGCACGCCTTGCTTCTCTCCATTAATCTGCAGCTGTTTAATCGCTGCCGGACGATATACGTCGCAAGCCGCCAACAGCGGTTTTCTGCCCTTTTGCTTAAACTTGCCTGCCAGTTTAGCCGTTGTTGTCGTTTTACCAGCACCCTGCAAACCGCACATCATAATAACGGTAATCTCGTTGGAAGGCTTCAAGGTGATTTCTGTTGTTTCATCGCCCATCAGCTTAACCATTTCTTCATTTACAATTTTGATTACCATCTGCCCGGGAGTCAGGCTATTTAAAACATCCTGCCCTACGGCGCGCTCCTGTACGGATTTTACAAAGCTCTTTACTACCTTAAAGTTAACGTCGGCTTCTAAAAGAGCCATTTTAACTTCCTTTAAGGCCGCCTTCACATCAGCTTCCGTCAGGCTGCCTTTACCGCGAAGGTTTTTGAATACATTTTGAAGTTTTTCTGTTAAGCTGTCAAACGCCATAATCCATTTCCCCTTCACTTAATTTCTTACACAGTCTATCACACAAGCTTTATACTGTCAAGTATTTTTCTTTACACTTTCAAATTTATTTTTCAAACGCGCAGGTTATAGCTAGCGGCTGTCTTTCTAATTCCTTTAAAAGGTTCGCTGTAGTACTACAGTTCTTCTAAAATTTTATCTGAAAGACGGACTATTTGGTCTACCTCCGGCGCCTTTGTCCGCTCCTTTAAAACCTCCGCCGCTTTGTGGATTCCTCCGATGCTTTCTCTAATCCGGTTAAATTTCTGAAGCAGTCCAAGCTTTTCCTCATATTCAAATAATTCCCGGCTGCACCGCTTAATCGAATCATGGACGCCCTGGCGGCTTATGTCTCTTTCCTCCGCAATTTCCCCCAGAGACAAATCATTTAGTACATAGTCCTCAAATATCTCCCGCTTCTGCTCCTTTAATAAAGCTCCATAAAAATCATACAAAAGAGATAGCTCATAAATATTTTCAATTTCTTTCAAAATATAACCACCTTCTTATGCCTTAAACTCGCTCATCCGGTTTCGGATTACTGAGGCCGTTGTTTCCAGCCGTTTTGCCATTTCTTCCATTTCATGGCTATTTTCAGCAATATTCTGAGACTGCTCGCAAAGATTCTCTGAGGCGGCCAGAATTTCCTCCGTACTGGCGGACTGTTCCTCCGTAATGGCCGCCATAGAGCCAGCCACATCCTCTACTTCGCGAATTTTAGAGGAAACGTTTTTAATATTATGATCTGTTATAAGAACCTTATCATAAATTTCTATAAAGGTTCCATAGGAAGCATCTACCAGCTCCTTGCTTTCCTTTATGTTGTCTACGCTTTGCTTTGTCTGCTCTATTGTGTCTGCAACCTGCCTGTTAATTTTATCAATTAAATCGGAAATCTGCTTTACAGCCTTAGAACACATATTAGCCAGCTTTCCAATCTCGTCGGCCACAACGGCAAAGCCCTTTCCCGCTTCTCCTGCCCGCGCCGCTTCAATACTGGCGTTTAAAGCCAAAAGATTTGTCTGCCCGGTAATATCTCCGATCAGTTCTGTAATGGAATTGATTTCTGCTGTAGAATCGCCGACCTCTCGTACAATCTGAGACAAGTTATCCATCGTTCCATTGATTTCATCCATAGTAGAAGCAACTTTTTCAATGTCATTCTTTCCCTTTTTTGCCGCGACTACGGTCTCCGTCACTTTTTCTTCTGCTTCCGCGCTATTATGAAATACAACGTTGACGGCTTCTGCCAAAGAGGTCGCATTTTCTGCAATACTCTCAATCGAATGAGCTAAATCATCCACAGTCACGTTTAACTGCCCCATAGATTTTGATTGTACGGCGGCAGATTCGCTCAGCACCTTAGAAATATCTGAGCTTGTCCCCGACTGTTCGCCTAAATGAGAAGAAATTTCTGAAAGCTTCCGAATAGTCCCGCCCATCCCCTCTATAAATTCCTTTAGCTTTTCCGTCATCGTAGTAATTTCATTATTTCCTGCCGGAATCAGATTTTCCGTAAAATCGCCGGAGGTAATATTTTCAATTACATCCGTAAGCCTTTTAATCGGCTTTGTCCGTTTACGAAGAGAAACTGCTATAACAAAAAGCACGACGATTGTCAGCCCAACAGCAATCAAACTGATTTTATAGAGCAAATCGTAGAGTTTTTCCAGCACTATATTTTCTGGAACGCAGGATACCAGATACCAGGTAGAATTTTCAATGGGCTCCGCTACTGCCATATAAGTATTCCCATCTGCTTTTATGGTCAATACCTGATTTTCAAGCCCTCCCGCCTTCCTTTCTTCCTCCAAAGGCCCAAGAATCCCCTCTGCTTTTCCGGCTTCGTTCAAAGTTTTTCCATTATATTTCGTATTTTTATGAGCAATCATCATATCGTTATCAGGATCAAATACAAAGGAATAGCCTGCATCCATAACTGTCAGTTCTGAAATAAACGTAGAAATGCGGTCCAGGAACATATCGCCTACCAGTACAGCCTTTCCCCAGCCCTTTTTATTTACAGCAGAAGAAATACTGACAATCATCTTTCCTGTATCCGCATCTACATATGGGACTCCCAATGCAAAATTTTCATGGTTTGTCCCTTCCATATACCAATCTCTTTCTGTTACTACATAATCCGGCCCTGGTTCCCATAAAGAGGAATCCAGATAATTTCCTCTGTCATCTCCTACATAAACGCCGTTTGGAATATTCTCATTTAAAACCATTGTAGTTTCCATATAGGCAAGGCATTCTTTATCATCCTTAAAATCTACTGTTTCCAGAACATCCTTTACCGGTTCCAGACTGCTTAAGGCGTCTGAAATATACTTTGTCAAAACCATCTTGTTTCCGTAAGCATCCTTTTTCAGTTCAGATTTTGCCATTTCCTGGACGGAAACATTGGTAAGCAGCATAACAGCTCCTACAACGACCGCCATAAGCATAGCGACCAGCGGAATAATCCGCAGCATAAGCTGCGTTGTAATTGAGCTCCTTTTTCTCATAGTACATCCCCCCATAAAAAATATAGGCATATTCAACAAAATAATATGCCTATATTCGATACTACTACGATATTCTGTTAAATACCATAGGCTATAAGACCTATTTCGACAAAATTTTACATTTTTAGCCCTGTTTTTACATGGTTTTCTTAACCTTATACTGGGTAAGCTTTACCTTCCATATCCGCCATAGTCTGATCTACCCGCGTTCTCTGGGCGTTCCGGTATTTAAAGAAATCAATGGCTACCTGCGGGAATAAGGCGTAGGACAATACGTCCTCATCCTGCTCTTTGTACTGCGCCATTTCTTTTTCCAGCTTAGCCAGCTGCGGCTCAATCAGGTCCGCCGGACGGCAGGTAATCGGCTTTACATCGCCGATACATTTCTTTTGTACCTCTGGGTTAAAAGGCTTTACGGTCTGTCCAAATTCTCCAGAAAGGAGCTTTTTCGATTCCTTTGTTACCATCTTATACCGTTCGCCGGAAACCACGTTCAATACTGCCTGCGTACCTACAATCTGGGAAGAAGGCGTAACCAGCGGCGGCTCTCCGAAATCCTTACGAACCCTCGGCACCTCCTCCAGCACCTCATAATACTTATCCTCCTGTCCCATTTCCTTTAATTGGGACACCAGATTAGAAAGCATACCGCCAGGAACCTGGTACATCAGAGTCTTAATATTTACCCCCAGTACTTTCGGATTCATCAGGCCGCTTTCCAAAGCTTCCTCCCTGAGAGGACGGAAATACTCTGCAATCTCTGCCAGCAGGTTCTGGTCAAATACCGGATCATACGGCGTACCGCGGAAGGTTTCCGCCATAACCTCTGTTGCCGGCTGGCTGGTTCCCAGGGCAAATGGAGACATAGCCGTATCAATAATGTCGCAGCCTGCCTCTACCGCCTTTAAATAGGTCATAGAAGCTACTCCAGAGGTATAATGAGTATGCAAATCAATTGGAATCGCTACTGTTTCCTTCAAAGCTTCCACCAGCTCCGCCGCGCTGTACGGAGTCAAAAGCCCGGCCATATCCTTGATGCAAAGGGAATTCGCTCCCATATCTTCTATTTTCTTTGCAATATTCTTCCAGTAATCCAAGGTATAAGCGTCGCCCAGGGTATAGCTCAATGCAATTTGAGCGTGTCCTTTTTCTTTGTTCGCCGCTTTTACCGCTGTTTCCAGATTGCGTATATCATTCAAACAGTCAAAAATACGGATAATATCGATACCATTCGCTATAGATTTCTGTACAAAATACTCTACCACGTCATCCGCATAATGGTTATATCCTAAAATATTTTGCCCGCGGAACAGCATCTGAAGCTTTGTATTCTTAAATCCGTCTCTCAGCTTACGGAGCCTCTCCCATGGGTCTTCCTTCAAAAACCGCAAAGAGGCGTCGAAGGTGGCTCCGCCCCAGCACTCTACGGAATGATAGCCTACTTTATCCATTTTATCAATAATCGGAAGCATCTGCTCCGTTGTCATCCTGGTCGCAATTAAGGACTGGTGCGCATCACGAAGAACCGTTTCCGTAATTTTGACTGGTTTCTTTTCTATTAAAGACATAATCTTACCCCCATTTCTATGCGGCTCTTTCTACATGCAAAACTTGTAAATGCCGCTCAAATATAAACCTGCAAGTTAAATCAGTGAACTCCAAAAATCGCCATAAATACACCCGCAGCAACAGCCGTTCCAATTACCCCGGCTACGTTCGGCCCCATAGCATGCATAAGGAGGAAGTTGGTAGGGTCTGCCTCCGCTCCTACCTTTTGAGACACGCGGGCCGCCATTGGCACTGCGGACACGCCGGCAGAGCCAATCAAAGGATTAATCTTTCCACCGGACAGCTTGCACATCAGTTTGCCAAACAGAACGCCTGCAGCCGTGCCTACAGCAAAGGCGATCAGTCCAAGAGCCACGATTTTCAGGGTATCTAATTTCAAGAAGGCTTCTGCGCTGGTAGTCGCTCCTACAGACGTTCCAAGGAGGATTACTACGATGTACATTAAAGCATTGGAAGCCGTTTCTGTTAACTGCTTTACAACGCCGGATTCACGGAACAGGTTTCCTAACATCAGCATACCGATTAACGGGGCTGTAGAAGGAAGCAGCATAACAACTACGATTGTAACCACAACAGGGAATAAGATTTTTTCCAGTTTGGATACCGGACGGAGCTGCTCCATTTTAATCTTCCGTTCTTCCTCTGTTGTCAAAAGTTTCATAATCGGCGGCTGAATAATCGGTACCAGAGACATATAGGAATACGCCGCTACCGCAATCGGTCCCATATACTGGGTCTGCCCAAGCTTTCCTGCCAGGAAAATAGAGGTAGGTCCGTCGGCGCCTCCGATAATAGAAATTGCAGCGGCAGCCATATCATTAAAGCCTAAAAGAATAGCAAAAATATAAGCAGTAAAAATACCAAACTGAGCCGCGGCTCCTAACAGGAAGCTCTTTGGGTTAGCAATCAAAGGGCCGAAATCCGTCATAGCCCCTACGCCCAGAAAAATCAAGGATGGAAGGATGCTCCATTCATCCAGTAGATAGAAAAAGTGCAGAAGGCCTCCCTCCTCCATAATAGGCGGGTACATATTTACCAGCAGCATACCAAAAGAAATTGGTACCAGAAGAAGGGGTTCATATTCTTTCCTAATCGCTAAATAAAGGAAAACGCAGGCCACGGCAATCATCAGATAGTTTCCCCAGCTAAGAGAGAAGAACGCCGTCTGACCCAACAGGTTTTCCAATGTTGTTGTAATATAATCCATTTGATGATACCTCCGGTCCGCTTAGTTTAAGGTAGCCAAAACAACTCCTGATTCTACAGAATCTCCAACCGAAACATTAATCGTTGCTACTGTTCCATCCTCTGGAGCTACGACTTCATTTTCCATCTTCATAGCCTCCAGTACCAAAATGACCTGTCCTCTCTTAACCGTAGTTCCTACTGGCGCCTTAACATCCAGAATTTTTCCTGGCATCGGCGCGTTTACCTTAACTTTTCCCTGCGCCCCAGCCGGAGCCGCCGGAGCTGCTAAAGCTGCTGGCGCCGTCTTCACCGGAGGCGCCGGCATTTTCGGAATACTTGCCATAGGCATAGCGCCTGCTTCATTTTCCTCTACAGTAACATCATAAACATTTCCATTTACAGTAATTGTATAATTTTTCATTCTCTACTCCTTTTCCGCACAGTTTTTTGTGCAAATATCTCCGAAATAATTTTATCATCAACCGCGTCTGCGCCGGATGGAACGGACAACAAAACCGCTGTCAGCCGCGCCGCTGTTTTCTTCTGCCCGAAGGGCCATAATCGCCGCCGTAATAACCGCCACAAGCTCCGTATCCTCTGTTTCCTGTACCTCGGCTACCGGTACTGGTACAGAAATCGGAATTTCAACCGCTTCCTGTTCTTCCTTCTTCTCAAAAAGCGCCGGTACAAACTTCAACAGCCCAATAATGACCGAAATAAAAATCAATACTAAAAATACAATTCCCATGCCCATCAGGGTGTTCATGCCTGCCTTCAGCATATTTGCATTTCCGGCATCCGCCATTGGCAGAGAGGCTTCAATGGACAAAATCGCCGTAGTCGGGTCCTGCTCTGCCATAGCCTTGTCAAAGGTTATCGTAAATTCCATATTGGAATTGGAAAACCTTTCTACCAGGGTAACTACAATCGTGTCTCCGATCTCCCCTATCCTGGTTTCTGCCTCTTCCTCATACTCGCCGATCTGGTTCTTCACTTCCTGCCATTGGGTATACTGCTCCAGGACTGCCTCATCCGTAATAACTCCAGTGTCGATATACTGCTGGAAATCTGTCTCATTCCATACCTGGAAATAGTATTCCGTCACCTGGGTAACATCCTCTTCGCTATAAGCAAAGGCTGTTATGCCAAAAACCCCCAGTGTCATGGAAAGAATCAGGATGAACATGCTTAATCTGGACAAAAATTTCTTCATAGCTGTCTCTCCTTATATTATACTGTACCATGTTTCCTGCTTGGGCGGCTCTCCCGTTTTGTAAATAACATATCAAAGGCAAAAGCCAAATGCTTCCTGGTTTCTTCCGGCTGGATAATATTATCAATATAGCCTCTCTTTGCAGCCGATTCCCCGGAGCCCTGTAATTTACGGTAGCTTTCCGCCTTTTCCTCCACCAGGGCGGCTCCGTCGGCCGAGCCTTTGATTTCCTCTGCATAAATAATCTCTGCCGCCGCCTTTGGCTCCATAAGGCCAACCTCCGTATCTGGCAAAG
>CATKYY010000110.1 GCA_949841225.1 uncultured Acetivibrio sp.
GCTCCCTCGACAGAAAAAAGGCTCAAAAAGCGAAAAAACAAAACTGCAGAACCCGTGAAATGCCTTGTTTTCAGGCATTTCCGCAATTCCGCATTGTATCAATTTCGTTGTTGCGATGTTCATAGCTCCAATAAATAAAAAACCAGCGGGAAAAGAAAAGGAACCATGAAGCCGGTCAATCTGGATTCGCCCCTCTTCCATGGGCTGCCGCAAGGCTTCCAGAGTCGTCTTTTTAAATTCTGTCAGTTCATCTAAAAAAAGCACGCCGCCATGAGCCAGACTGATTTCCCCTACTCTGGGTCTTATGCCTCCTCCAGTCAGGGCTGTTATAGTAATACTGTGGTGCGGCGCGCGAAAGGGACGCTTCCTTATAAAATATGGCGGCTCCTTTAAAAGCCCTGCCGCGCTATAAATCTGAGAAATCTCCATCGCCTCTTCCTCTGAAAGCTCCGGCAAAATGGTAGGAAACCGCCTGGCCGCCATTGTTTTTCCAGAACCCGGCGGCCCAACCATAAGGATATTATGCCAGCCCGCCGCCCCGATAGACATAGCTCTCTTTAAAGCCTCCTGCCCCGCTATTTCTGAAAAATCTAAATTTTCTTCTAAACGCGCTTCTTTCGGAAAGCTTTTTGTACTGTTGCACCCTTCCTGCATATTTCTGTCTGCAACCCTTCGCCCGCAAAAATAATCTACGGCCTCTCTTAAGCTTTTTACGCCAATAACTGTAATTCCCTTGACAAAACTTCCCTCTTCCAGGTTGTCCCACGGAATCATACAATGGGAAAATCCTTTTTTCTTTGCCGCAAACAAAACCGGCAAAATTCCATCAACCGCCTTAACGCTTCCATCCAAAGAAAGCTCTCCTACAATAATATTCTTTTCTAAACTATCCTGGGAAATATGACCGAATGCGGCCAGAACTGCCACAGCTACCGGAAGGTCATAAGAAGCGCCTTCCTTTCGTATATCTGCTGGCGATAAATTTACTGTAATGTGTTTTGGGCATAAAGAAAAGCCCGAATTTTTAATGGCAATCCGTACCCGTTCCTTTGCCTCCCTTACCTCGGAGGCCAGATACCCTACCATAGAAAAAAGCGGCAGGCCGTTGCAGACGTCTGCTTCTACACAAATAATTTCTGCCTCTACGCCAAATAGCGCCGCGCTGTATGTTTGGTAAAACATGTATTTTTCGTCAGAAAATGCCTATGGCGGTATTATATCATGCCGGATGGATTTGTCAATACCCTGCTTCCTGGCAAAGGACGCAGTACTCCATCTTGCCTGTCCATCCCTATTTCATACCTCAGCAAAAGCAGTGCCTGGCGGGAGGCTGCGGGGCTTTCTAATACATCGACATGCATCGTTAAAAGCACAAATTTACCCTTTTATATGCCGAGGGCGGACATTTTTGTCCGAAACTGGCATATAAAAGGGTAAATTTGTACTTTGCCCGATGTGTGAGAGTATTAGAAAGCCCCGCGGCCTTCCGCCAGGCACGAAGCTCCCTTCTCTACTCCATCAGCTCTTCCATTTCTTTTATCAGCTTTCCGAAAATCTGCAAAGCATTCTGGATCGGTTCTTTCGTAGTCATGTCTACGCCTGCATCCTTTAGCAATTCTGTTGGTGATTTGGTGCAGCCGCCGCTAAGGAATTTCAGATAGCGATCTACCGCCGGTTTTCCTTCCTTTAAAATCATCTGGCTGATTGCCATAGATGCGGCAAAGCTGGTAGCGTACTGGTATACATAAAAATTATAGTAAAAATGCGGAATCCTTGCCCATTCAATAGCTATTTCCTCATCTATAACAATATCCTTTCCATAATACTGCACGTTTAAATCATAATAAAGCTTCTTTAGGACTTCTGCTGTCAGAGAACCTCCCTCTTCTACGATTTTATGCGTCAGCATCTCAAATTCTGCAAACATTGTCTGGCGGTACAAAGTAGTACGGAACTGCTCCAGGAAATAATTAATCAAATAGGCCCGCTTTTTCTTATCCTTGGTATGATTTAACAGATAATCCATTAAAAGAGCCTCATTACAGGTAGAAGCTACCTCGGCTACAAAAATCTTATATTCGCTGTCCAGTATATTATTATGTTTAGCAGAATAATAAGAGTGGAGAGCATGTCCCATTTCATGAGCCAGCGTAAATTCTGAATCTAAATTATGCTGGAAATTCATCAGCACATAAGGATGATGGCTGTAATTCCCTGCGGAATAAGCCCCGCTTCGTTTTCCTTCATTCTCGTATTTATCAATCCACCGGTTTTGGAAACCTTCGTCTAAAACCCTTACATAATCCTCTCCTAATACCTGCAGGGCCGCCTTGATTTCTTCCTGCGCCTGTGGATAATCAATTTCCATGTCCATCTCCCCTACAATCGGCAGATAAACGTCATACATATGCAGCTCTTCTACTTTAAGAAGCCGTTTCCGCAGAGCCATATATTGGTGGAGATATTCCATATTTTCATGAACCGCTTCAATCAGGTTAAAATATACCTCCTTTGGCACATTGTTGACATTCACAGCCGCTTCCAGAGAGGAAGCATAATTCCTTGCTTTGGCAAAAAACCAGTTAGCCTTTGCCTTCCCTTCATATAAAGAAGCAAAGGTATTCTTATACTGCTCAAATCTCTGGTAATAAGCCTTAAAGGTATCTCTTCGGACGCGGACATCCTGATTCTCCAGCATTGGTACAAAACGGCCGGAAGATACCTTTACCAGCTCTCCCTTTTCATTTGTAACCGATGGATGTTCAAAATCTGCATCACTTAACAAATCAAAAGCCTTTTCCGTACCCTCTGCCATTTCCCCGGCGGAAGCCAGCAAAGCCTCCAGCTCCGGCGTCAGCGTATGGGGGCGAAGCCTTCTGGTATCTGTAATGCTTACCTTATATGCCTCCAGCTCTGGCGCTTCCTGGTACATTTTTTCCATTACATCCTCTTCAAACTTTGCAATAAAGGTTTCTACTGGGGCCGTTTTTTCTAAAAGCTTGTGTAAAATACCGACCATTCTCCCGCTTAATTCCTGATAATGGGCATTACCAGTATCCACATCCTTGTTCCTTTCCGCATAAGCATAAGCGTCGTCCAAAAGGATCATAACCTTCTCCAGCTTCCTATAGTAAGCAAGAAGGCTCTCTCCCCCCTTCTGCAGATATTCCTCTGTAAATACAGAAAAACCAGGTATCTCCTGCTCCAGCCTGTCCGCCGCCTTTATAAATTCCTCTTCTGTCTCAAACAAATCTTCGATAGCCCAGGTATCTTCCTTTTTTACCTGCTCCCTTTTCCATAATTCTTTCGCCATTTTACTGTCCTTTCCTTAATGATCCAAAATCTTTTTTATTTCATCCATAAAGGTATTTACATCCTTAAACTCCCGGTAAACAGAAGCAAACCGGACATAAGCCACCTGGTCGAAATCCTTCAGCTTATCCATAACAATGCTTCCAATCTCGCTGCTGGGAATTTCCTTTTCATCCAGGCCAAAAACAGCTCCCTCAATTTCATCCACCAGATTGTTAATCTTTTCAATAGAAATAGGCCTTTTATGGCAGGAACGAAAAATCCCAGATTCCAGCTTCGCGCGGTCGTAAGGCTCCCTGTCCTGATTCTTCTTAATTATCACCAGAGGAATGGCCTCTACCTTTTCATAAGTAGTAAACCGTTTTTTACATTGATCGCACTGCCTGCGCCGACGGATAGAAGCCCCATCCTCCGTTGGCCTGGAATCAATTACTCTTGTATTTTCTTCTCCGCAAAACGGACATTTCATAACGCCGCCTCCTCCAAAACTCCATACATTTTTATACAAATCCTAATACCTATCTGCATTATATCCAAAAACGCTGCAATAATCAATGGATAAATTGTTGAGTTTCTGCATTTTGCAAACGGCGGGCCGGAGGGGCAGGAACAGCTATCTTGCTTTCACACACCGAAGCAAAGTACAAATCTGCGATTTTGTATGCCAAATTCAGACACAAGTGTCCGCCTTTGGCACACAAAACTGCAAATTTGTGCTTTTAACGGTGCATATCAATGCAAGATAGCTGTTCCTGCCCCTCCGGCCCGCCGTTTGCAAAATGCAGAAACTCAGAACAAATTCTCTTAAACTTCTATACTTTACAGAAAATCCATTAAAGACATCTGATTAGAAATCGGAAGTCCTTCCAGAATCCCCAAATCCACCATTCTTTCTACCATCGCTACGCTGACCTTGCTCCTCTGGCGAAAATCATCCTGAGATAAAAAGGCTCCTTCCGCCGCCGCATCAACAACGCCTTCGGCCGCTTTATCCCCCATGCCGTCGATAGAGCTAAAAGACGGCATAAGCTTCCCATCAATAATTTGGAAATGCCTCGCCTTAGCGCGGTACAGGTCAATCGGCAGAAATTCAAAACCCCTGGCATACATTTCCTGCACAATTTTCATATCCTTAACAATATCCTGTTCCTTTTTCGACAGTTCATTGCTTCTGCGTTTAAAGTCCGCCATATGATATTCCAGCTTTTCCTGTCCCAGGCACATAAGGCCATAATCAAAAGCAGAAGCCCGGATGCTAAAATAAGCTGCATAATAGGCCAAGGGCTCATATACCTTAAACCAGGCAATGCGGAAAGCCATCATAACATAAGCGGCCGCGTGAGCCTTAGGGAACATATATTTAATCCTCCGGCAGGACTCCATATACCAGTCGGGCACTCCCGCCGCTTTCATAGCCTCCTCCATTTCCGGTTTTAAGCCCTTTCCTTTACGGACGCTTTCCATAATTTTAAAAGCAAGTCCCTTTTCTACGCCGGTGTGGATTAAAAACGTCATAATATCATCACGGGTACAGATGGCTGTAGACAAGGTGCAGTTTCCCTGGCTGATAAAGTACTGAGCATTATTAAGCCATACGTCGGTGCCATGAGACAGCCCGGAAATCCTTACCAGGTCGGAAAAGGTCTTCGGCCTCGTATCACGCAGCATCTGCATAACAAACTCCGTGCCAAATTCCGGTATCCCAAGACAGCCCAAATCGCAGCCGTCCAAATTCTCAGGCCGCAGACCGAAGGCAGACAAATTCTCAAATAAAGACAGCACCTTTTCATCATCCAGGCGGATAGATTTGGCGTCTACTCCGGTCAAATCCTCCAGCATTCGTATCATAGTAGGATCATCATGGCCCAGAATATCCAGCTTTAATAAATTGTGGTCAATGGAATGGTAGTCAAAGTGGGTTGTTATTGTAGAAGTTTCCATATCATTAGCCGGATGCTGTACCGGCGTAAAGGAATAAATTTCCTCTCCGTGAGGCAGTACAATAATGCCTCCCGGATGCTGTCCCGTCGTCCTTCTTACACCAACGCAGCCCTCTGCCTCCCGCTCCATTTCCGCCCTTCTTTTATGCTGCTGTTTATCCTCATAATAGCGGTAAACGTAGCCGTAAGCCGTTTTATCTGCCAGCGTACCGATGGTTCCGGCGCGGAAGGTCTGCCCCTTTCCAAAAATAACCTCTGTATAATCATGGGCATGGCACTGATACTCCCCGGAAAAATTAAGGTCAATATCCGGCTCCTTATCTCCGTAAAAACCCAAAAAGGTTTCAAAAGGTATCTCATGCCCGTCCTTACACAAAGGCTTCCCGCAAACCGGGCAGAGCTTATCCGGCATGTCGCACCCAGAACGCCCGGCAAAGGCTCTGACCTCCTCCGAATCAAAGTCCGAATAAAAGCAGCTTTCACAATAATAATGAGCCGGCAGAGGATTTACCTCTGTAATTCCCGACATAGTAGCTACAAAGGAAGAGCCCACAGAACCGCGGGAGCCTACCAGATAACCGTCTTCATTGGATTTCCAAACCAGCTTCTGAGCAATAATATACATTACGGCAAAGCCATTGCCAATAATAGAATCCAGCTCCCGTTTAAGCCTTGCTTCCACAATTTCCGGCAGCTTTGGCCCGTACATGGAATGAGCCTTATCATAGCATATCTGCGTCAGGGTTTCAGCGGAATTTTCAATTACCGGGGGACATTTATCCGGCCGTACCGGCGAAATCCGCTCTATCTGATCCGCGATTCGGTTCGTATTTGTAATAACGACCTCCCGGGCCTTTTCCGCTCCCAAATAAGAAAACTCAGAAAGCATCTCCTCTGTTGTCCTAAGATACAAAGGCGCCTGCATATCCGCATCCTTAAATCCCTTCCCGGCCATTATAATTCTACGGTAAAGCTCGTCCTCTGGGTCTAAAAAATGTACGTCGCAGGTAGCCACTACCGGTTTATTCAATTCTTCCCCCAAAGCCACAATTTTCTTATTAATCGCTATTAAATCCTCGTCGGACTGAATATCCTCATACTTTTCATCCCGCACCATAAACTGATTATTCCCCAGGGGCTGGATTTCCAAATAATCATAAAACTCTGCCAGACGAACCATTTCCTCCTGGGACTGTCCCCTTAAAACCGCCTGGTAAAGCTCCCCTGCTTCACAGGCAGAGCCGATAATAAGGCCTTCCCTGTTTTCCTCAAAAACGCTCTTTGGTATCCGCGGCCTCCGGCTGTAGTAATCAAGGTGAGATAAAGATACCAGCTTATACAGGTTAATTCTTCCCGTATCGTTTTTTGCCAGAATAACCGCATGGTGAGTCGGGAGCTTTTTAATCGTTTCCGGCGTTGCCCGGCTCATTTCATTCAGACCAGAAAGGCTTTCAATTCCCTGTTCCTTTAGCATAGCAAGAAATTTCACAAAAATCTCAGCGGTAGCCCCCGCGTCGTCTACAGCGCGGTGGTGATTTTCTAAAGAAATATCCAAGGCCTTTGCTACAATATTCAGCTTATATTTACTTAAATCCGGTAAAAGCGCCCTCGCCATACCTACGGTATCTACCACTGTAAAATCTACGGCAATCCCCAAAGTCTTCGCCTTTTGCGTAATAAATCCCACATCAAAACCGGCGTTGTGGGCTACCAGAATACAGCCCTTGCAAAACGCCAGAAATTCAGGCAAAATCCTGTCAATCTTAGGATACGGCAGCACCATTTCATCCCGGATTCCCGTAAGCTGCTCGATTTCAAAGGGAATCGGCCGGTCAGGATTTACAAAGGTACTGTATTTTTCCGTAATTTCTCCGTTTACCACCTTTACAGCCCCAATTTCAATAATCGCATCCTTTGCCGGCCCAAATCCTGTTGTTTCAATATCAAAAACAACGCAAGGAGCATCCAGGGACTGCCCCTTTCCATTTTCCACAATCCTCTTCAAATCATCTACTAAATAAGCCTCGCAGCCATAAATAACCTTAAAATCATCCTCCTTCGATACCGCGTGACTGGCGTCGGTAAAAGCCTGAACCACTCCATGATCTGTAATTGCAATGGCCTTGTGTCCCCAGTCCTTCGCCCTCTTAATCATAGTCTTTACATCTACCACCGCATCCATATCGCTCATCAGAGTATGAGCATGGAGCTCTACTCTCTTTTCTGTACTTTCATCTGAGCGGAGATTTGTAAAATCAGAAATAGACTTTACTCCGACAATTGAGCCAAGACCAATTTCCTTATCATATCTGTCCATGACAGCCATTCCCTTTACCCGGATAAAGCTGCCCTTTTTCAGCTTGTCCGTAACCTCTCCCAACTGCTCCTTTTTTAAAAACAGCTTCCCTGTAATGGTATCTGTAAAGTCCGTTACATTAAAAATCAGCAAAGCCTTTTCATTCCGAAGCTCCCTGGTATCTACGGAAGTTACCTTTCCCTGTACCACCACCTCGCCTATTTCGTCCTGAATATCCTGAATCGGCACAATTTCGCCATCGAAAGCTCTTCCATAAAAAACAGAAGGGTCGTCTGGAAGCCTCCGAAAGCTCCTTTTATAAACCGGTTCCTGCCCTTTCTTCCCGCCGCCTGCATTCTCTCTGCTCTTGCTTATCTTTCCGACGGCCTTTTCCCTATCCTGCATACCTGGAGCCTGG